>NZ_KQ758903.1:1445683-1745683 GCF_001466665.1 Dehalogenimonas alkenigignens | reverse complement strand
TTTTATGTCTTATCTAGCGTGTGTGCTCGGTAGTTTACCTGAAGTTAACAGCGTTCCAATCACAAATGAGGAATCCTGCTTTCAGGTACTTGGCGCCGGTGGATATAAACAGTACGCCCGACTAGATTCACATAGAAGGGTAATTCTCGAAGATTTATTTCCTTTTCCGATGGGCGATATCGACATCCCAAGCATCATCAAGTTCAAGCAAAAACACGGTGCTCAACTTGACCGCTTCAGGAATAAAATCGAAGGGCTTTGCGTTGATCTGTCTGTTATCGCTGAAAGTGACTTACGGGAACAAAGGAGCCAAGCAATAACACAAGAATTGAGGGAAGAGATTGACGATATTTCAAGCCGACTGCGGGAGTCATGGGGCGAGGTTGTCTTCTTAGATATATTGCCAATTCTCGGCGCGAGCGATTCGTTCGTGAATGTACTTCAAGGAGATCACACAATATCGAGTGGACTTGGTTCCCTTTCACTACCTGCCGCAATCGTTTCTTATCTGGGACGAAGACGTGATAGAAACTCGTTGCTCAATCGTCCTCTTGCCTATGGCGCATTACTACACCGCCATTTCTCAAAGACTACCGCCCAAACCAAGCGTGACACTTAAGCATGCGATTCACATAAAATATGGGCAACGAGAAAGACAAAGTTGAAATGATATTAGCCGGCGTCGACCTTGCATGGAAAAATGAAAAGAATCCTTCGGCGGTTTCATTAGGGGAGTTATCAGGAAGCCAGCTCACCGTCACTAAAATAATCCCCGCAGTAATAGGATTCGACCGATTGAGTTCCTTGCTTCTCTTCGAGAACAAACTCCATGGCGTTGCAATAGATGCGCCGCTTGTCATAAACAACTATTCGGGGCAACGTGAGTGTGAGAGATTAGTAAGTGTCGACTATGGAGCACGTGGTGCTTCGTGTCATGCTTCAAATTTGGGAAATTACCCTGAACCAGCGGGGGTCAAGCTATCACTTTTCTTGGAAGCCAAAGGCTATAAACATCTTCGCAACGCGGGAAACTTCAGGTTTCAAATTGAATGTTACCCTCATCCTGCAATAATCGAGATCTTCAAATTGCCGGAACGATTGACCTACAAAAAAGGTCAGGTCGAAGTTAAGAGACACGGGCAAGTGATGCTCGCGAACTATATAAAGGCCCTTGGCCGATCAAATGTTGTTTCCCTTTCAATTTGCGATGAGTATCAAAAGTATCTTGACGACCATTATATTTGGTCACTTGCCGGACAGGCACTAAAAACAAATGAAGACGTGTTAGATTCGATAATTTGTTTATACATCGCAGCTTTGTTTTCTCGCCTTGTTCCATATCAATGTTACGGTTCCACCGAAAATGGTTATATCTACGTTCCCAAACAACCCTGTATCATTTGATCCTTATTCTTATCAGGCATACGATTCTGTGGCTAGGAATCAGTTTCGGGAAATCCAAGCGGCGGCCCTCGCTCGTGGTGTAACCCATTACTGAACTTGCCGTCAAAAATCAAATCTGATTAGTCATCCGACCATTAGGAGCTTTACGGATCAATACCACGTTTTCCTCGATAGAAACGAGTGTCCAGATGTCTACTAGTCAGGCTTCAGGTGATGGGGTATCATTATGCCGCCCTGAAGGGGTGGAGATTATGGGAGAGAAGAGTACAATGGAAACTTCTTGCAGCATTTGCGGGCAGACAATTCCAAATCCTCGCTTAGCTAGCCAATACCCTGGAATCGTATGCCGCCAGTGCGACCAACGAGCTCTTAACGGCCTCGGGATGCCTGCCGAATTTGATTCCTTGTCAGAAGAAGGCGACAACCCAGTTTTCATCGATGGAAAAAAATGTTGGCGCCGGATCAGATTTGGTGGATTTATAACGATGCGGGATGATGATGACTGCCCCGATCTCCAGACTTTCTATGTTAAGCACAGAATGCCAAAGCGACCAACAAGGGGGACAAAATAGACTTGTCGCCGTTACGATAAAGGGTGATCGACAAACATGCAACTAATAATTCATCGAGGTACCCATGAGATCGGCGGGACATGTATCGAATTGACTTCCAGCTCTGGGAAGACACGTATCATTCTGGACGTTGGCATGCCTCTGGTCAACAGAGACCAATCGCCATTCGAATGGGACAACTATCGGGACTCTGCCTTATCCGACCTCATTTCCAAACGCGTTTTGCCGGCGGTGAGTGGCTTATATGACGATACTGGACCGGTGCCTGATGGCATCCTGATCTCGCATGCCCATCTTGATCATTACGGATTCCTTCGGCTCGTGAACCCCCGAATACCACTTTTTATGAGCCGGGGAACACAGGCCTTAGCTGAGGTATCCAACGCCTTCCTCGACACTTGCGTTAGTTCCCAAAACATCAGATCAATGAAACCTTGGGAACCAGTTGCTATTGGAGAATTCACTGTCACGCCTTATCTCATGGACCATTCCGCACCTGACGCGTTTGCCTTTTCAATTGAAGCTGACGATCAGCGCGTTTTTTACACGGGGGATTTCAGGGGTCACGGTCGAAAAATGGTCTTGCTCGACCGGTTGTTAAAAAGCCCTCCGAAAAAAGTCGATGCCCTGATCATGGAAGGGTCGATGTTAGGGCGCGATGAAGGGTTGTTTCCTGACGAGAACGCCGTCGAAAATGCGCTTACCGATCTGTTCAAGACGCACCAAGGGCTTGCGTATGTCTTCACTTCCTCCCAGAATCTGGACAGGTTAGTATCTCTTTTTAGAGCAGCCCGGAGGTCTGGAAGAACTCTGGTAATCGACTTGTACACAGCCTTCGTTCTCGACAAGCTCCAAGCTATCTCCTCAAACATCCCTCAGTTCAATTGGGATGGGATTCGTGTCTTCTTCAGCCATTACCATGTCCAGAAGTTGGCCGATCAAGATAAACAGCTCCTCGGAAAATACTCCCGATCTAGGATTACGTTTGAAGAAATCCAGGCTGAACCTGACAATAAAGTCGTCCTCGTAAAAGACAATCGGATTTTTCGGATCGTCGCAGCTAAGTTGTATGCTCAAACCAGAGCCATTGCCTTATACTCCATGTGGCATGGGTATCTTGAGAAAACAGACTTGAGAAACTTCCTGGCGGCTAAAGAAATCGATCTTATTGAGGTGCATACAAGCGGTCATGCCTACGTGCGCCATTTGAAAAGTTTGGTTGAGGCGCTCAAGCCGGCACATGTTGTGCCGGTTCATACGTTTCATCCCGAACAATACGCCCAACTTTTCGCAAATGTTACCGAATTGGAGGATGGCGAAATTATGGATGTTGGTGTTGTAAACGTGTTAACCGAATCGAGATGCAGGGCTCTCTCGACGGCATTTCTGGAGAAGTTCTGTCTGAAAGATGGGTTGTTCCGGCCGCTAATTGAGTTAGTGCGGAACAATAAAGACCTGCATTTCGAACTCCGCGGACAACTTAATAGTCCCCACAAGCCAGAAGTCGCTCCGGCTGATGAAGCGATAGGCATCTATTACAAGGGCAACTGCATTCTTTGTTTACGAGCGAACCACAAGGTGGAAATCCATGAAGCCTTCTCCAAAGGCTTGGCAATTCCCAAATACCTAAACAGCCCTGAAGACGTTCAAGCTTACCTGACGGTTGTCCCTGAGTTGATGTACCGGGTTTCCAGCAGGGGCAAGAACAGCATGGAAATTGAATACGAGCAAATGATTATCCGAGCTAACAATTTCGAGGCGCGCAACAACTCGGAATATATTATCCTCGCCAATCAATATGGTGTCGGTTCGGACAGATGGGACTTGCTAGCTTTGAAATGGCCACGTTTGAAGCGGGGAGGGAACAATCCCGTTGGGCAACTGGCTTTGATTGAAGTGAAATATGCCCTCAATAATGACATCCAAGACGCTGATCAGCAATTGGGGAGGTACTATCAGTACATTAAAACCAATCTCGATTCACTCTGCGATGAGATGGAACTCATTCTTAAACAGAAAATTGCGCTCGGGCTTGTTCAGCGGTCAGAGGAGCAACTGGCTCAGTTAAAAAAAATGAAACTTTCTCGGGATATCAGCAAGGTCGAGATGATTCTCTATCTGGTCGATTACAATCCGAATAGTATTTGGAAAGATAAAATGATCTCCAAGGCCATGGAATTGCCTTTTCGGGATCAAATCAGAATTAGACTCGGAGGGCTCGCGATGTGGGAGCAGAGTTCGACGCCCTTAGAAGGTACCGGAAGGGTATCAGGAAAATAACTCGGAGCCAGATGATGCCAGGAAAACATACTGGAAGAGCTGTTAAAGGCAGTCGGTTACACCTCCAGGATCTTATCAATGGGGAATACCAAATCAATTTCGGTCAATATTTGATGGCGCAAAGCCATTCCCTCGAGAATTTTACGGATGGTGTGTTCGATTGGAAATCACCGCTTGAGAGTCAAAACTTCCGAGAATATCGAGACGCAGAGTTCTTGAACCAGGTGGGATTATCACACCTTAAAGAAAACCTTTCATCTTTCTGGCCGCGCCTTGGCCCGTGCTGGGATGCCTTGGCGATAGTACCCGGGAAAAAAGGTAGGCACGGTATCGTCCTTGTTGAAGCCAAAAGCCATGTGAAGGAGGTTGGCACATCTTCAAGTGCCTGCGGGGCGAAACCAAAGAGTCTGGGCTTGATTACGGCAAGTATCGAGGTTGTGAAAGATGCTCTGGGTGTAAATGACGATTCAGACTGGCTGGGCAAATATTATCAATATGCCAACCGCCTGGCGCATCTTTATTGGCTTACTAGCCAGAATATTCCTGTCTGGATGGTATTTCTATATTTTACCGGCGATTCTGAGCAAAAAGGTCCTTTGATCGACAGCGAGTGGCGCGACCATTTGAGTATAATGAAAACCAAACTCGGATTACCTGATAAGCACTTTCTCAGTGATCGAATTATCGAGGTTTTCTTGCCAGTCCATCACTAAAACACGAGACTAAAAGTAAATCCCAGGCTTCTTCTCAGATAGAGCCTCCCCATAGTGGGAGGCTTCTTTTCTTCGTTCTCCTTCAAAGAGGCCGGGAGAGGGTGATAAACGTGCTAGTTCTTCAGGATGTTCAAAATGACTTTTTGTTTGACAATGAAGCTGGAAAAACACGCAAACGTACTTTAACAACTGAACACGAAAAGCCTTGACCTGAACGCTTGCCCGAAAGGGGGAAAGCGTGAGTTCAAGCGTAACAGCACTGGGGGAACAGAACCGGCCTGGGGGCTTCTGTAGCCGGTGTCACAAGGTTTGGGTACTCAAAGAAAGGCAAGGCGTTTGCCGATGGTGCGGAAAGGTCGCCACCTGTCAAACCACTAAGACAAGCGCCTTGCGTGGCTTCAAGTCTAATCGAAGCTCAAAACCAAAGCAAGCCGATCCACTCGGCAACGGCTATGACCATCTTTCCGGCAACTGGCTTACCTTCTATACCATCGCCTCGAAGTTCAGCTACAAGGCCAAGCCGGACGAGCGTGATGACCTTCTCCATGACATCATTCTCACCCTTGCCGACGTGGAACGGAATAACGGACACCATCCGTTCACCGAAGCGGCCATGTACCGTATCGCCAGCCGCGCCCAAGCTCTCTACTGGCGGAAGCGTTACCGGATGGACAATGGCCTTACCTGCGGGGATTGTAGCAAGGCACAACGGCGGAAATGTAAAGAGGACTGGCTGTTTTCGGCCTGCCCCAAAGCGGTCAAGCTCGAAAGCCTCAACAAGCCGGTCACGGACGACGAAGGCAACACCACCGAACTCGGCGATCTGATTGCCGATGACAGGGCATTGGACCTCGATGCCTGGCTGGATGCCAATACCTTCCTTCTCCAATGCCCCGACAGGTTAATCGCCATCGCCGAAAAGCGGCGGGACGGGTTAGCCCTCGACAATGCCGAAATGATTTACCTTTGCCGTTTTCGGAAACGGGAACAAAAAAGCCTGTTTTCCGGTGAAAGGTTTTCGCCCGTTTTCGCAACTAATACAGTGGGAGCTTCGGCTATGCCAGCGGTTTGCGGGTAGCCGGTAGCTTACTACTAGGCGAAGCCGATGGACTTGCCCGTCATCGGATAGCATTAAGGGGGTCGGACAATCGAACAACTGAATATCGAGGGCAAGCGTTCAGGTCAGGGCTTTTTAGCGCACAAGGCGGTACTGGTCAACGCCTTATCAAGGGCACTCGCCGAAAGGGCGATGCTTCTTGACCTCACCATCGGGCGGAAAGGCTTTCTCACCTACCTTAAGTCTTTAGGCGGGAGTAACATCGTCAAAATTGTCCCGTCTAACGGCGACGCCAGCGTATCGCGGGTCGCCGGAAAATGCCTCAAGGTGGTCTGCGGAAGTAACACCAGCTACCTCGACAACATGGCCTGGGTCGGCGAAAAGACACCCCTTACCCTGTGCGACATCAGGGTAAGCCCCAGAAACTCGGTCAGTCCCAACCTCGGCGCGACGGAGCTATCGGATGCCCTTTCAAGGGTATTGCCCTTCACCTCAGATGAGACAAGCCGCCCAATTCTCCAATGCGTTCTCTTTCGGGTGAAAGACGGCAAGCTAACCCTTGTAGCCGCCGACGGCTACCGACTCGCCGTGTTGAGCCTACCCTTCGATGGGGATGAGGGACAGGTGCTCGTTAGCCGCGATGACCTTAGCGGCGTCACCGGCGCACTTCGTCGGGCTAGACGGGTAAGACTGTCGCTGGAAAAGAACGGCGACAAAGACCCGATGAGCCTAGTCCTCGACACGGAACTAATCCGCTACACGTGGCGGGGATGCGGCGGGAACTTCCCGGACTACGAGAAGCTCATACCCGCCGAAGCCAACATCCGCGCCAGCTTCGATACCAATGAAGCGATGAAAGCGGTTAGCTCGCTCAAGGTCGTCGCCAACGTCAAAGCCTACGCCTTAGACCTCGCCATCGGGGACGGCAAGCTGGTCGTCTCAAACACCGATGACAAGGGGACAGCGGAAATACCCGCCGACACCACCGGCGATCCAATCAAGGTAAGGCTTGACGGCGGATACCTCGCCGAAGCACTAAAAGCCTCTGGCGGAATGGTCGAGCTAAGGATCAAGGACGCAAGGTCGCCGATGCTTTTCACCGCGCCGGACTATGAGTTGGTGGTCATGCCGATGCTCCTGCCGGAAGCCAAGAAGCCGGCGGACACGGCCAAGACCGCCGAACCCGCGAAGGCCGAGACAGCACCAACCGCCGAACCCGCCGAGCCGAAGGCCGAGACAGCCGAGCCGGTCAAGCCGGAACCGCAACCCGAGCCGGTAGCCGCCGAGGAAGTCGCCCAAGCCGTAGCCGAGGCCGAAGCAATCACGAAGGCCGAGAAGCCGAAGGCCAAGAAGCACAGCAAGGTCAAAGAACCAGTCGCCGTAGCCTGAAATACCTGATACTTGAACGCTTGAACTCGCAAAACAGCCGCACAGAAAGAGGTGTCAAAGCCTCTTTTTGTGCTTTCTTTTTGTAAGGGGATATTCCTGCCCCATGCGGTGGGAAAATCCCCTTTCGTTTTGACTGAACGGGCAATCCAATCACGAAAACGGAAAATAGGTAACGAAGGGAATGACAATATGGACGCACTATTGGTAATCAATCCAACCGTCCCATTAGGCCAGGTGGTAGCCACCCGGGGAGTCTTCGCCCTGGCCGGTGAGAAGCCCGAGTTTGCCGAATTCATGCGCCGTTCCTTGAACCGCCATGCTAAAGGTGACTGGGGCGACCTTGACGAAGCCGACAAGCAGGAGAACGATCTCAGCCTTAAAAAGGGCTTCAGACTGCTTTCAGCGTACACGGCCGCGGGATTGCCCAAAATCTGGGTCATCACCGAGGCCGACCGGTCGGCGACGACGATCTTGTTCCCGGACGAATACTAGCCCAGACAGCCCCTGTCCGCCGGCGCAGGGCCATCTGTCAATGCCGGCAAATAAGAAGGGCTACTGTGCCCGAATGGAGGTGTAACTTTGCCTATCAGATGGAGCGCTCTTAAAGTCAGCGAGGCGATGGATATGGTCGAAGAATTCATTGACCAAGCCGCCGAGCCATTGGAACAGGCTAGGCTTGTCGCAATCGCAGCTAGAGGAATCGCTGATATTCCGCAATACGTCGATGAACGCCTAGCCCATCTAACCAGCAGCATCGGACGCATCGACAATATTAAGGGGGCGATAAAGACAGTTCGGGAGTCTTTACCAACTGGCGCCGTGGTTGAAGAGCGAAAAAGAATTGAAAGCGGTGACCAACTCGTCCTGGTACCCCAATAATAACGAGGGTGTCTCTTGAAGAATCCTGATACGTTAACATCAAAAAGCGGCACTACCGCATCTGACGATTAATCGAGTAAAAAAGCGATTGCTAAAAAAGAGGTCCTGAAATTGTTTCAGGACCTCTTTTTTTTGTACAGATCGGACTCACAACTTACTGGCTTATTCGTCTAGCTCCTCTCTTGATTTATCGGTGTCGCAATAGTAATATTGCGACACCGATAGGTCTTCAGGGGGGAAAATGTTATGCCGGTGCTTGATAACTATTTCAATGTAATCGAAGCAGCTGAAGTCCTTGGCGTTCATTGGGAGACGGTGAAACGAATGTGTCGTGAGGGTCGTATTCCAGCCAAAAAGATCCACAATATGTGGCTGATTGACAAGAATGAAGTTGCGAAATTTGCGTCGAACTACAATGAGCCGAGGCGTGGTAAGAGGAAGAAATAGGATTGTTACACACCGAGTTCTAACCTATCTTCTTTGGAGTTTACAATAATGAAACTCATTAAAAACACCGGTAGCGATCGTGTAGTAGATGAATTACGGCGTGCCATCGTTCCGGAATCGTCATTGGACTTCTCTTCTTCTGGTTTTTCCCTCTTTGCTTTTGCCGAGTTGAACGACCTGTTAGATAAACTTGATGTATGTCGGTTTGTCCTGCCCAATACTAACGATGGACTGGGATTGACCGGTTCGGATTCGGATCGTGCTTTTAGAAATCGTCTTCAGCAACGCTGGTTAGCACGCGAGTGTGCCAAATGGGTGAATGACAAGGTCGACCTGCGCGGAGTGAAAACATCCCCACCACAGTCGATCCTCATTGTACGTAAACCAGACAACAAGGCTCAGAGTGTAATTACTGGAGCTTGTCCTTTCACCACTGAGGGTTTGGGGATTACTCCAGGTAATCAATTCAGCCTGATTCAATGTTCTGAGGCTCCTGAAGAGTCCGCCGTACTCGGTTCCTGGTTTACAAACCTTTGGAATTCGCTACCAGCCTCGCATGAGTTCAAGAACACATTTCTGGCTCGCCTGAGAGATCTGTCAGAGCTGAAGGCCCCTTCGCTAATCTATTACCTGACGCTGTTTCACCTTTTTAAGAATGGTGAGGACCAACTAGATGAGGAACGCGTTGTTAAATCCGCCACTGGCATTCGCAATACGGTTGTCTGGAAGAAACTTTACAAGTTCCAAAAGGATGGGGTTATTGGGGCTATCGACAAACTGGAGCGATTGGGTGGTTGCATCGTCGCCGACAGCGTCGGCCTAGGTAAAACCTTTGAAGCACTCGCCATAATCAAGTATTACGAGCTCCGTAACAACAGAGTGCTAGTGCTAGTTCCCAAGCGCCTGCGCGACAACTGGACGCTGTATAAAGCCAATGATCGCCGCAACATATTAGCCTCTGACCGATTTAATTACGACGTCCTCAATCATACTGACCTTTCACGCGATAATGGGACTTCCGGCGATATCGATCTAGCACACATCAACTGGGGAAATTATGACCTGGTTGTAATCGACGAATCCCACAACTTTAGAAACAAATCCACGCATAACGACCGCGAGACGCGTTACGACCGCCTCATGCGCTGCATTATTAAAAACGGTGTCAAAACCCGTGTGCTGATGCTTTCCGCCACTCCGGTCAATAACCGCCTGGCAGATTTGAAAAACCAGATTGCCTTCATTACCGAGTCAGATGATATGGCGCTATCGACACACGGCATCTCCAGCATCGAGAATACGGTAGGGAAGGCGCAATTCCAATTCAATCGTTGGCTGGGTCTAGAAGAAAACAAGCGCAGGCCTTCGCTGCTTATCGACATGCTCGGTTTCGATTATTTTAAGCTCCTTGACCTACTCACGATTGCTCGTTCGCGAAAACATATACAAAAATACTACGGCATTGACGAGACCGGTCGTTTCCCGGAACGGCTAAAACCGATCAACATAAAGCCGGACGTCGACAGCGCGGGTGAATTTAGGTCGATCCGAGAGATCAATGACGAAATTCGGCGTCTCACACTCGCCGCCTATGCACCATTGCGCTACGTACTACCACATAAACAGGCAGCTTATGACGCCAAGTACAGTACACGCATACGTGGGGGCGAGAGCTTCTTCCGCCAGGTCGACCGGGAAGAGAGCCTGGTGCATTTGCTCCGTATTAATGTTCTCAAACGTATGGAGAGTTCCGTAACTTCGTTCGCGCTTACCGTTTCTCGCCAGATCGAAGACGTAAACGCAACATTAGCCAAGATTGACAATCATGAGAGAGCGATCGATGAAATCGATATCGAAGATGTGGATATGGACGACACTTCATTCGAGAGTTTGCTAGTCGGAAGGAAAGTAAAAGTACTCCTACAGGACGTTGACCTGATCCGCTGGAAACAGGATCTCATCGAGGACCGCAACCGATTGGCCACACTCGTTTCGGCCGCCAAGCAGGTGGATTCCGCGCGCGACGCCAAGCTTAAGGCGCTTCGGGAAGTGATCGAGAATAAATGCAGACGGCCACTGAACCACGGTAATAAGAAGATCATCGTGTTCACTGCCTTCGCGGACACCGCGCACTATCTTTACGAAGAACTCTCGAGTTGGGCCCAAGAGGAATTGGGGCTGCAGTCAGCCCTTGTCACAGGTGCTGGCCATAATCAGGCCACTCTCCCAGGGCTCCGCAAGGATTTCACCAGCATCATCACCGCCTTTTCACCGCGCTCCAAGGAACGTCCGGTAGACTTCGCCTGCGAGGGCGATATAGATTTACTAATAGCGACCGATTGCATCAGCGAAGGTCAGAATCTCCAGGATTGCGATACCGTCGTTAATTACGATATCCACTGGAATCCCGTTCGCATCATCCAACGCTTCGGCCGTATCGACCGCATCGGCTCTTCAAACGAGGTTATCCAGCTGGTCAATTTCTGGCCCAACATGGAGTTGGAGGAATATATCAACCTCGAACAGCGCGTCAGCGGGCGTATGGTACTGCTGGATATTTCAGCTACCGGAGAAGAGAACATCATCGAGCATCAGTCAGGCAACCAGATGAACGACCTCGAATACCGCCGCAAGCAGCTCCTCAAGCTACAAGACGCGGTGATTGACCTCGAAGACCTCAGTAGCGGCGTTTCTATCGCCGACCTCACTCTCAACGATTTTCGCACCGATCTGGCCGATTTCATGAAAGATCACCCCGGCAAACTGGACACCTATCCTTTTGGGGCGATGGCGGTTACCACCTCCCAGGAGGTTGGGGAGGCGTCTATACCCCCGGGTATCATATTCTGTCTGCGAGTTGTCGGCGATAACGCATTAAAATCCATCGAGCCCGGTTATCCGCTTGCACCCAACTATGTTGTTCATGTAGGGGAGGACGGAGCGGTTCTGCTTCCGTTCACGCAAGCCCGCCAGGTCCTCGACCGATTGAAACGGCTTTGTATCGGCCGGGATCTTCCCGATGCCGTCTCCTGCTCGGCATATGAAAAGGCAACCAAAAACGGCTTTGACATGAGAGTTGCCCAGGGGTTGCTGTCGGCGGCCATCGCCTCCATTGTCGGGAAAAAAGAAGAACGTGCCCTAGCCAGCCTGTTCATACCAGGCGGTACGTATGCCATCAAAGGCGAATTCCAGGGCATCAATGATTTCGAGGTGATCGCGTTCCTTGTCGTGGTTCCGGAGAATCCGAGCAAATGAGCTTGACCGCGGTTATCAACGCTTTCTCGATACCATCCGAAGCCCGCCTTGACCAGCGGGTGCCTAAAAAACTGCTGCTGGAACAGGATTTCCCAACTGTCGCGGATAAACGCCTGATTCAAGATGGCATCGACGAACTCTTCTGGGTTGCGGCCCTAAAGCCAACTAATATCGGGGTTCCTTCATTTCGGGATGATGTTCGCGAATATCTTGAAATCGCCATTCTCTCGGTTAAACTCCGCGTATCCGCCAAAGCGCCCCGCCTTGTCGAGTTGATCCATCGGGCCATTCCATATCCAGTAGTGCTTGTCGCTTCACAGGACGAGGCTATCGATCTTTCACTCGCCCATAAGCGCTGGTCTCAAGGTGAGATAGGCAAAGTCGTTATCGAAGATTTACGCCGCACCGCACCTTTCAAGCCGGACGAGCTTACCGGTGACGAATCCGCGTTCTTAGCCAGTCTGGCATTGTCGAGTCTGCCCGGTCACAATCTGTTTACCTTATATCAAGGATGGCTCGACTGTGTCTCTGCAATGGAGGCTGCCCGCCAAACCGGCGAATTCGTGCGCCCGATCTTCGGTGTGAAGGCGGCCAACCTGCGTAAGAGCCTCGATGAATTAACTCGAATCCAACATAATATTGGCCTCTTTCGAGCCCAGGCAGAAAAAGAAAAGCAGGTTAGCCGCCGCGTGACATTGAATCTTGAAATCCAGCGGATGGAAACGGAATTGGCCGCCATCGTTGCGAGCCTAAAGGACGAATAGATGAAGAAACTGACCACCCAGGATTCCGAAACCAAATCGACTGATATCATCAAATGGAATATCGCCGAGCTAAAAACCCTTTTCCCTGAAGCCCTCACAGAGGGCAATGTTGATCTCAACGTGCTCAAGCAACTCCTCGGCGGTAAGGTCGATGAAACCGAGGAGAAATACGGTCTCAACTGGCTTGGCAAGCGCAGGTCCCGCCAAATTGCCTTGACTCCTTCTTCAGGCACCCTTCGTCCGTGCCCGGGGGATAGCGTTGACTGGGAAACTACACAAAATCTCATGATAGAAGGCGACAATCTCGAAGTTCTCAAACTTCTTCAGAAGAGCTATGCCAGGAAAGTGAAGCTAATTTACATTGATCCGCCCTATAACACTGGTAGCGACTTTGTTTATCCTGATGATTTTCAGGACAACATCAAAAACTATCTCATGCGAACTGGACAAATGGAATCGGACGGCCGGAAGAACACAAGCAACACCGAAGCATCTGGGCGGTGGCATACCGATTGGCTCAACATGATGTATCCGCGCCTGAGGTTGGCTCGGAATTTACTCAGGGATGACGGGATGATATTTATTAGCATCGATGATAATGAAATAGCAAACCTGAGGAAAATGTGTGATGACATTTTTGGAGAAGAGAACTACCGTAATATGGTGGTTATTCGGAGGGGAGCGAAGTCCGTTCAAGCCCAGTTTAACACCTGGGACAAATTGGGTAGTGGATACGAGTTTATCTTAATATATTCCAAATGTTCAGACTATCGATTCCCACAAATGCGCAGACCATTGGACGAAACACGCTCTGGGAGCTGGAATAATCACTGGCGAGGAACTGATCGTCCAACTATGCGCTACCAACTTCTCGGGATAACACCTGAGACTGGACAATGGCGTTGGTCACAATCACGCAGTGAAATCGCAGTTCGTAATTTTCAAGAGATGTTATCAACAATTGGAAAGACCGAAGAAGCGATAACACAAGAAGAAATTGATACGTACTATATGGAACGAATTGATGATGACTTGGACTTCATCAGGCTTTCATCGAATGGAAATCCAGAGCATTACGTTCCACCTTCTGATAGTGTTCTACTTAACGATATATGGTTTGACTTACCGACAAGTAGCTCGAAAGAAGTTCTTGCCCTTTTTGAGCAGAAGAAAGTTTTCGACAATCCTAAACAAACACGCTTAGTTCAACGGATATTGGATTTTGCCGATAAAGATGCCGTTGTCCTTGATTTCTTTGCAGGCTCCGGAACAACTGGCCACGCGGTCATGGCTCAGAACGCAAATGATAATGGTATGCGTCGATATATTCTTATCCAGCTGCCCGAAGCGCTTAATCCTCAAGAAAATGGCCAAAAAATCGCTGCGAATTTCTGTGACAAGCTTGCGAAGCCACACAATATCGCAGAACTTACAAAAGAACGGCTTCGTCGAACCGCGAAAAAAATACGAGACGAGGCCCCCCTTTTTATGGGTGACTTAGGCTTCCGCGTGTTCAAACTCGATTCAAGCAATATCCGGGCATGGGAACCGGACCGTGACAACCTGGCGGCGACTTTAGAAGCGCATGCTGAACACATCAAAACCGATCGTACTGAGCAGGATATCCTGTTCGAGTTGCTGCTAAAGCTCGGGCTTGACCTAACTGTGCCAATCGAGCATAAAACCATTGCGGGGAAGACAGTACATAGTATCGGCGCTGGCACGCTGATTGTCTGCCTAGATACCCAAATCACATCCGCCGAAGTCGAGCCGCTTTCGCTCGGTATCGTGGAGTGGCACCAGCAACTAGCGCCGGCGGGCGAAGTCCAAATTGTTTTCCGTGATAGTGCCTTCGCTGACGACGTGTCAAAAACAAACCTCACTGCGATTCTCGATCAATATGGTCTGGAAAACGTGAGGAGTCTCTAAAACCATGATGATGAAACTTCAATTCGAGCCAAACCTAGACTATCAGCATGATGCTATCGAAGCAGTATGCGATTTATTCCGCGGCCAAGAAATCTGTCGTACTGAGTTTACCGTTACCCGGGAAATTGCGACCGATCAACTGGGCTTGCCAGGAATGGAGAATGAGTTAGGTATAGGCAACCGTCTCCAACTCCTGGATGACGAAATACTAAGGAATCTGGGAGATATCCAACTTCGGAATGGTCTCAGACCATCTCCGATTCTGGCCTCTGGCGATTTCACGGTTGAAATGGAGACTGGCACCGGAAAAACATATGTCTACCTACGCACGATTTTTGAGTTGAATCGGCGGTATGGTTTCACTAAATTTGTCATCGTCGTCCCGTCTGTAGCCATTAAAGAGGGTGTGTACAAGACGCTGCAGATAACTGAAGAGCATTTTCAAAGCCTTTTTGCCAATACTCCATTTGAATACTTCCTCTATGACTCCAGCAAGCTCGGCCAGGTGCGGAATTTTGCGACCAGTCCCCATATCCAGATTATGGTGGTAACGGTAGGCGCAATCAATAAGAAAGATGTGAATAATCTCTACAAGGACAGCGAGAAGACTGGCGGAGAGAAGCCTATTGACCTCATCAAGGCTACCCGGCCGATCCTAATCGTGGATGAGCCTCAAAGCGTGGACGGTGGCCTGGAGGGGCGCGGCAAAGAGGCATTGGGAGCCATGAACCCCCTAAGCACATTGAGGTATTCTGCCACTCACGTTGATAAGCATCACATGGTGTACCGTCTGGACGCGGTCGACGCTTATGAGCGGAAATTAGTCAAGCAAATCGAAGTAGCCTCCCTCCAGGTTGAAGGCGGTCACAACCGGGGTTACGTAAAATTGATATCCACGAGTAACAAACGAGGGTTCTTTACCGCTAGAGTCGAACTTGACGTGCAGGAACTGACGGGAGTGAGTCGGAAAGAAGTTAGTGTCAAGCCGGGTGATGATCTTCAGCAGGTTGCAGGCCGAGCTGTATATGCGGATTGTTTGGTACAAAACATTGGATGCAAAATCGGCGACGAATACCTCGAACTGAGCAACTTGGAGAAACCGTTGCGCCCTGGCGAAGTCATCGGGGATATCGCGAGCGATGAAGTCAAACGGCTCATGATTCGCCGTACTATAGAGGAACATCTGGACAAGGAACTACGCTTGCGACCGCAGGGGATCAAAGTCCTGACTTTGTTCTTCATCGATAGGGTTGAATATTACCGCAGATACAACGACGATGGCGAACCGGTTAAGGGCAAGTATGCCGTCACGTTCGAAGAAGAATATCGCAAGGCTGTCGCAAAACCGAAATACCGCACACTTTTTCGTGACGTGGATTTAGAATCGGAGGCTACCGAAGTACACGACGGTTATTTTTCCATTGATAAGAAGGGAACATGGACAGATACCGCCGAAAACAACCAAGGCAACCGTGAAAATGCTGAACGTGCCTACAACCTTATTATGAAGGAAAAAGAGAAGCTATTAAGTCTTGACACGAAGCTGAAATTTATCTTTTCTCACTCCGCACTGCGGGAAGGCTGGGATAACCCGAATGTCTTCCAGATTTGCGCCATACGTGATATTGGTACCGAGCGAGAACGTCGCCAGACAATCGGACGCGGATTGCGCCTATGCGTGAACCAGCAAGGCGAGCGCCTGCGCGGTTTTGACATCAACACACTTACCGTCATCGCCACAGAAGGATATGAGCAGTTCGCCGAAAATCTCCAAAAGGAAATTGAGCAGGACACCGGTATCCGTTTTGGTACCGTGGAGAAGCATCAGTTCGCCGCTCTCCCGATTATGGACAAAGATGGACGAACTGCGGCGCTTGGTGTAGCACAATCCGAAATCCTCTGGTTACATTTGAAGGAAGCCGGGTATGTGGACGCCAAAGGGCAAGTTCAGGACTCCCTGCGTATCGTGCTAAAAGAGGATACGCTGGAGCTCCCTGAACCGTTTCAACCGCATCTCGCACAAGTAAAGGATATCCTGCGGAAACTGGCAGGCAAACTGGATATCAAGAATGCGGACGAACGTATGCAGGTGAAGACGCGTCAGGCTGTCCTTCATAGCGAAGAGTTTCAGGCTCTTTGGGATCGCATTAAGCACAAGACCACCTATCGAGTGCATTTTGATAACAATAACTTGGTGACGGAATGTGCAAGGGCGCTCGCAGACTGCCCACCAATTACTAGGACGAGAGTTCAAATTCGTAAGGCCGACATAGCTATCGGTCGAGGTGGCGTCTTATCGGAGGAAACGGCTGCCGCGGCACCGATCACAATTGAAGAAAGAGATATCGAATTACCTGACCTGTTGACGGACCTTCAGGACAAGACGCAGCTAACTCGCCGAAGTCTGGTGCGCATCTTGACCAACAGTGGCCGTCTGGATGATTTTAAACACAATCCTCAGCAGTTCATTGAGCTAGCGACTGATTCGATCAATCACACTAAGCGTTTGGCCTTGGTGGATGGTATAAAATACCGGCGGCTAGGAAACGAATACTATTACGCTCAGGAGCTCTTTGAACGAGAAGAACTGACCGGGTATCTCAAAAACATGTTGGCTTCCGAGAAGTCGGTTTATGAGCACGTCGTTTATAGCTCATCCGGCGTCGAACGCACTTTCGCCGAAGGTCTTGAAAAGAATGAAGCCGTGAAAGTCTACGCCAAACTTCCTGGTTGGTTCAAAGTCCCGACTCCCTTGGGCAGCTACAACCCGGACTGGGCTGTGTTAGTTGATAAAGATGACACCGAACGTCTCTACTTTGTGGTCGAAACCAAGGGCAGCCTTTTTACAGAGGACTTACGCGACAAAGAAAGCGCCAAGATTGAGTGTGGTAAAGTACATTTTGATTCTATTGCGGTTATTGATAACCCAGCGAGATTCGTTGTAGCTAGAACGATCGATGATCTAATGAAACATGGTTGAAAAGAACCTAAATCACATCAACTCATATTCGCATTATCCTAAATGATATTCAATGAGGGATTATAGAATGGTAAATGAAAGTAAACCATTAGGATCTGAAGATTCTAGCGCTGTTGAATTTGTAAAAGAAATGTTGGCTGGCGATCCGACATACGCAATCAATTTTGATCGAATTCAATGGGATCATGAAAATAAACGCTATGTCATTGTGGAATTTCTACTTTGTGAGGAAAAACAATCAACAAGAGGGATTACACCTTTATCTAGCCATCCTAACAGGTATTTCATGAAAAATTCAATGAAATTTATATCTCTTTGGAAACTTTCGCAAGTCATTGGGGCCAAATTATTTCTTGTAAACTACTCAAAAGCTGGCACTTCATGCGAAGATCAAGTTCTATTGATGGAAGTTCAAAATGTAGACGCAACGGCCTCTGCTCCTGTACAAACCATCAATTCTACGATGACGAGACAAGAATTCTCCTCATGGTTCAGAACTCTTAATCGAAGAGGACGCACTTAGTCGTAATTGGGACTTGGAGAAATATGGCTGGGAAAAATCACCCCGGAGGTTGCACATGTCTTGACATGCCGAATTGTCGTACATGCATGGAAAATGAGGCTACTAAGCAAGCAAGACAACAATGTAGTTATTATTTGGCAATGGTTAAAGTCGCGCGTAAGTATCCAAAAACCGGTCCAAGGTGTCTACATAAAACACCCCCTGAGGATTAGCGAACGATAAGATTCGGGGCGATTGACTTAACAATCACTGCCGATGAAGGTACGGCCCCAAGGTTTAGCGTGGCTGTCCCTTTAAGTGTTAAAATGGCTCGATTGATCAAGGCGGTATTAATGTCTTTTGAGTCATCTATCGAATGGACACAGGCGACTTGGAATCCGGTGACCGGATGTTCTGAGATATCACCCGGTTGCGCCCATTGCTATGCCGCAAGGTTCGCCAATCGATTAAAATGTATGGGTAACCCAAGATACACAAATGGTTTTCGGGTTACCCTGCATGATGATTTAATTGGCCTCCCCCTGAGTTGGAAGCGCCCAACTCAGATTTTTGTCAATTCCATGTCTGACCTTTTCCACGAGCAAATACCTCTCGAATTTATCGAAGCTGTATTTACAACGATCCGTACTGCTTCTTGGCACAGGTTTCAGATACTTACGAAACGGGCGTCACGTCTTTTAGAAATCTCACCCTATTTATCATGGCCAAGTAATCTCTTGATGGGCGTAACCGTCGAGAATCAGGATTATATTTGGCGCCTTGAGAAGCTGAAAAAAGTACCGGCTGCAGTGAAATTTGTGTCTTGTGAGCCATTGTTAGGTCAACTGAATTTGCCACTTGAGGATTTGGATTGGGTGATAGTAGGAGGGGAGAGTGGGCCTGGCGCACGCACTATGGATTTGAACTGGGTAAGGGAGATACGCGATCAATGCTCCCTGGTCAAGCTCCCGTTTTTTCTTAAACAGCTTGGTGGTACCAGGAACAAACGAGGTGAACAACTTGCACTATTGGATGGCCAGTTGTGGAAGGAATTACCCGAAATTCTCTTGATGAAATCGTAGCCAATAAAAAGAACGACGTCTGGAGGAATCGTGTGCGATCGCTGTAAGTCAAAACCAAATTCAGACGGCTACCCCCTCTTAGAATTGGGCCCATGGGCAAAAAATAAACTCCACTACTTAAGGTACTATTCTTCATTGTTTACGAACGGCATGAAAAGCCGGTGGCCTGAGACGGTCTATTTAGACCTATTTGCCGGACCCGGATTGTGTACTGTTCGCGGTACCGGGGAAACAATTCAAGGATCGCCAATGATTGCTCTGAGCCAAATGCCTCCTTTTACACATTATGTTTTTGTCGATTCAGATGAGAGTCATATCAATTCGTTGAACGCCCGATCCCAGTCCATTAACGCAGCCAGTGAAAAACTAATCCTTCCAGGGAATTGTAATAATAGTGAAATCATAAACAAGATCGTCAATTTCATCCCACCGAATGCTTTATGTCTGGCCTTCATCGACCCATTCACGTGGGATATAGATTTTAAGACACTTCGGGCTCTAACAGGATCCCGCCGTGTGGACATCATCCTCGTATTCCAAATCGGAGGGATTAAACGGGCGATCGAGTCGAACACGACCTCATTGGATCAATTTTTTGGGGACGATGGGAAATGGCGAAAACTAGTAGCTAACGCTTTGCCTAATCAACGCACAAGGTCACTTTTAGATCATTATCGGCATCAACTCTCGTCTTTAGGTTATCTTGGTCAGCAGTATCCGACTGAAGTTTCCGTGGTCAACACCAAAAATGTGCCCCTATATTACATGGTTTTTGCGACAAAACACCCTAGGGGGCAAGATTTTTGGCAAAAGGCAATTCACCACTCTGCAACCGGCACAAGGACATTGCCCGGATTTTGAAAACAATCTCGACCATGTCATGAAATCCAAAATCGTCAGGTAGAAATTGTGTTCAAATACTCTTTTCAGGACTACCTATTGTTCCTCGGGCTCCGCATAAGCATGACTCGAACCGGCTTGCTATAGGGCATCGAACACTATCTCAAACACCGGAGTTCTGTCTGTCGTACACCGTAGCCCACCACCCATCCCCTCCCCCCTTCCTCAAATGCTTGTTTCATACCCCCGCAACCCGATAAACAATAACGTATTGT
Source organism: Dehalogenimonas alkenigignens (assembly GCF_001466665.1). NCBI lineage: Bacteria > Bacillati > Chloroflexota > Dehalococcoidia > Dehalococcoidales > Dehalococcoidaceae > Dehalogenimonas > Dehalogenimonas alkenigignens. The sequence goes on along the minus strand of NZ_KQ758903.1, from coordinate 1,725,315 downwards.
AATAACTACCAGGTATAAACCATCAGATTATCAGCCCCTTTCTGAAAATACCCTCAAAAAGTAAGGATTGGTGAGGTTTAGTCATCTTGACTTCACCTATACGCAGCCTTAGTATGGAATATCCAGGAGGCTGTGACCCGGCGCCCCCCAATTTGGTCACTTGGGGCCCGGCGAGCCAACAGTGAAACCGGCTTGGGAGAGGCCGGTTTTTCTTTTGGAGGAGGACAAACCGCCGCCCGCGGCATCTATGGAAATTACGTAACCGCATATGCGAAATTACGTAAACATACGGATACCGCAAAGCCTTTACCGCCCGTTACAATCCTGAAGTATAAGGGGGAGAACCGGCACAAAGGGATTTGACTGCATATATCCGCCTGACAGGAAGCGATAATCCGCCCCTCCGTAACTGGTCACTTGGAGGACGGGGAGCCAGTAGTGAAACCGGCCTGGGATTAAAGGTCGGTTTTTCTATTTTCTTAGAGGAAGCAGGTGAGGTACACGGCACAAAACGGCAGCCCCTGACCCGAGACACGAGCAAACGGAGGAGGTTTGAAACATGAAAAGGGTCTTTAAGAAATTCCTTGTATTTGCGGGGGTACTGGCCGCCGTGGCGGCGGTACTCGTTCCCGCGCTGGCAGTGCCGGTAAGCGCACAGGCCACCAACTTCAGTCTTAATGGTTACCGCGTGACTGTAGGTGGCGGTGGCGCTTATAGTGCCGGCTGGACCGGCGGCAACCTTGGTAACCAATGGGCGGAGGGCGAGTGGGTACCTTACAAACTCGTCATTACTAACGTCCAGACAAATTACCCTGGTTTGGCCAATTTCCCCGACATCGTGCTTTCCTTTGACTTCCACGATGCCAACGGTATGTTCGTTGATCTCATCAGGGGCATCCAGGTTGGCACCACCGACCTGACTGACCTTCAGGGGTTCCCAACTTCTGGAGGCGGCCCCCAGGCGAATAATATCGCTGGCGCCCAGCTGGGTCAGAATGATCCAGATGAGTGGGCGTGGACCAACTTCGCGTTGCTTAACCTGCCAAATGAACAGGTTAACCGCAGCCTGGTCCCCCTCGGCGATCTTGATGTCGCACCGGGGACCGACAAGCACGTTTTCATTATTCACCCCAGTGACATCCTCGGTAAGGGCGGTGTCACCGTAGATTCCAACACTATCGTTATCTACTACCAGGCGCACCTGTCTCGCACCTTCGTCTGGTCTAACGCTCTGCAAGATTTCTATGCCACCGATGCTGACCTGGCAAAGTGGGGCGGTTACCTCTATGCCACCGACGCCTGGCCCACTTCCGTGCAGAACGGCTCAGGTTATCAACCGGGCTCGTCCGGGCATATGCACCTGGAAGTTGAGGGCACCGGCCAGCAGGACGTTCCCATCCCCATCCCGCCCAAGCCGGTGGGGTTGATTGACGGTTACAAATTCGAGGACCGGGATGCTGATCATATTTGGGATCCTGGTGAACCCGCTATTCCGGGTTGGGACATTCATATGTATTCGGTCCTTGAAGGTGGAATCGTTATTGATGTCCACGAAACCACAGACGCCAATGGTTTTTACTCATTCCCTAACCTGACCGAAGGGATATGGTACATTGGCGAGCATGTGGGTCCTGGTGATCCACCCCTTGCGGGTTGGACACAGACGTTTCCTTATAACGTTGGAAACGTCCCACCGGGCGCTAACTCTTCCCTCATCGACAATTTCCCGAATAATATTAAGGCCGCTATCGGCCCTGCTCATTTGGCCGAATGGGGCTGGATTGTTTCCCTAACCGACGCTGCGCCTATGCAGCACAACGTCAACTTCGGCAATGTGTCCTTCGCCACTAAGACTGGTACCAAGTTCCATGACCTGAACGCCAACGGGGTCTGGGACAACGGCGAACCCGGCCTCGGCGGTTGGACCATCTATGTTGACTACAACAACAACGGCGTGTTCGACGCCGCCACGGAACCCTCCGCTGTAACCGCGGGTGACGGCACCTATTCCATCAACAACGTCGCTCCGGGAACCTGGAGAGTTAGAGAGGTACTCCAGGCTGGCTGGTTTGCCTCATATCCGGCTACATCAGATGCGTTTGGCCGTTACCACGAGGAGACTTTCGTTGGCGGTCAAACTTATTCCGGCAACGACTTTGGCAACTGGACCACGGCTTCGAAGAGCGGCATGAAGTTTGAAGACATGAATGCCGACGGTGACAAGGACGCCGAAGATACCGGTCTGGCTGGCTGGGTGATCTACGTCGACTACAACGACAACGGCGTCAAGGACGCTAATGAGCCCTTTGCCACCACCGCCGCTGATGGCACCTACACCATCACCGGCATCAATCCTGGCACCTGGAAGGTCAAGGAAGTAGCCCAGGCTGGCTGGACGCAGTCCTACCCGGTCTCCGGCTATCACGAAGAGACCTTCACCTCCGGCGCTGCCCTGACGGGCAACGACTTTGGCAACTGGACCACGGCTGAAAAGTCCGGCTACAAGTTCAACGATAAGTACGACGCTGATGGTGTACGTGATGCTGACGGCGTGGATAACATCCTCGGCAACGCCGATGATGAAGTCCTGCTTTCAGGCTGGACCATCCGCATCTACGAAGACACCAACGGTAACGGCTTGCTTGACCAGGCTGAGTATGACGCTGGCCCGTTGTTCACTGATGTGACCGACGTCAACGGCGCCTACTCCTTCACCGTCAATCCCGGCAAGTACATCGTCGTTGAAGTCATGCAGGACAAACTGGGTACGCCGTACTACCAGTCCTACCCCGCTACCCCGGTTCTGGCCGGCGGCTTGAATACCGGCACTGAACTGCTGGGCGCGAACGGTCATGCGGTCACCCTGGTTTCCAGCCAGATTGACAACAACAACCACTTCGGCAACTACTGGCCGCACACCACTATGACCCTGTTCGACTTTGTCTGGGAGACCACTGCTGACGGCAACGTCACCCTGACTATCTCGGACACCAACGACGGCGATGTCAACCTGACCGATGCCCATGTTCATCTGCTGGCTAATGATGTCGAATACCCGTTCTCGCCGATCTCTACCCCGACTTCCGGTGATGACGGCGACGGCATCTTTGAGCCAGGTGAAACCTGGACCTGGATCGTCTACGTGACCATCACCCAGGACACCACCTTCTCCACCTGGGGCCACGGCGAGGATCCGTTCGGCAACACCGTTGACTACCCGCAGTACCAGTCTGAGTACGCCGAGGTCTTCGTTGAGGTCAATGAGGCCACTCGTACTCAGGGCTTCTGGTCAACCCACCTTGACTTCACCGAGATGATCTTCGACAACTACACCGGTGATGAGGTTGATAACGATAATGTTGGTTTCATTGATCTCGGTTGGCGCCAGATCACCAACATTAACGACCTGATGGGTGTATTCTGGGCTAACAACGCCAAGAACTCCGACGGTTCCAACCGCAGCGCTCTGTGTCAGGCCAGGATCATCGCTTCTAACCAGGCTCTCGCTGCCCTGCTGAACGCTGCCATGCCCGGCGGAGCTCCGTTGCCCGCTGGCTACAGCCCGGCTGAGATCGCTGCTATCCTCGGTGGTACCGATATTCCGGCCATCAAGATGCTCGGCTCGGTGCTCGGCGCCTACAACGAGGACGGTGACGATGTCGCCCTGGATCCCATCCTGGGTTCGACCGGCAAGGCCAACCCGCAGCAGGCTAAAGCCCTCGCCAACATCGGCTTCGCCGACTGCAATATCCAGACCAGCCTTGTCGTCGCAGCCCTGCCTGCGTCCGTAGTGAAGAATACTCCGGTTAACATCACCTTCACTCTGAACACCGTTAACGATGTCGGCGCGGCTGGCGGCACCTTCACGGTCATCGCCTCCAAGGACTCCAAGTTCCCCAACGGCGCTAACAAGACCATCACCGTCGGCTCCGGGGCAGTCAACGACATGCCGTTCAATGGCGGCGTGTCATTCACCCCGACGTCCGCCGGGACGTGGTACATCAAGATCACCTACAGTGGTGACGGTGAGAACTATGGAGGCTGCTCGGTAATCGTAACGTTGGTTGTCACCAACAGCTAACTACGGCCGTTCAACAATGGAAAAGGGGAGGGGCTTCGGCCCCTCCCCTTTCTTTACGCTTCCTCCGGTGGGACAGTGGGCTCATCCCACTTTGGTATCCGTCCCACCTCCTCCGCGGCAGGGCTGCCCTTCGCCCGGCGCCGGGGGTCCCAAAATATATTTTCCCCGGACCGCCAAAAACGACAAAACTCGCTTGACGGCCATAGGGAACACCTGTGCTATAATACCCGCCTATGAACTTCACCCGTGTATTTGCTGGACAGGTGCCGCCCCGGCGTTATGCGGCAGAGAATCGTTCCTTTCGTTTTTGCGATGAGGCTGTGAGGAAAAATCAGGCGGCGCGCCGGGGAAAGAGCCGCTGGAGGTGCTGCACCGCCTTGTCAGCCGCCTGCTGGACGTCGGCGGACAGCTCAAAGCTCCACTCGATGCGCGTCGGGCGGGTCACCAGGAACTCCACCTTCGGCTTTAACCCGATCACCCCCGCGATCTGCAGCAGCTCGACGACCCCGACCTGGTGGAACGACAGTTTCGACGCCTCCGACGACTTGAAGTCTTTATCGAGCTCGAACCAGCCGATCTCGCCCGGCGGCATGTCGGCGTCCATCACATCGACGATCACCAGCCGCTCGACGCCCGGCAGTAAACCAAGAAGGTCGAACCCGGCGACTCCGCCGGCCTCGACCTTCACATTATCCGAAACCCCGATTTCCTTGATCCGCCTGGCGACGTGTATGCCGAAGCCTTCGTCGCCCAGCGCCACGTTCCCCACGCCGAGGATCAGCGTCGCGGCGGTTTCCTCCATACTACTGGAGGTTGATGACCTTGACCTTGCCGGTCCGCCCGTCGATGACGTGGACGCCGCAGGCGATGCACGGGTCGAACGACCGGATGATGCGCACCACGTTGATCGGGTTCTCGGTGTCCGGCACCGGCGCCCCGATGAGAGACTGCTCGTACGGGCCTTTGACGCCGTTCTCGTCCCGGGGGCCGGCGTTCCAGGTGGAAGGCACCACCATCTGGTAGTTCTTGATGCGGTGATTCTCGATCTCCACCCAGTGGCCCAGAGCGCCGCGGGGAGCGTCCCACACGCCGAAGCCCTTGGCGTTGCGGGGCACCGCCTTCTCGTTCATGCCCACCAGCGGGCCGGCCGTCCTGAGCTCGATCAGCCGGTCGATCCAGGCAATCCCCTGGTCAACGATGGACTTGGTGATCAGGGCGCGGCACAGGTGCCTGGCCACGACGCCCTCTCGGCCGCCGGCTTTGAAAAAGTCCACCAGCGCCGGGAATTTGTTGACCAGGCCGCGGGCCAGCGGGCCGACTTCCATCGGTTTGCTGCTGTACCTCGGGGATTTGAAGTAGGAGTAAGCGCCGGTTTTATTGAGGTTGAACTCGGTCACGCCCACCGAAGGATGCAGCGCGGTGCTCCCCTGAGGGTAGTTATACCAGGAACTGGTAACGGACTCGGTGATCTTGGAGTAATCCACCGGCGCTACATTTATCCCGGCGATGTCGGAAAGCGTGCCGCGGGCGCCGGAAGCGTTGACCACGCCGCCTTTGAACAGGTGGTTTGATCCGCCGAAGGAAATGTCTTCCGTCTTGGCGGCTCCGTCCTGCGGCAGCATGGGGTAAGCTAAATAGTTGCCGTCGGTGGCGCCGATAGCCAGCTTGGCTAACGGGAAAAGCGGGCCGGTGCCGACAGCCAGCACGTCCGGCAGGTAAACGTTATCGACGAACTCCTTCTGTTCCAGCCACAGGTCGCGCAAGGCCAGGAGTTGTTCCCGGGACGGGGTAGCGACGCAGCCGCCGACCATTACGGTGTTGGGATGAGGCTGGATGCCGGTGATGAAGTTCAACATCTTCTGGGACTTAGCCTTCATCTCGATGGCTTTGATGTAATGAGAGACCAGGGTGGTTACCGTTTCCGGATCGTTGACGGTGAAGGCGTCCGGTTCATAGCGGGGGGTGAACGGCGATGTATCACCCTTGACCACCAGCCCGACGATTTTGTCCTTGATACCGAGCAACCCGGGATCGCTCCCTTTATAGTTGGCGATAGCCATGATATCCAGGTAGTCTAGGGCGGATAAGACATAGAAATGAACGTAGTGGTCGTGAACGTAGTACCCAGCGCAGAAGACGTTGCGCATCAGCCGGCCGGCTTCGGTCAGTTCGATATCAAAGGCATCTTCCAGCGCCTGCGCCGAGGCGATGGCGTGGACACCTTCGCAAACGCCGCACAACCGGCTGGTGACGTACGGGGCGTCCCAGGGGTCGCGGTTCTTGAGCAGGATTTCGATGCCGCGCGCCATGGTGCCGGCTGACCAGGCATCGGTAATGACGCCGTTGTTGACTTCGACTTCTATCCTGAGGTGACCTTCAATTCTGGTTAACGGGTCAACGACTACTCGGGTCATTCTAGAATTCCCTTTCCAAGCGTATTTTGAATCTTCACTCCCAGGGACACTACTTTACGCCGAAGTCATAGTCATGGGCGTAGAGAGGGCTGGTTTCCTGATAGAACTCAGGCTGGGAACAGGCGACGCAGGGAACCCCCGCCTGGATGCAGTAATTGGACCGCTGATTCCATTGGCGTTCCCAGCAATCCTGGAAGGCGATCGGTCCCTTGCAGCCCTTCAGAATTAGGCACCGTCCCTGCTGGGCCGGGTCTTTGAAATCGGTAACGAAGCGGCGGGCTTCGAACTGGCCGCGGCGGGCGCAGTTGTCGTGCTGCAGCTTTCCATAGAAAGCCAAAGGCCGATGGTAATTATCCATTTCCGGCGCTTTGCCGAAGGTCAGATAGTAGACGATGGTGGCTACCAAACGCTCATTATGCACCGGGCAGGTCGGCAGGTTGATGACCGGCTTGTTGCCGACATCGTCAAAGACATGATGAAGTTCCTTACCGCGGAAGAGGTAACCCACAGCGTCGGTCGGGCCGGAGCGCGGAATGCCGCCAAAAGATGAACAGGCGCCGACATTGATGATCACCGCCGCGTTTTTAGCCGATTCACGCACAATATCGACGAACGTTTTCCCGGCGATGGTGCAGAATTTGCCGTTCTGGGCAAGGGGAATAGCACCCTCGATCACCAGAACGTAACCCCCGGCTTTTATAGTGTCGGTAAGGGCTTTGTCTGCCTGGTGACCCGAGGCGGCCATTGCCGTCTCATGGTATCTCAATGAAATGGTGTCGAGGAGAATCGAGACCGCGGAAGGCTCAAGATTATTGAGGAAAGACTCGGTGCAGCCGGTGCAGCCCTGGCCTTCGAGCCAGATGACCGGAGGTTTAGCCGGGGCGACCTGCTCCAATGCCTCGACAATCCGGGGATTCAGCGCCTGGCTCAGTCCCATCGCGGCTACAGTCAAGCTGGCGATCTTAACAAAATCCCGGCGGTTCAATTGAGGCCTGGCTAAAGTTGCGAGATCCATTCTATCTCCTGTAGCGGGAGGCATCCCGCGGTTATTTTCTGGGATCTTACGGGGTTTCCTTTAACCATTTTGCAACCAGGTCACGCCGTTCCTTGTCCAGGTTCTGCCCGGACTGATGAGCGGAGATGAAAGTGCTGAGCCTGGCTTCAGTGGTAAAGTTGGTGATTTGGTTAGGAGTGATATTGGGTCCGGCCAACCCGCCCTGGCGGAAAGCGCCGTGGCACAGCGAGCAATTGGCGGCGTAGACCGCCGCCGGGTCGATCGGACCTGTTTGCGGCGGAGCGGCGACAGAGTTTGTTTTAAGGTAGTTAGCGAGCGAGTTGCGAAGCGGTTCGGCCATACCCACACCGGTGAAATGGACGCTGAAAAAGGAACTTAAGAATGAGGTGCTGAAGTTACTCACGTCGGTAAGCGCCGGCGCCACACCTCCCTGACGATTGGTACCGTGGCAGGATGCGCATTTACTGGAATACAAGAGGGTTGCGTCAACTCCGGCCACTGTCGGCAACAGCGTTCCGTCTGCCGTCGTTGGCGGGGGAGTTGTGGTTGCGGTCGGCTCAGTTGTCGACCCGGTGCAGCCGCCGATTCCAAGTACCGGCAATACAAGCACCAGCAGAGCCAGAATAGTTCCGGGAATGATACTGACCTTCGAGTCGTGTTTCCGCAAAGCCAGCCTCCTTGAAGAGATAAATGAATGATAGAGCGTGGGCTTGAACTAGTCAAGATAAAAATAATAACGTATTAGTACCACATAAACGTAGATAACCCAGTTTGGACATTACTGTTTAATAACTGATAACCTTCCCGGAAAATCGGCTCAACAAAGCGGTCGCTGGCAATCGCCAGCGACCGAAAACAAGATTACTCCTGACCAGCCGCCTCGTTTCCCGTGGGCTTTGGCGAGTTCAGGTGACAGACGCCGACTACTTTTTCAACTGGTACGACGAAAGCGATGCCTGATCCTGGTTCATCCAACTCGCAAGTATTAATAACGCTGTCCAGAATCGCTTGGGTCTTGTCTGGATAGGTAACAGACAAGACTATTTCCTTTTCGGGCTCGATCGGGATACCCAGGATATTTTGCTTTTCTTCGTGAATGCCTACCCCGCGCCCCATGATTATGGTTCCGCCTTCCGCTCCTGCTTTCATCGCGGAACGCATCGCCTGTTCCCCCCATCCTTTGTTGACAATGGTGATGATCAACGATCCGTCGCTCATGCTAGTTGCCTCCTGTGGCGCTTTTATTCCTGATGATAATACCGAGTACCATTACTGAAATGATTGGAGCCAGGGCTATCAGAGCTACCAGTCCCAGGCCGTAAACGGCGGCTTCTCCGGAACCGGCGGCTGATGCCAGACCGAGCCCGAGTCCCAGCAGAAAGGTGTTGGCAACGGGACCGGTGGCAACACCGCCGGCGTCAAAAGCAATCGAAATAAAGGCAGGCTGAGTAAATCTGAGAAGCAGGAGAACTATGAGGTACCCCGGGATCAATATGTATAAAATGGGAATGCTGTAGATTATCCTTGCCATTCCCAGAGCGACAAACACACCGACGCCGAAACAGGCGGAAAATAGAATCAGTGATGCCCGGATCGAACCGGCTGATGTTTTTTCTACCTGATTGCACAGGATGCGGACAGCCGGTTCACTTCTGGTTGTCACAAAGCCGAGGATAAAACCCAGGGGAATAACCAGCCATCGGTGATCCATGGTATCAAATGCCTCGCCAATGGCATATCCAAAAGGCAGGAATCCTTCCTGGACCCCAAGCAGGAACAGCAGCAGTCCCGTCGCGGAAAGCAAAGCGCCTTTTAGCAGGTTCAATAAATACCTCGGCGGCAACCGGAGGAAAAAGGTTTGAAAAACCAACAAAATAAAAAGCAGAGGCAAGATCGCCTCAGCCACACCCCTTGCGGTGATGATGAAAGTCTGCCACAGATCCAGCAGATTCAACCGGCAATTATCCCCATGATCATTACCGCGATGATAGGGCCGATAGAAGCAAAGCCGATCAAGCCAAAGCCGTCTGAGACCGGTGAACGGCCGGCCAAGACTGAACTGAAGCCGATCCCCAGCGATATGACGATCGGGGCGGTCAGCGCTCCGGTGGTCACACTGCCTGAATCGAAGGCCAGCGGAACGAAGTCAGCAGGCGTCAGGACGGCCAGTAAGATAACCACCAGATAGCTGGCGGCTAGCAAATAAGCCATTTTGATCCCAGCCAGGATGCGCAACATGGCCAATACGGTAAACACCGCCAGCCCGATTCCAATAATATAAACCAGAGAATTGCCGTTTATCTCCCCGCCGGAAATCCCTTCAGCTTGCATCGAAAGCACCAGCACATCAGGTTCGGCAATGGTTGTACTGAAGCCGATTAAAAAAGCCACCGCGGCGATCAGCCAGATAGACCGGCTTTGGATCAAGCCGGAACCGACCAAACGGCCGGCTGGCAGGATGCCTATTTCGATGCCGAGGAGGAACAATACCATCCCGGCGATAACCAGTAACGTGCCGATAACGAATTTGAGGAATAGGACGCCCGAAGCCTGGACAAACACCACCTGCAAGAGAATGATGATGCCGATCAGCGGCGCGGTCGCCTTAACAACCCCGATCAGCGTTTCGCGAAAAAGGCTGCCCAAGTCTTCGTGTCCTTCCGTGAACCGTCAACTGGTCTCACGCAACGCTCTTTAGGGGTGCTCGCCACCGGGTCAATGCCAGGAGGCAGTAGCCAAAAGCGAGGAAGGTGATCACCAAAGCTATTCTAACATATACAATATCGCCGGATGTTTCCTGGGTCCAACCGAAATGGGAAAGCACTGTCGAAGCGGCGGGATAGACCGGCGAAACGTAGTTGAACCAGAAGGCAACGTTGAAGAACCAGAGCCACAGGCTTGGAAAAAGCGCTAAAGCAACGCTCCATAAACGCTCGGTTAGATATGAAGACCTCGCGGCGATATAGATCGCTAGCGGAATGAAAATCACCAGGTACTGGTAGTTGATCCGGTAAAAGGTAGAGATGAATATGAGGATCCCGATCAGCATGGAACGCGCGGGCGACAGTTTCAGCCAGTAAGTCGCCGCTAGTCCCGCGATGATGCCCAAAACCATTACCGGGGTGTTGATATTCAACCACCCCACCGTGTCCCAACCGTAGGCGTTGTGGAGATAAGTGACCAGCGCCCCGCTGCCTGAAAAGGCGTAGACCATCGGCTCCTGATAGGCTGGCGCTTGACCCGGCAGCAGGACAGCTTTCAAGTATTCTCCGCCGCTCCCGGTAACCATGAACGGCAGCGAGACCGCAGCGATAATCCCAGTAAAAACGCCAAAGTTGGCAACAATCTGCCGCCGGGGCATCATTCTGAAGGCGGACGCGATCATGAAAGCCACCGGAATCAAAGTGTGTTGCTTGGTGAGGACAGCCGCGGCAGCGGCGGCGAAAGCCCATCGGTAATGTTGTTTTTCAAAAAGAACCAAAGCGCCCAACAAAAAAGCGGCGGCAATGGCGTCGAACTGGCCGAAAACCGCAGACTGGTACCATACCGCCGGATTCAGCAGCCACAGTGTAGCGAAAAGCAGTTTTTTCCAGGCGGAACCGGGTACGGCAGCAAACAGGATAATCCCGATCGCCAGGTCGGCGGTGATGATCGGTATTTTCATGGCAAAGCGCCACGCGGTGTCCACGAAATCCTGCCCGGCGGCGGCACCGGGGGCGGCTACCGCCGCTAGGCCCAGAATCAGGAGCCAGATAGGAGGATACACGAATCCCCAGCCCTGCCACGGGTTGACAGGGTCGGTGCCGGCATAATGACTGTAGAAATCAAGACCGTGCTGCTTAAACAACTGGGCGAACGACCAGAACTGAGCCGTGTCCTGGGTGGCTGAGAACGGCGCCGCTAAAATCCTGGCCGCCGCAGCCGTAAAAAAAACCAAAATGAAAGCCGCCTTCGCCCACCGGTCTGAAGCAAGCATCATCAGCTTGACACCGGCGGCGTCCAGCAGCCGCCGGACGGGGGGTTCCGTTGATGGTTGTCGGACCATTGGTGAGATTATAACCCAGAAAAGGCTTCAGGTATCAACGGCCTCGGGTTTAAGCCGGGCAAGCGGTGTCGAGACGGGTGTGAGTAGTCTAAAAACTCTTCGCTACGACGGGTCCACGACACGACCGGTGAAGATAATGGCCCCGGAGGCGATATCACGAATGAGGAAAATGAACGGGCGGTCGAGGGTGACGGTTGCCGGGTCCAGCGGCACCGAAGTTGTGCCGACGACGACGCCGGTGGCCGCGGCGGCTTCAGTGCCGGCTTCATCGACAGATATAAAGGCTTTATGCACCACGTCCTGAATCTGCAAATCCCGCCGCCCGGTCATGCCGGAAAAATCGGCGCTGTCGGAAAAGGCGACGGGCATGCCCAAGACTGCCAGAGTTTCCTTGAGGCCGAACTCTGAATCGAACTCGAATTTGGGCATGGTCAGGTTGACGGTATTGTTCTTCAAGGCTGCCAGGATTGATGCCAGTTTAGCGCTGCCGAGGCTGGTTTCGAAGGCGCCGAAGGCGCCTTCCGCTGGCAGGATGATGACCATGGAGAGTTCGCCGCCGTCGTATTTCAACTCCACTGCCTGATATCCATCCCCGACGGCGTAGCCCATACCGGAACTCTGGAACATCATCGGTACGATGACCTTACGACCGTCCAGCAGATTAAAGGCGCCGCTTCGGGTGGCATCTTCGGAAAAGGGGTTTAGCCAGCCTCCGTTAAAGTAGACGGCATTGGTCAGCACCAAACGAGTTAGATCATTGACCGAGCCCTGGGGGAGGAGGTCCTTAATCCGCTGTTCCGTCTCTTTAGCCACCCAGCTGTTGATCGTCTGGCGGGAGTTTTCGGTGTCCTTGATAAAATCGACAAGGCGCAGTCCGGCGCCGTAATTCTCGGCCAGCAGATCGAGGTAACTTGTCTCAAACTTGAAGTCCCGCTGGCCCCAGAGAGCGTTGACCACCTTTAGAACGAAAGGTTCATCGTCCTTGCCTTTAGCCCCCTGACCGCGGGAGTTAAGGGCGGTATCCAGAGCGTTGAAAGCGGCATGGAGGCGGGACTGCCCCAGGGTGAAGCGCAGGGTGTCAGCCATCTGCCGTTCTGTCTCGCCGCGGGCGCCGCCGTAGGTCATGGCTAGCGCCGCCGAGATGCTGTAAGGGGAATAGAAGATGTTGCCATCCTCCGCCTTCAGTAATTGATAGAGAGCCAGGGCGAATTCGTTGTTGCCGGCAACGAGTTCTGAAACGTCGGCGGCCGGAGCGTTGGGGGAAAGCCGCGGCTTGCCCGATTTGAGTTCTTCTCCATAGGTCGGGCGGGCGCAGCCGGAAAACAGCAGCGCGGCGGATAAAACGATGGGTAAGAGCAATTTTTTCATTGTTTTCTCTTCGGGTTCGGATTTCTATATTGTATAACGCCGCGAAAGGCACAAGGTAAGCATCATTTATTCCGCCTGCCATGCAAAGACGCCGCCGGTACCCAATTTTCTGAGCAGATGATTTGCCTGGCTTTGGCTGGGGAAATATCGGAAGGATTTACAACAAGCCCAGGTTGCGGGCGATATGGAACGGCACGGTGAGAGCCAGGGATAGGGCCAGCCCGGGATGGAGATAGTTTAGGATGCCGTTTATTCGGGGTAAATACCAAAATCTCTTAATCATGCCGGTAAGGATGAGACCGGACAGCATCAGGTACATCAGGAAGCCGGTGTCGAAATCAGGGAACCGCAAACGTTGGGCGAAATGGATTGTGATTAAGCCGAAGGCCAGAATATTGCCGAAGATATGGGCCGGCAGCAAGGCTTTTGAACGCAGTTTAACGAAGCGCTTGAGTATCGAGTAAGCCGGCACCGAGACCGCCAAAAAACCGACGCCTATCCAGCCCATCCAGTGGGTGAGAAGATAAGGTCCAACCACCGATTCAAACTGTATCAAATCAAAGTGAATGCCCAGTGCCAGACTGATAATCAGCAGCAATAGAACGAGCGGGATCCAGAATGGGATTCTCAGGAGGGCCTCCATTATTGAACTGGTACCCCTGGCGCGATTCGAACGCGCGACACGCGGTTTAGGAAACCGCTGCTCTATCCTACTGAGCTACAGGGGCACTCCCGGAATTATAGCAATAATGGGCGCAGTTAGTGAATCACGAGATTGACGCTTTTTGCGGGGATTCCTCTTCGGTTCGGGTATAATAAAATAGTGGGTTGGAGGCCGCAGTGAGAATCCTGGTCGTTGAAGATGAAAGGCGCCTGGCCCAGATAATCAAGCGCGGCCTGGAAGAAGCGGGCTATGCCGTCGACAGCGCGTTTGACGGCCTGGAAGGGCAGGCACTGGCTGAAAGCGCGTCCTACGACCTGATAATTCTGGACGTGATGCTGCCTAAACAGGACGGTATTAAGACATGCCTTGAATTGCGGAATCGGAAAATCGGCACCCCCGTTTTGATGCTGACGGCGCGGGATGCCGTCGAAGACCGGGTGGCCGGCCTGGATGCCGGGGCCGACGACTACATGATCAAGCCCTTTGCCTTTTCGGAACTGCTCGCCAGGGTCAGGGCTTTGCTCAGGCGGGGCGCCCCCTTGAACTCATCGCCGTTAGCCGTCGCAGACCTGGAACTGGACACAGCCACCAGGACCGCCGTTCGGGGCGGTCGGAGAATCGAGTTGACCAGCCGGGAGTACGCCATACTGGAATATTTAATGCGCCACCCTGGTATCCTGATCACACGCACCATGCTGGAAGAGCGGGTCTGGGACTACCAGAGCGACCGCTTGTCCAACGTGATCGACGTTTACATCAAGAAGCTGCGGAATAAAATCGACCAGCCGGGTCAACCCAGCCTGATAAAAACGATTCGAGGCGCCGGGTATCGCATGGAGGGGAAATGACTCTCTTCAAGAGCGTCAAATTCCTGCTGACGATATGGTACCTTTTCGTATTAGGCGCCCTGCTGCTATTTTTTATATCAATCTCGTACGTTTATCTATCCAACAGCCTGAATTCCAGTTTTGATGATTCACTGGAAACGACAGCGAATAACATCAGAGTCAATATATCGATCATAAATGGAAGCCCGGTACTGGAGGAGAATCCGACGGTGTTTTTTGAGACACAGTCGCTTGAACTGCTGATGCTCTTCGATGCCTCGGGAACCCAGCTGCAGGTCATGGGCGATGCCTTTACTATCCCCGGTCTCGAGGGGCTGCTGGCCGATGCCACCGCGGAAAATGCAGTCTTTGCGACGATGAACCGGCCCGGGCGGGAGCCGACAAGAATTTTTCTGTCACCCGCCGCTGGCGACTCAAACTCAGGTATCCTCTTGATCGGGCGATCAACCGCCTCAGTGTCCCAGGTGCTGGACCAGCTTGCCGTAGTTCACGTAATCGGTGGACTGATCACACTGCTGTTGGCCGGCGCCGGCGGCCTGTTCATGGCTAACCGGGCGTTGAAACCTGTTGATGAAATGACCAGGACGGCGCGGGAGATCAGCAGCACCGACCTGTCAAGGCGGATCGAGGTCAGCGCAAACGACGAACTTGGGAAACTTGCCGAAACACTGAACCAGATGATCGGCCGACTGGACCAGTCGTTCACGGCGCAGCGCCGCTTCACCGCCGACGCTTCACATGAGCTCCGGACGCCGGCGGCTATAATTCAGGCAGAATCCACCCTGGCTTTAAGCAAGAGCCGTAATCCCGAGGAATACCGGTCCTCTCTGGAGGTAATCAGCCGTGAATCCGAGCATATGGCGGGGCTGATCGACAAGCTGCTTTCGGTGTCCCGCAGCGATTCCGGCCAGCCTCTAAAACTTGAGGAAATTGAGCTTGACAGGCTGCTGAAAGACCTGGCCGAGGAATTCAACCCGCTGTGCCTATCCAGGCAGTTGGCCTGCCGAATCGACAGATTGGAACCGGTCAAGGTCCTTGGCGACAGGCTGGAACTGCGGCGGCTGTTCATCAACCTCTACGATAATGCCATACGCTATACCCCGCCGGGAGGCAGCGTTACGCTGTCGGCTGCGATACGTGACGGCTTTGCCGAGGTATCTGTGACCGATACTGGCATAGGGATTCCCAAAGAAAACCTGGCTCACATCTTCGACCGGTTTTACCGGGTGGATAAGGCGCGTTCGAGGGCTGAAGGGGGTTCGGGATTGGGTCTTGCCATCTGCCGCCAGATTGCAGAAGCCCACGGGGGACGCATCGAGGTGAAGAGCGAACCCGGCCAGGGGAGCAATTTCACTGTGCTCTTTCCGCTATCAGATAAACCTGACCATTCGGGATTACCACTTCGGCCGTGATATACTCAAGCTCTTTTGTTGATCAGTTGATTAGATGAAACACGGCCGTCGAATCATTCTCATTGGCATTGGGACCCTGGCGCTCGCCCTGGGCGTCCTGGGGGTTTTCCTGCCGCTGCTGCCGACGACGCCTTTCCTGCTGCTGGCTGCCGCCTGCTACGCCCGCTCATCACCGCGATTCTACCACTGGCTGATACATCATCACTGGCTGGGGGAATATATCCGCAATTACCGGGAGAACCGGGCTATCAAGTTCAAGGTTAAGGTCTCTGCGATAGTGGTACTCTGGCTCGCCATCGGCTTGAGCATCACGGTGGTAGATGTGGTGTGGATTCGGCTGCTCCTTGGTGTTATCGCCGCCGGGGTAACCATCCACCTGCTCAGCCTGCGTACCATCAAAAACTGAGCGACTTCTCTCAAGCCGGACATACGAGATTGCCGCCACAAGGGCTGTCAAGGACTAGCTTGAGATCAGGCCTTCTTTTTTGAAACGGGCGTAGCCTGATTTCACCAATCTTTTTAGCTCGGATATCAGTTCAGGATCGATCCTGGTGAAATTGAAGCAGCTCTTGCCCTGCATCCTCTGTTTGAGCGCCGGGGAGACGTTCCGCAGCAGATCAGGGAAGGCATAGACCGGCATCAGGTGGAAGCTGACGTATCGTTTGGCCACCACGGCTCCGCCGAACCAGACCTCTTTGCCTCGGCTTGCCGGCGTCGACGGACCGGTCAGGGCGTAATGCCGCGGTTCGTCAGTCACCTTTAGACCGGCGGCGAAAGGCACAAGCAGTTTTTTAAGCTCCTGGAATACCGGGATCAATTTTTCCGGGGCGCCTTCGGCTGGTCTGAGGGGCATGATGGACTCCTTGGGGGTTTCGTTCACCAAAATTATAGCACCGTTTGGCTGAACTTCATCGCCGGAAGACCCAGACCAGGTTTACACTTTACCCAGGATGTCCGGCTCGTGCCTCTTATCAGACTGACCCATGGCCGCATCCAGCTCGACACCGAGTTCCTCAGCCGCCGGGCGGTGGCTCTTTCGCAAAGGAAGCTGCGGCAGGAAAAACGACGCCGCGAATGCAACGACCATGAGCGCGGCGCCGATGATAAAAACGTAGTCGATCGACTGGCTGAAGGCGGTCTTCAGGATCTCGAGAAACTGGTCGAAAGCAGCGGAAATTTGCTCCCGGATAGCCTCCGGTGCCTGGGCGATCAGCGCGCGGATCTGTGCCTGACCGTCATTGGACAGAAATGTCTGAATGGTATTGCCGTCGATCACCACCGGCGTGCCGGGACTGACCTGTTTGGCCGCGACAATGAACGGATGGTTTTCGATGCCTATTAGCTTGGAAGCGAGCTGGGCGTTCATGACGCCGCCGAGAACCGCGCCGCCGACGGTGCCTCCCACCGTCCGGAACAACTGGATACCGGCGGTAACTTCGCCGATGCGGCTGTGGCTGAAGGCGTTCTGTACCGCCACGGTGAAGATGGGCATGGTGAACCCCAGGCCTACGCCCATGACAACCATCCGTATGATGAGATCAAACTGAGAAGTCGATTCGCCTACCTGAGAAAACAGCGCCATACCAAGGGTCGCGATACCCAGGCCGGAGACGGCCAGGACTTTGTATTT
The DNA here is from genome assembly GCF_001466665.1 of Dehalogenimonas alkenigignens. NCBI lineage: Bacteria > Bacillati > Chloroflexota > Dehalococcoidia > Dehalococcoidales > Dehalococcoidaceae > Dehalogenimonas > Dehalogenimonas alkenigignens. Next base: position 1,707,838 of record NZ_KQ758903.1, on the reverse strand, counting down.
ACCGGTGCGCGACATCACCTGACCGGCAAACATAGAGCCGGCGACAATGGCCAGCATCATCGGCATCATAATCAAACCGGAGTTGGTGGCGGAAAATCCGGCCACGCCCTGGGCAAAAACGGGGATGAACAAAATTGAACCGAACATGCCAAGTGAAGCAAGAAAAGTAGCGATAACCGATATGGTAAAAACCCGATTTCTAAACAGGCTCAGGGTGACGATGGGGTCCCGGGCTTTGGTCTCGCGCCACAGGAAACCGAGCAAGGCAACCGCGGAAACAGCCAGCAGGGTGATGATTTCGGGAGAACCCCAGGGATACTGGCTGCCGCCCCAAACCAGCGCCAGCAGGAGCGGCACCAGGGTAGCGGTCAGCAGGACGGCGCCGAAGTAGTCAATAGATCTCTCCCCGTTGCCGTGGGCGGCAGCGGCGTGCCTGGGCATGCCGGCGAAGATCACTGCCAGGGCGACCACCCCGATCGGGACATTAACATAAAATATCCAGCGCCAGGAAAAACTGTCGGTGAGCCAGCCGCCCAGCAGCGGGCCAGCGACTGAGGTGATGCCGAAGACCGCGCCGAAGAGACCCTGGACTTTGCCGCGCTGCGCCGGCGGAAATAAGTCGGCGACGATGGCAAAAGCATTCACCATGATGGCGCCGGCGCCGACACCCTGAATGCCGCGGAAGAAAATCAGCTGCGTCATGTTCTGGGCCAGGCCGGAAAGCATCGAGCCGCCCAGGAAAATAAGCACGGCAATAATAAGCAGCCGGCGGCGGCCGAAAAGATCGGTCAGCTTGCCGTATATCGGCACAGTTACCGCCGAAGCCAGCATGTAGGCGGTGAAAACCCACGACAGGTGGGAAAGGCCCTGGAACTCCTGAACAATGCGGGGCATGGCTGTGGCGACGATGGTTTGATCAAGGGACGCCAGGATCATCGACAGCATCATGCCGGCCAGTACCAGAGGAGTTTTAAGGGTGGATGACATACTACTCCTTTAAATGATTGCGGCTGCAGACCCTGTCCGCAAGGTCTATGAATGTACGCAGTTCTTCTTCTGACAGAACTTTGAAAATTGAAGCAATGCGTTCCAGTCGCTGCTTCTTGGCGGCCTCCACCCGGCGGCGGCCTTCCTCCGGAAGACTGAGACAAAGCGCCCGCCGGTCATCCGGCGAGGCTTGGCGGACCAGGAAACCCTTGTTGACCAGTCCATTGACGACTTGAGTCGCCGCTGAAGAAGTAATACCGAGCTGCGAGGCTAGGTCTTTGATGCCGATGCCTTCCTGGTGGCTGACCAGGTGAAGCACCAGCCATTGGGACGGGGCTAACTCCTGATGGCAGCCGGGGCCGTGGCTTTCCGGGGTCATCAGCCGTTTCAACGAGTGCAGCTTTTCCATGAGCTGCTCGATTTGTCTTTCGCGGTCTTCCATAAAAAAATATAAGGTGCTAAATAATTTAGCACCTTAATAATCACCCGTCAATATCGACCGAAGGGCTCTTGAGGTCAGGCTTTAAGCCTGAAAGCTACGGCTATTACTCCAGGCCCGCCGTGAACGCCGAGCACCGGCCCAAAACGGGCGATGTGGATTTTATCTGCCGGCAGGAATTCTCCGATGCGGTTGGCCAGCATCTGGGCTTCGTCAGGCGTGGTGGAATGGATGACCGCCAGTTCCGCGATATTATTTGAGGCATTCCTGGCCAGTTCAAACAGCCGGTCAATGCCCTTGACCCGGCTTCTGACCTGGCCGACCGGTACGAACTCGCCGTCCTTGATGGACAGCAGCGGTTTGACGTTCAGGATGGAACCCAACAGCGCTTTGGCTCTGCCGATGCGACCGCCGCGGGCGATATATTTGAGGGTGTCGAAAAGGACCAGCAGATGAATGTCATCGACGAAACCGCGGGCCGCAGCGGCGGCCGATTTCAAGTCCTTCGCCGTTCTGGCCAGCCGCGCCGCGGCGAGGACAACCAGGCCCTGGGCCATTGAGGTGAACTTGGAGTCAACGACTTCCACCGGTACGAAATGTTTCATCAGTTTGGCGCCTTGTTGTGCCGAATTGATGGTGCCGCTCATTTTTTCCGAGATATGAATTGACAGTATGCCGTCTGCGCCGCCTGCGATGCTGTCATAGGCGGCGGCGAAATCCTGGGGCGAGGGTTGGGCGGTGGTAGGGTGCACCGGATCGGTCACCAGCCGGGTGTAAAACTCGTTTTCGGTGATGTCTGCCCGGTCACGGAAAGATTCGCTGCCGAACTGAACATAAAGGGGAACCGAGGTGATGCCGAGCTCTGACGCCAGCGGCGCCGGAATGTCGGAAGTAGAATCGGTGACTACTTTAATGACCATCTTGGCGCTCCTTTGATTTTGTTCCCCGTTCAGCGCCAAGTATACCCCATCCAAAGCTTTTTAGCTATGGTTCTCGAACCCGGATTGCCGGCCAGGGGGTTAACTTCAATAAGCGTAGATCAAAAGTTCCGTGGTGGAAATATCTTGCTGAGGGGAATAGTAATTTAAGCTAAGCCGCTTGACCCGGCGCTGGACGCCTCCGGCGGCTTCGGTCGACATTCGGCGCTGCCGTCTGCGGCCGGGTGTGACGCCGTGGCGGACGGGCGAATTCAGTCTTAACGGGTTCGGGGGCGTCGTACTTGAAACCATCAACAATTCGCCGTTCAATGGGAGCCTTAAGTAATTTTTCGAGTGATTTAACCATTAGCTCATCTTCGGCGGTGACGAAGGTGAAGGCGTCTCCGGTCTTGCCGATGCGGCCGGTGCGGCCGATGCGGTGGATGTAGGCGTCAGCGGTGTCCGGCATATCGTAATTAATTACGTGGGAAACGTCGGAAACGTCGATGCCGCGGGAAGCGATATCGGTGGCTACGAGCACCTTGTATTTGCCGTCCTTAAAGCCGTCAAGAGCTTCCTGACGGCGGTACTGGGACAGATTACCCTGGATGGAGGCGACCGAGTGGCCGGCCTGGGCCAGCGCCAGGGCTACCCGTTCGGTGCGGTGTTTGGTGCGGGTGAAGACCAGGACGGAACCGGTGTCGATCTGTTTCAGCACCGCTTTCAGCAGCGGTGTCTTCAGGTCCTGGCGCACCGGGTAAAGGGCATGAGCCACCGTGTTGGCTGGCGCTACCGTGCCTATCTGCACTGTCACCGGGTCCTTGAGGATCTCGCGCACCAGCTTGCGGACATCATCCGGCATTGTGGCGGAGAAGAGCAGTGTCTGACGCTGGTGCATCAGGCATTTTAATATTTTTCTCACGTCGGGCAGGAAACCCATGTCGAACATCCTGTCCGCCTCGTCGATAACCAGCAGTTCCACGTCAGTGAAGTCGATAGTGCCCTGCCAGACGTGATCTAAAAGTCGGCCGGGACAGGCGACAACGATGTCCACGCCGGTGCGTATCTTGGATTTTTGCGGTTCCATGCCGACGCCGCCGTAGATAGCCATGGCGCGCAGGTTGGTGTAGTAAGAAAGCCCCTTGATGGTGTCGTAGATCTGCTCGGCCAGCTCCCGCGTCGGAGAAATTATAAGTGCCCTCAGCTTCCCGGCCGGGCCCTTTAGCAGTCGCTGCAGTATGGGGATGACGAAGGCGGCGGTCTTGCCGGTCCCGGTCTGGGCCAGGCCGATGATGTCTTTACCTTCAAGCGCCGGCGGGATGGCCTGGGCCTGGATGGGGGTGGGTTCGGTATAACCGACGGCTTTGACGCCGCTCATGACGGCAGGGTGAAGATTAAAAGAATCGAAAGTCATTGTTTTCCTATAGTATATTTTTGGTTTGGCTGGAAAAGACACGGTCGGCGCGACTATGAACGTTGTGAGAACAGGCTAAACTGGAAGGGAGGAACGGCGCAATCAAAATAAGGATAAATCCACTTGTTTTACATAAATTATACAGTGACAGTGGGTATCAATACAAATCCCTTGGGAACAAGAAGGGAAAATCTGACGCTTAATCGGTAGCTGTCCCTAATGTCAGGCGGTTTTGTTCACCGTCCCGCAATGCGGGCAGCGGACCGCCGGGGCGGTGAAGTTGGGCGGCAGCCGGAGCGTGGTACCGCAGTTGGCGCAGTTCAGCTGGCGGTAATTGGCCATGCCGAAGAGCATATTCTGCGTCTCGCGCGTCCGGGCGAACTTGTCCGGTTCGCCGACGGCGCCTTCCGCGGAAGGCGCCCGAACTGGAACCGAATCGGCTCCGGTGAGCGCCGAGGCAGGAATGACATGTTTTTTAGAGGTCTCTTCGGCGGCTCGTTCGTAAGCCTGGTATGAGGCGGAGTGGCCCATCCGCCTCAGGATTTTCACTCGTTCCGAGATCGGCGGGTGGGTGCTGGTAAGGTCGGCGGCCTTTCTTCCTTCTTCTCGGAATGGATTGACGGTGTACATCGGCGCTGTGGCCTGATTGGCGCCCCTGATCTGATTGGTGGAAGCGCCCAGCTTCTCCAGCGCCGAAGCCAGACCCTCCGGATACCGGGTGAACAGGGCGGCCGAGGCATCGGCCAGATATTCCCGCCGCCGGGAGATGGCGAAATAGATGAGCTGGGCAAAGATCGGCGCCAGGATCATGAAAACCAGTCCGATCAATGCGATAATAGCGCCGCCGCCTCCTGAATCCGAAGAGCGCCGCGAGCCGCGGCCGCCGGAGTAGAAGAGCATTCGCGAGGCGTAATAGGAAATAATGACGATAGTGCCAAGCAGAACGGCGGCCATTGACATGAGCAGCACGTCGCGGTTCTTGACGTGCGCCATCTCGTGAGCCATGACCCCTTGAAGTTCGTCGCGGTTCAACTTCTGCAGCAGGCCTGAGGTGATGGCAACCGCTGACTTGCTGGGGTCGCGGCCGACGGCGAAGGCATTGAGCGCCGGATCGTCAATGATATAGACATCCGGCATCCGGGGCAGGCCGCAGGCGATGGTCATCTCCTCGACGATGTTGAACAGGCGAGGGTGATCCTTCTTCTCGATCTTCTTGGCCCCGGCGGTCGCCAGGAGGATGCTGTCGCCCTGAAAATAAGCCACCAGGGTCATGATGATCCAAACCGCGGCGGCCACGGCAACGCCGCCCCAGGGCTCATCCAGAAAGTAAATGCCGACAGCGTAGCCCAGTATGATGAGCACGGCGCCCATCATGATGACCAGGACGGCCGAACGGGTGCGGTTGGCGCTGATCTGTTCCCACATAACTCTATCTCTGGTACACGAATGCAGGGGCGCGGCGCCGCGCCCCTGCCTGAACGACATTTGGATTTAGCTGAAGCTGACCTTGGGGGCGACGCGCTCGGCTTCTACTTTCAGTTCGAAGAATTCACTCATGGTGAAGCCGAACATGCCGGCGATGATGTTGGAAGGGAACATCTGGATCTTGTTGTTGTAGGTTAAAACCGAATCATTGTAAAACTGGCGGGAGAACGAGATCTTGTTTTCGGTTGAAGCCAGTTCTTCCTGCAAGGCCAGGAAATTCTGATTGGCCTTAAGGTCAGGATAAGCTTCAGCCACCGCCAGCAGGCGCCCCAGGACAGCGGACAACTCACCCTCCGCCTGAGCCCGGATGTGGGGCGCTGACGACGATACTTGCTGGGCCAGGTTGCGGGCTTTGGTGACGTTCTCAAAAACCTCGCGTTCGTGTTTGGCGTACCCCTTGACCGTCTCAACCAGGTTGGGGATGAGGTCATACCGCCGTTTGAGTTGTACGTCAATCTGCGCCCAGGCGTTTTTAACCTGGTTGCGGAGACCCACCAGGGCATTGTAGATGCCGATAAAAATAAGAAACAGGACGACGATGATACCTAAGGCGATGAGCAGTCCTACCATATTTCCTCCTTATTCGTTGATATCAGCCTTGAGAGTCTCTTTGAGAAAATCCAGTAACCTGGCGTCCTGATTGCCTTCGACGCCGGCCTGGAACTGCGACAGCACCTGGTGCAGTTCCCCGCCGTCGAACCAAAGACCGTCGCCCCGGCCGCAGGAGTCTATCAACACCGCCGGCTGCTGTCCGATGTGTTCTTTACGCATATTGTGGTTGCAGATGGGGCAGCGGCGCCGGGCTTCGGCGGTTGTCGCTTCCGGTCGGGTTAAAAGATCGGCAGTACAGGCATCCGCTTCACCGCCGCAAGCCAGCTCCATCAGCAGCTCGAGTTCACCCCGGTCAAACCACACGCCGCGACATTCCGGGCAATAGTCCAGCGCTATCCGGTCGTGCTCAACCACGATCATCGGGCTGTGGTCCTTGGGGCAATTCATATTCCAGTCCCCAGTTTAGGCGCAGGAAATGCCCGTGTCAATAGTCGGGGCGGAGGCGCCATTACCCGGGGAAATATACAAAATATAGATTAAGAGTTGTTAATGCATCTCGAATAAATACCGCATTAACGAATATAAATCAGCATGGTACTAGTACTAAAGGACGATGCCTTTTGGCCAATTAGGCAATATTATATGCACATAAAAATATTAAATATATTTAGAGCCTGTTATTCTTACGCCGACGCCAATTTGTAAGGTCTTTGGAAACTCAGTGAGCAGTGTCAGGTCCATCCTGCTTTTTCGTATGTTTCGCGAGCACAGGAGGTGAAGCCGGGGTGATGACAATCGGGAGAGACCGGTTGGCGGGGGAACAGACCACCAGCGTCCAGAATTATAACCAGCAGATAAGAAAGAGAGTAAGTATGTCATTATTTCACAGCACTGTCTCCCGCCGCGATTTCATGAAGGGCTTGGGTCTGGTCGGCGGCATCGGCGGCGCAGCCGCCGTCACGCCGGCGTTCCATGACCTGGATGAGGTTATCTCCGCCGCCGAATCCACCCGCAAGCGTGCCTGGTTCGTCAAGGAAGTCGACGAACCAACCGTAGAAATTGACTGGGCGCTGGTCAAACGCCATCACGGCGGACACAGCACGCAATCAGCCGCGGTCGTAGCCCGCTACCCCGGCCTCGAGGCGTACAATGCCATGACCAAATCAGGAAAATCCGACGCTGACCGCATGAAGGACAACGAACCGGGCTACAGACTGCGCGACGCGGCGCTCGGCGCGGCCAACGGCGGCGTCTTTTCCGGGATCTCCCTGGCCGGCAGCCCCGGCGCCGTCGGCGGCGTCATCCCGACCTGCGAAGCCGATAAATTCGGCCGCAAGAAGGTCCAGACCCCCGAACAGCGCGGCGTTCCCAAGTGGACCGGTACCCCTGAGGAAGCCACCAAAATGCTGCGCGCCGTCATGGTCTTCTTCGGCGCTGCCAACCTCGGCGTCGGTGAACTCGATGACCATCACAAGAACTTTGTCGGTTTGACCGGCGACAACATCGGCACTCAATACTACCCCAATATCGACAAGGCGCCGACAACTGTCACCAAGCCGGTGGTCTTCGCTGACCAGCCGACCTTCACCTGGGATCAGGCGAAAAACATCACTTACGTTCCGAATATTCCCCTCTGGGCCGTCACTTACCTGATTCCTCAGCACCAGGAACTTAACCTGCGGCGGCCGACGGTGCTTGGCAGGACGACTCAAACGCGCTATCGCTTGCGCCGCGAGACCACCACCTGCACCCAGGACTTCATCACCGGCATCGGCTACCAGAGCATGGCCGATGTGCCTTACCGCGTCCTGCCTTCCGGCCCCGGTATCGTGCTGGGCGGCTTGGGCGAGAACGCCCGCCATTCCATCATGACCCTCAGCCCGGAAGTCGGCGCTTTCGGCGGCTACTTTGATATGCTGACCGACCTGGAACTCGCGCCGACCAAACCCATCGACGCCGGCATGTGGCGTTTCTGCCACAGCTGCGGCCTGTGCGCCGACCTTTGCCCCTCCGGCTCGATCACCAAGAAGGGCGAGGCTGAACCCTCCTATGAAGTCCGGCCGAGCCATATCACTCCCAAAGACCCGCCGCTACCCGGCATGCGCGAATCGGGCGAGTGGCACAAACTCGGCCGCAAGACCTATTGGACCGACATGCCAGGCAGCCAGATCTATCAAAGATCGGTTGATACCTGCAACGTCTGCTGGGGCAACTGCGTTTTCAACGGCGCCAACGGCGCCATGATTCACCAGGTGGTCAAAGGTACGGCTTCCATCACGCCGCTGTTCAACGCTTTCTTTGCCGCCATGCATGAACCGATGGGTTACGGCATGAAGCACGGCGAGGATGTTGAAGAGTGGTGGAACATGTCCCTGCCGTCAAACGGCTTCTCTTCAACCATGATGGCCCGCCACATGGGATACTAGGCAATACTAGCAACATCGAAAAGAAGGAAGCCGGGGGAATTCCCCCGGCTTCCTTCTTTATTGAAGCCTATTGGCTACTGGAAGAATTCTTTGATGGAATCGAACTGCGATGGCAGCAGCGACAGCACCAGCGGGAATTTGTCCAGCAGGAAAGTCGCGATGGTTGAGTCCGCCAGCGACTCGCCGCCGAAGAACTGAGCCCAGACGGCCAGCGCCGCTCCGGCGATAAGCGTGCCCATGAACAGTCCGAAGATCGCCCCGGCCAGCCGGTTGACCCAACCCAGCAGCACTACCGACACCAGCTTGGTCAGCAGGCCGGCGACGATGCTGAAGACAATCCAGGTAACGATCAACACCGCTGCGAAGGCGGCGGCGTTGGCGATATCCTCGTTGCTGATAAAGCTGAAGACGCTGCCGCCCAGACTCTCATAGAAGCGGCCGGCCAGGAAAATCCCGACAATAAGCCCGAGTAAACCGCCGAGCGTCTTGATCAGACCCTGGGAAAGACCCGAAAAAACCTGGAAAGCAAAGAAGACCAAGAGAGCGATATCAAGCCAGTTCATGGCGCCATTATAGGCGCAATCATGGCATGATTCAATGGCTGTTTATACTGGCGCACGATTTAAGCCGCTTCGATGGCGCTGGCTTCCGGCAACGGCCGGTAGCGCCGTTTCCCCCAGACGTAGAAGGCCAGTCCCGCCGCCAGGATTACCGAGGCTATCGGCAGCCAGACGGCGAGGCGCCCGTCCGGCGCCGAAGCGTCCAGGAGCGCCCCGCCCAGGGTCGGTCCGAGGGAAATGCCCAGGGTCTCCGCCAGGCCGTAAAAACCCTGGTAGCGGCCGCGCTGGTTTTTGGGGGACAATTCGCCGACGACGGTCATTGAGACGGGCGAAAATAAGATCTCACCGATGGTGATGACACCCATCGCCCCCAGCGCCAGCCCGTAGGGACCGACGAAGCCCATCGACAGGTAGCCGACCGAGTAAACCGCCATGCCGAGGAACAGTGCTTCGGCCCGTTTGAACCGGCCGATCCAGCGCGCCGCCGGATACTGCAGCAATACCACCGTCACCGCGTTCAGGGTGAGCAGCGACCCGTATTGCACCGTGGAAAAACCCACCCGGTCAACGGTGTAAACCGACAGGGTGCTGATGAACTGCCCGAGGCCCATGAAGGCGATGACGGAGATAACGGTGAATCCCAGGAAGGTCTGGTCGCGGGCGGTGGCCAGGACAGCCTGGAGGTTGACCTTCTCGCCGTTGGAGCCGCCGAAACTCTCCTTAAGGAAACGGTAGACCAAAAACAGGCAGAGCAGGCTGATGACCGCCGCCGCGGCGAAAAGCCAGCCGTAGGAGGTGACCGCCCAGAAGTAACCTCCGATAGCCGGTCCGAAGCCGAACCCCAGGTTTTGCCCCATCCTGAGGATGCCGTAGCCTTCGGCCAATCTGGCTTTAGGCATCAGGTCAACGATCAGCGCCGAAGTCGCCGGGCGGGCGGACATCAAACCGCAGCGTACCAGGACGTAGGCGCTGACGATTGCCCATACCGGGGCGGTCGAGCTTATCAACAGTGCCATGACGATGAACAGAACCGCCGCCAGCGCCGTGCTGCCCAGGATTACCGGCCGCCGGCCGATCCTGTCGGACAGCATCCCGGAAAGCATCTGGGCGGCCGCGGCGATCAATCCGCTGCCCAGAATGATCAGCCCGACCATGGTCATCGACACATCCCGCTGCTGGTAGAGATAAAGCGACAAGAACGGCAGCGACACCGAAAAACCCGCCGAATTGAGGAGTCCGATAAAAGTGACCATCCAGACACCCGGCGGGAAACGCCGGAAAATAGGGTGGCTGAATAACCCCTTTTGCGGGCTGTTGAGCATTAGATTCGAATCCGGCAATTGATTATTACCAAATATATATTAGAAAAATGCTAACCAGTGTACCCCCAGGCGATCTTTTTTACAATAGCCTTGAGGCTAGGAATGATATGACTTAAGACGTAGGCCTGTTCTACCTTGGTTTACAGATCGGACTTTATTTTTCTCCGGGTTGAAAAACATATTGCGCTTGCCTGTCTTAAATCGTACTATGGAATAAATGAACGGAAGGAGGGACGATATTAGCAATCCCATAAACGCCTGTTGCACCTATAATTGGAGAACGCAGTAACAAACCGGATTTAAAAACATAAAGGAGCGCAGTATGGCGGCAAAATTCGAATTATTCCAGGATAAAGCCGGCGAGTACCGCTGGCGGCTCCGTCACCAGAACGGGAATATCATCGCCGATTCGGCTGAAGGTTATACTTCCAAATCCAGCGCGATAAACGGCATCGAGTCCGTTAAGAATAACGTCGGCATGGCTTCAACAAAGGACAGCGAAACCGGACAGGTTATCTCCCGCCAGGCCTCCCCACCGGCTTCAGCGGCAGTATCCCAGTCGGCGCCTGCGGCAACTGCAAGTTCTGCTCCCGCCTGGAAAGCGAATAACGCTGTTTCATCCGGTGACGGCATGAGCGGCGCTGCCATCGCAGCATTGATCGCGGTAGCCTGGTTTGTGCTTGGGATCGGTGTAATCCTGCTGGCAGCGTAGTTCTGTAACCGTTTCCTGAATTAGAAATGAGAGAGGTAAAGATATGGCGGCGACATTCGAACTTTTTAAAGATAAAGGCGGGGAATACCGCTGGCGGCTGCGCCACCAGAACGGTAATATAATCGCCGATTCTGCGGAAGGATATCAGTCCAGAGACAGCGCGGTCAACGGTATCAATTCTGTTATCAGCAATGCGCCTTCGGCGCCAGTCGTTGATCAAACAGCAGAAACCAAAACCTGACCTTTAGTTCCGTTGCCCGTTAGATCACGCCGGGTGGAAAGAGCGGCGACTCATTAATACCGTTTCTTCAATTCGTTCGCAATGATGTTGCGCAGGATCTGGTTGGTGCCTTCGTACATCTGGGTGATTTTGGCATCGCGCATGAATTTTTCAGCCGGATAATCCCGCATGTAGCCGACGCCGCCCATAATCTGCACCGCGTCGGTGGTGACGCGCATCGCCATATCCGAGGCGAAAACCTTGCTCATCGAGGACTCCATGTTGCCGCTTTTCTGCAGACCGGAGTCAATGGTGCGGGCGGAGGCGTAGATGAGCGCCCTAGCTGCCTCGATGTCCATGGCCATATTGGCCAGCATGTGCTGAATGGCCTGGAAGGACAGGACCGCCTCCCCGAATTGAACGCGCTCCTTGGCATGGGCGTAAGCCGCTTCAAAGGCTCCCTGGGCAATGCCGAGCGCCTGGGCGCCGATGCCAGGGCGGGATTTTTCGAACAACTTCATGGCATAGAAAAAGCCCATGCCTTCTTTGCCGATGAGATTCTCCCGGGGAATGAGGCAGTCGTCGAATAGGAGTTCCCGGGTCGAAGATGTGCGTATGCCCATCTTTTTCTCCTTGCGGCCGAAGGAAAAGCCGGGCGTACCTTTTTCCACGATGAAGGCTGACAGACCGCGGGCGCTCTTGCCCGGTTCGGTGCGGGCGATGATGGTATAGATGGCGGCGTCGCCGCCGTTGGTGATGAAACGCTTGCTGCCGTTAATGACATAGCCGTCGACGGTTTTTGTCGCTGTCGTCTTCACCGCACCGGCGTCCGAACCGGCGGTCTCCTCGGTGATGGCGAAGGCACACAGCTTCTCGCCGCTGGCGATGTCCGGCAGAAAGCGGGCTTTCTGCTCCGGCGAGCCGTTGTCAATCAGAATATCCGAACCCAGGAAATTGGCGGCGTAAGTTACCGCAACGCCGCCGCAGACACGGGCAAGCTGTTCGGCGGCCAGCACCAGCTCGAAGGAGCCGCCGCCGATGCCGCCGTATTCCTCCGGGATGGCGATTCCGTACAGGCCGGAGGCGGCGATCTCCCTGACGATAGCCCAGGGGAACTCCTCTTTTTCATCGAGTTCGGCACGTACTGGCAGAACCTTCTCTTCGGCAATGCCGCGGGCAAGATCGCGGACCGTTGTTTGAAGCTCATTCAGGAAGTACTCCACGTTTAACTCCTCGTTCAGGGCTATTTGAGCAATTGTTCAATCAAGCTGGCGGTATTATAGGCTTCGTTGAAGGGTTGTTCAAGTCTAACAAACCGGTAGACAAAACTCAGGATGAAATATATCATATATATCATACTTATATGAGGTAGACTCTGATGACTGACAAAAAGTTCGACGAAGTCTGGGTTCCCAAGTTCTATGGCGCGACCACGATCGGCGAACGCGGCCAGATGGTCATACCGGTAGAGGCGCGTAAAGATTTCCAGTTAACCCCATCAGCCAAGCTGCTGGTGTTCGGCAGCCCGGGCGGACTGATGGTTGTCAAAGCGGAGCATATCACCGGGTTTCTGGCACGGGCTTCGGAGATGCTTCGGGCTCTTGAGCTGGCGGCGGAAGAGCCGCTTCAATAGGTGGTACGAGGTATAACGGAGAATCAGTATAAATGAACGGTTTTTTCAGGAAATTAGGATTGTTCATCGAAGTCAAGCGCGGCCTGGTTATCGCCGCCAGTGTTCTGCTGCTTTTAGCGGCGTTGGTAGGCGCCTCGCGATTAAGCTTCGCCACTGGTATCGAAACCATGATCTCGACAGATTCCCAAGTTTATCGAGACTACCAGGAGTTCAACAAAAACTTCGGCGCTGAGACCGTCATCATTCTCGCCCGGGCAGAAGGGCTGGCAAACCTGGTTGACCTTGATAATCTCACCGCTGTTGATTCGATCGAGCAGCAGTTGAGCAAAGAAGCCGGCGTGTTGTCGGTCGTCGGTCCCGGATTCGCTTTGCGGCAGGCGATGGCACAGATTGCCGGCGCGCCGGTATTGCCGCCCGACCAGGCAACGCTCGAAGTGATAATGCTCGACAGCAGGGCACTTCGGTCGGAAATGAAGCATTTCTTTCCCACCGACAATTTCGGCATCGTCATCATCACCATGGAGGGCGGAACGAGCCTGGATCAAGTCAGCGCGGTGGTCGACGCCGCCAGGGCGGCTATCGGGAGGGTATCATTCAACGGCATTGAAGCCTCGGTCACCGGCGCCTCGGTTATCTTCGCCAAGATGGAAGAACTCATGACCCAGAGCATGAGCACCATGATAGGCATTTCCATGCTATTGATGCTGATAATCCTGGCTGCAGTATTTGCTGTCCGCGGCTTTTTCGCCTGGCGCTGGCTGCCGCTGGGGGCGGTGATCATCGGCAGCATTTACGCTTTCGGCATGATGGGCTGGCTGTCTGTACCGATCACTATGGTCACGATGGCCATCCTGCCAATCCTGATCGGACTGGGGGTGGATTATGCCGTCCAGTTTCATAACCGTTATGACGAGGAAGCCCGCCGCGGTGAAACGGTAGCTGAGGCGATCATCGATTCGGTAACCCACATCGGCCCGGCTATCCTCATCGCCATCATCGCCGCTTGCCTGGGATTTGCCGCTCTGTTCCTATCTCCCGTGCCCATGATTCGTCAATTCGGCATGATCCTGATTATCGGCGTTATCGCCTGTTATTTAGTCTCGCTGTTCATCCTGCTGCCAGTCTTATACTCACACGATCGGCGTAAGAAAGCGGCATCGAAAACGGCATCGCCGAAAGACGGAAGCGAGGTTGGGATTGTCGAACGCGCCCTGGCGAAACTGGCGCCACGGATAATCCGCAATCCCGTACTCATCATCTCCGTCGCCGCGGTATTCACCGTCATCGGAATCGGGCTGGACAGCCGTATCGAAACAGAGACGGATGAAAACAAGTATATCTCCCAGGACCTGCCGCTGATGAAGGATTTTAACGACCTGGCGGCATTGTCCGGCGGTTCAACCGCGTTCAATATAATGATCCGGGCTGATGATGTTACCGAGTTGGAGGTGCTGGAATGGATGCAGACGCTGGAAGGACGGCTGCTCAGCCAGTCGGTGGTGCCGGTGCTTCGTGTGGACAGCATCGCCGGCGTGGTAGCCCAGGCCGCCGGAGGGGGGTTGCCATCGGCTCAGGCAGCGGTTAACCAGATTCTGGAGTTTGTACCTGAACTGGCTAAAGCCAATCTGCTGACCGGCGCTAAGACTCTGGCTAACGTCACCGTCATGACCGCCCCCGGCCTTTCGACGGAGGACCTTCGCGGGCTGCGGGAAACGGTGGATACTTATCTCAGCTCGCCGCCCGCGGGCGTTACCGCAGTGGTCACCGGCCAGGGAGTGATAGGTATCGAACTTATGGATTCGCTGACTACCGGCCGAGTGGAGATGACATTGCTGGGCATCGGACTGGTGTTCCTTGGCCTGTTTGTGCTGTTCAGGTTCAACGCGGCGAAGGCTTTAATTGCCACTTTACCCATCGCCATGATCATCGGCTGGTCGAGCGTGGTGATGTATTTTGGCGGCATCAAATACACAGCTTTGACCGCCACTTTGGGTTCACTTATCATCGGTATCGGCGTTGAATTCACTATTCTGATGATGATGCGTTACCAGGAGGAGCGGCAAAAAGGCGCTGCTCCGGGGGCGGCCATGACTACCGCGATGACTAAAATCGGCCGGGCGGTCATCACCTCAGGCCTAACCGTAGTCGGCGGTTTCGGCGCGCTGCTTTTTGCCCGCGATTTTCCCATCCTGACCGACTTCGGCGCGGTAACGATGATCAACGTCGGCTTCGCCCTGGTCTCCAGCCTGGTGGTACTGCCGACGATCATTGTGGCCATTGATTTGAGGAAGGAAAGAAAGCTGGCGAAGGCTGCCGCCGGCTAACCCGCAGTGGAAGAAACAAAAAGGGCAAGCTTCCAGTTTGCCCTTTTTGTTTCATATGCGATTCGACAGTCTACATGCACTCCGGCGCCGACATGCCCATAAGGTGGAGGGTGCGGGCTAGCACCGTACGCGCCGCCATAGACAGCTTGAGGCGTGCCTGTGACAGGGGCAGATCGGCGGATACGACACGGCAGTCCTTGTAAAATTGGTGGAAAGCGGCAGCCAACACCCCGGCGTAATGGGCCAGATGGTGCGGCTCGAAGCTTTCAGCCACCTGAGAGATAACCTCCGGCAGGAGTAGCATTTTCCGCAGCAGTTCGAGTTCCGCCGGTTCGACGAGTTTAGTAACGTCGCCCGCGGCGTATTCAATCTGTTTATCTCTGGCCAAACTTATAATAGAGCAGATGCGGGCATGGGCGTATTGAACGTAGTAAACCGGATTCTCGGCAGACTGCTTCTTCGCCAGCTCCAGGTCGAAGTCCATCTGGGAATCAGCGCTTCTGGACAGGAAGTTGAAACGACAGGCATCGGCGCCGACCTCGTCCAGAACTTCCCGGAGGGTAATGATCTCGCCGGTACGTTTGGAAAGCCTGACCAGCTCCTCGCCGCGGCGCAGGGTTACCAATTGGGAGATGATGACGTGCAGACGCGCCGGGTCGATGCCCAGGGCTTGCAGCACTGCCTTCATCCGGGAGACGTGGCCCTGGTGGTCGGCGCCCCAGATGTTTATGCCTAAATCGAAACCGCGGCGGATGAACTTGTCATAATGGTAGGCGATGTCTGAGGCGAAATAAGTCGGCGTGCCGTCGCTCCTGATGATGACGTTGTCCTTGCTCTCGCCCAGCGCTGTGGATGCGAACCAGGTGGCGCCTTCCTTATCCACGACGTAGCCGGCTTTTTGCAGCAATTCGATGACTCGGGCGAACTCGCCGCTGTCGTAAAGGCTCTGCTCGGAAAACCAGCGGTCGAAGCTCACTCCCAGGGCGGCCAGGTCTTCCCGAACAAGACCCAGCATTTTTCTCAGCCCGATGGTACCGAGCTGTTCCAGCGCTTCGGTCGGCGGGAGATCACGGAAGCGGTCGCCTTCTTCCTGGAGGATATCGCGCGCCAGATCTGTCATATAACTGCCGAAATAACCTTCCGCCGGCATTTCGGCATCGATACCGAGCTGCTGGAGGTAGCGGGCCAGGAGCGACCGCTTGAATGACAGCACCTGGTTGCCGGCGTCGTTGACATAATATTCCTGCTGTACCTCAAATCCGGCAGCTTTGAGGGCAAGGGCAAGCGAACTGCCAAGCACGGCGCCCCGGCCGTGACCGACATGGATGGGGCCGGTAGGATTGGCCGAGACATATTCTATCTGGATCTTCCGGCCGCAGCCGGTATCGATATTGCCGTAGCACTCGCCGGAGCGAATGATCTCCTCGACCTGCTCGGTAATCCAGTCGTCCGAGATGGTGAAGTTCAGGAAACCCGGATGGGCCACAGCGACACTCTTGATTTCTGCGACGGCGGGGATATATTCGGTCAAAACCGAGGCAATTTCCATCGGTTTCATGCCGGTGGAACGTGACATCTTCAGCGGCAGGCTGGTGGCATAATCGCCGTGCGAGGGATTCTGAGGGTGCTCAAGGATAATCTGAGGCATCGCTACCGCCGGAAGTCTGCCGCCGGCTTGCGCCCCGGCAATTGAGCGAGCCAGCAGGTCGGTAATCAACCCTTTTATTCCGAGGATTCCGTTCAACTATGTATCTCCAGCCTGTTTTTAGAATGGGTTAGATTATAACACACCCGGCTGCGGCGGCGTTTACGCGGTGTTATGGGTGTTCAGGCGGTTTCCGCCAGCCTGGCCGGATTGATCCGGATCAGATGGTCGTCGCCAGCCAGCGGAATGCCGCGGCCGTCAAGATTGTTGGTAATGACATACAGGTAGCCGTCAGGGCCGTTGACAATGTCCCTGAGCCTGCCGAAAATGCCGTTCAAATAACGCGTCAACCCCCCGGTTTGAAGGTTGTACTCAAAAATGCTTTGACCCCGAAGACCGGTAAAATAAAGCGAACCCTGAAAAAAAGTCAGGCCTGAAGGCGCCCAGGTGTCGTTGCCGCTATGCAGTTTGGGGCCGGTCATGCCGGGAGCCGTGGTTTCGCCGCGGACGACTGGCCAGCCGTAATTGTTGGCGGCTTCAATGAGATTCAACTCGTCGAAATTATTGGAGCCGTGCTCTGTCGCCCACAGCTGGCCGAAGCTGTCCCAGGCTAAACCTTGAACGTTGCGGTGGCCGTAGGAATAGACCGCCGAGTTAGGGAAGGGGTTGCCTGAAGGGATCGAGCCGTCATCGTTTAGCCGGAGTATCTTGCCGGCCAGCGAGTTCAGGTCCTGCGCCAGGGTATCAATACCTGAGTCGCCGGTACCGATATACAGCAGCCCGTCCGGGCAAAACTTAATTCGACCGCCGTTATGAACATTGCCGCCCGGTATGCCGTCGATTATGACGGTATATCCGGACAGCGTCAGGTTATTCCCTAAAGTATAGCGGACGACCCGGTTGGCCAGCCCGCCGCCAACGCGGTAAGTATGGTAAAGATAAATCCAGCGGTTGTAATCGAAACCAGGATGGAGGGCTAATCCCAGCAGGCCGCCCTCGCCGACGGCGGCCACGCCCTCAACGCCCGGCAGCGGATCAGCCCGAAGGGCGCCCGACGAGTCGATATAGCGGACTCGGCCCGGGCGTTCGGTAAGCAGGATGGCGCCGTCTGGTAAAAAGGCAAATTCCCAGGGAATCTCCAGACCCTCGACGACGGCTGAAGCAATCTGCGAATTGCCGTCGGGAGGCGGCGGGATGGAGCGTCGGGCTAGGAAGTTCCACCACAGCAGCCCGCCGCCGATGAGCGCGGTGACGATGATAATGGTGGCGATGAAACGCGATCTGGACAATTTAAGTGGCGCTCCTTGGGTAAATTATAAGTTGTAATGGCGCAATTGGGTAGAAGACGTCAAAGCAGCCGTCCGCTGATCCTGATTCGTCAATTCAATGAGAAAGGCTACAAGTGACTGGATTGTCGCTAGCTCCATTCTCCCGTCTGTGGCCAGATACGGATTAGTTCCTTATAGAGGGCGCGGTGCTCCGGTTTCTGAAGCTTGGGATCTTCTGCGAACAGGCGTGTGGCTTCCTCGCGGGCCATTTCGAGGATGGGAACGTCAGAGAGCTTGGCCATCTTAAGGTCCGGCAGCCCGGACTGGCGGGTGCCGAAAAACTCGCCGGGGCCGCGGAGCTTCAGGTCTTCCTCCGCCAGGATAAATCCGTCCTGGGTTTTCTCGATGACCCCAAGGCGGGCGTTGGCGATTTCAGAAGGGTTTTCAGCCAGCAGCATGCAGTAGCTCTGTTCAGAGCCGCGCCCCACCCTGCCCCGGAACTGATGGAGCTGAGACAGGCCGAAGCGGTCGGCGGACTCAATGAGCATCACCGTGGCGTTGGGCACGTCAATGCCGACCTCGATAACCGGTGTCGAAACGAGAATATCCAGTTTGCCGTCCTTGAAGGCGCCCATGACCGAGTCTTTCTCCGCGGCGGTCAAACGGCCATGCAACAGGCCGAGCCGGTACTCTGGAAAGACCTCCATTTTAAGGTTCTCGTATTGGGCGGTAGCCGCCCGTGCTTGCACAGCCTCTGACTCTTCCACCAGCGGGCAGACGATGAAGGCTTGCTGTTTCATGGCGAGCTGTTTCTTGATGAAGGCGTAGGCGCTGCCCCGCTGCTCCGGCTTGAGCCACCGCGTCTTGATGATTTGGCGTCCCGGCGGCAGCTCGTCAATGACAGAAAGATCGAGATCGCCGTATAGGGTGAGCGCCAGCGTTCGGGGTATTGGCGTAGCCGTCATCACCAGGATGTGCGGATTGCTGCCTTTCTGCCGCAGACTTTGCCGCTGCTCCACGCCGAAGCGGTGCTGCTCATCAATAACAGCCATGCCAAGTCTTTTGAACTTCATTGATTTCTGAATCAAAGCGTGGGTGCCGATGATCAGATCGATCCCACCGTTTCTCACCAGGTCGCGGACGGCTGACTTGCCTGACTCCTTGGCGTCACCGATGAGTAAAGCCACGGTGAGCGGCCGGTCCGACACGATGCCAAAATAGCTGACCGAATGCTCACCTTGCTGCTTCTGCACCGCCAGGCGATCGAGCATGGCGGTCACCGAGCAGAAGTGTTGCTCGGCCAAAATCTCCGTCGGGGCCATGAAAGCCGCCTGGAAACCGGCGTTGACAGCCATCAGAATCGCAGCAGTGGCTACTACCGTTTTGCCCGAGCCGACCTCACCCTGAAGTAGGCGGCTCATGGCTTCGGTGCGTTTGAGATCGGCCAGTATCTCGTCGAGTGACCGCCGCTGGGCTCCGGTGAGTTTGAACGGCAATGAATCAACGAATCGGGTGAGCAGTGCCTGGTCGGCGGTGATGCTCGCCGCTGGTTGTGAATGCTGCCAGGCGCGTTTGCGCGCTAACACTCCGAGCTGGAGGAAGAACAATTCATCGAAGGCAAGACGCATCCTGGCCGCATTGTAAGACGGTTCGTGGGCCGGAAAATGGGCCTGGGCTACGGATTGCGGCAGATCGGCCAATCGCCTTCGCTCTTTAATGTCGGCGGGTAGGTAGTCCTCCAGCGCCGGGGCGAAGCCGTCGACCACCTCCTTCATCAATTTTCGCAGGGCGCGGGGGTAAAGGCCGGCGGTCAAGGGATATACCGGCACCAACCGCCCTGTGTGGACGAGTTCTTTTTCCTCCAGTTTTTCCCATTCCGGCGATTCGAAGACCAGCATACCCTTCCAGGCGCTCACCCGGCCGGAAATCACCAGACGATCGCCGTTCTTGATCTGCCGGGCTAGGTAAGGATTGTTGAACCACAGGGCACGGATATTACCGGTCTCGTCGCCCAGGATCGCCTCGGTGGACCTGCGGCCGCCTGGAGTGGTCGGCCGCACCTCCCAGACATTGGCGACAATGGTCTGATCCGGGCCGGGTGACAAAGACGAAATCCTGGCGGTATGAGAGTAATCAACGTGACGGGCCGGGAAATGGTACAGCAGGTCGCGGACATTCTCGATACCAAGTTTTTTCAACTTGGCGGCGGTGGCGTCAGAAACGCCTTTGAAAGCGGTAACCGGCAATTCCAGGGACGATACCGGGGGAGTTGCCGCTTTTTTTGCAGAGACCGGTTTGCGCCTGTATTTCGGAGCGGATTCAGCTACGGTAAAATCCGGCTCACCTGATTCCGGCGATAACTTGCTGGCGACGGTAACCTTTGCCGCTGCCTCTAGCTCCTCGGCGAATTCGATCAACCGGTCGAGGGCAGCGGGCCGCGCCGCGGCTGGCGAACCGGCGTAGTTAAAAGCGCCGATAAATTGATTGAACCGGGACAATTGAGTCCGGTTGGCGATGCCGGCCGAAGCCTCCGGAGCCCAGTTAGCCAGGAACTTATCCAGCCCCCCGATCACGGCCGTATCCAGGCAGCCTTTCTTCTTTTCAAGGCTGATAACGGCTTTCAGTTTTTCCAGAGATTGGGACATTTGACCTGATTATACCGGAAAACACTGGATGCGGCACGGGAACCAGGTGACAGTAATGCTGTTTACGCCAAGGGTAGGGCTGCCGGCTGTTGCCTGATAAATACGGCCATGATGCCCGGTCCGCCGTGGGCGCCCAGCGCCGGTCCCAACCGGGAGATGTGGATTCGTGTCTTTTCAACGAATGCCGAAAGACGTTCTTTGAGTGTTTCGGCCTCGTCCGGAGTGGTGGCGTAGACGACGGCGACATCGGCGATATCAGGGGTCTTTCTGACCAGGTCGACCATAGTGTCGAAAGCCCGGACTCGGGTCCGGGCAATGCCGACCGGCCAGAAGGAGCCATCTCTTAATGTCAGCAGCGGTTTAACGTTCAGGATGCCGCCGATGAGCGACTTGGCGGCGCCCAGGCGGCCGCTGCGGAAAGCGTATTTCAAGGTGTCGAACATCGCAATGATGCGGGTCAGCGGCGCTGTCTGTTTGACTGATTCCACAATAGCTTCCTTACTGGCGCCTGCCAGGCAGAGGCGCGCCGCGGTGACCGCGGCCAGTCCTAAACCCATAGAAAGCGACAGAGAATCAAGCACGGTGATACGGGCTTTTTCCGGCAGCAGATCACGCCCGGATAAAGCTGAATTAAAGGTGCCGGAGAGCTTGCTGGAAAGGTGGATGGAGATGACTTCATCGTAGTTTTTGAGCGCCTCCCGGTAATATGCAGCAAAGTCGGCGGGCGGCGGCTGAGAAGTGGCCGGCGGCACTTCACCCGCCAGCAGGCGGCGGTACACCTCCTCCTGGGTGATGTCCACGCCGTCGCGGAAAACTTCATTACCGAAACGGACATAGACCGGTACCACGGTGATACCCAGGTCGCCTACGAGGTTTATCGGCAGATCGGCGGTGGAATCGGTGATGATCTTGATGCGCATCCGAGTCGCCTAGGGGGTGTTTCCCGGGCCCCTAAGTCTTGCCCATCACAGAGACCGAGAGCACGCTGGGGCCCATGTAGGCGCCTAAGACCGGACTGACGGTTGTCCGGTAAATCCTTTCCCTGGGGTGAAGGTCTGACAGGCGGTCTATCAGGGCGTCAGCCATCTCCGGCGTGGTGGCGTATTCCACGGCCATTTCGTCAATCTGCCGGTGGCCGGCGGCAAAGTTGTACAGCACATCGATGGCGGCGTTCATTGAGCGTACCCGCGTTAGCGGCGCCACCTGACCGTCGCTCATCGTCAGAACCGGCTTAACCGAGAGCAAGGAACCCAGCAGTCCCTGAGCCTTGCCGATACGGCCGCCCCGTGCCAGATATTTCAGAGTATCGAATGCCATCACCGGCTTGGTGCAGACAGCCTGTTCGGTCACGGCTTTTTTTAGTTCGTCCAGACTCAGACCAGCGGCAGCCTTTTTGGCCGCCCAGATAGCCAGCAACCCTAAAGCAGCAGCGGTCACTTCAGAGTTGATCACCTCAACGCGGCATTTCGGTTTTTCCAGTAGTTGGGCGGCGGACAAGGCGGAATCAAATGTTCCCGACAGTTTTTTGGAGATGGTGATGACCAAAACGCCCTCGCCGTCGGCGCAGAGCTTTTTATAGACATTTAAGAAAGCGTTAGGTGAGGGCTGGGTGGTATGGGGAAAGGTCTCTTCAGTAGATAACCGGCGGTAAAATTCGTCAGTGGAAATCTCGACCCGGTCAAGGAACGACTCTCGGCCGAAAGAGACCGTCAGCGGCACGACGCTGATATCGAACTCCTTCGCCAGCGCCGGGGTGAGGTCGGAAGTTGAGTCGGTTACGATCTTGACGCTCATGGGCTCACCTTCAAGGATATTCCGGATCGGTCCGGTTACTCCAGAGATACAATGTAATCGTAATGCGGCTGGCCGCCGGAAACGACTTCAACTTGACGCCCGGGATATTTTGCAGCGAGGTTGTCAGCCATGGCGCGCGCCGCCGCCTCGGTGGTGCTGGCGCCGTAATACAGGGTCATGACTTCCACCCTGGAAAGATCTGATTTGGCCAGCAGGTCGGCCAGAACTTTTTCGGACACTTCGTCCACCGCGGCCAGATGGCCGTCCAGAAGGCCGATAGCCTGGTGTTTTTTTATCACGAAACCGTTGATCTTGGTGTCACGGACGGCATGGGTGATCTCCACCGTCCGGACGTGAGACTTGGCGTCGTTCATGCGGCTGACGTTGGTATCAAAATCAGCTTCATAATCGAACGCCAGCAGCGCCGCCACGCCCTGGGGCAGCGTCTCGGTGGGAATGATCGCCAGAGTCTTCCCTGAAAGATGCTTGACCTGTTCGGCAGCAGGTATGATGTTTTTATTATTGGGCAAAATGATGACTTTATCAGATGCGGCCGCTTCAACCGCCTGATAGATCTCCTTGGTGGATGGATTCATCGTCTGGCCCCCGGGGACGATTCCCGCGGCGCCGAGTGAGGCAAAGACATCGGCGAAACCATCGCCGGCTACGATCGCCACAATGGCGATGTCAATCATCGGCTGCCGGTCTTTCTGCAGCGCCAGGAAATCCTCGTGCTGTTCGTCCATATTCCGGATCGATACCTTGTGGACTGTGCCCAGCTTGGTCGCGTAATTCAGGACCCTGCCCGGCGCAATGGCATGGATGTGGACCCGGATAGTCGAGGCGTCGCCGACGACGATGAGCGATTGACCTTTGCGCTTGAGCCTGGCGCGGATCTTTTCCAGTTCCAGGTTCTCTCCTTTCAGGAGGAACTCCGTGCAGTAGCCGAAAGGCTCTTCATCGGTTGGAGATAAACGCACCGCTTTGGCCGACACCGGTACTGATGAAGCGATAACGTGTGATTTCTTGAACTGCATCTGCTCGGTCTCGCCCCGGAGGAAATGGAGCATGCCTTCCAGTACCGTATACAGGCCTTGTCCGCCGGCGTCAACGACTCCGGCATCCCGCAGCGCCGGCAGCAGGCTCGGCGTCCGGGCAACCGATTCGCAGGCGGCGTTCATTGAGTTTTCAACCAGGCGAACGATCGAATTATCTTGCTCGGCTGAAATCCGGGCGGCGGCGGCGACATCTTTCAGAACCGTGAGTATGGTACCTTCAACGGGATTGGACAGACCCTTGTAAGCAGTCTCGACAGCCTGCTCCCAGGCCGCAGCCCAATCACTGGCGGTGGCAGCCTCTTTGTCTTTGAAGACAATGGCTACGCCGCGCCATATCTGTGAGGAAATGACGCCGGAGTTGCCGCGCGCGCCCATGAGAGCTCCCTTGGCAACAGCGCTGGATATTGCTCCGATATCGCTGGCCGTGACCTTGCCGGCTTCTTCTACTGCGGAGCGGAGGGTGAGGAGCATATTGGTGCCGCAGTCTCCGTCGGGCACCGGGAAAACGTTCAGAGCATCGATATCGGAAGCGCTTTTTTCCAGCCAAGCGGCGGCGGCGGCCAGCATATCGCGCATTTCCTGTCCGGACATGGTCGCGTGGGCTGACATAATCTTACACCTCTGGAGGCGCCTGAGAGAGGCGCCGTCGTTTGTTAATTTGTAACTCTGAGTAGGGATATGTTATATTTACCGAACGGCATTGTATATTATCGTCAAATGAATAGTCAAAGGAGTCCACATCCAGCCCATGAAATGCGATTATTGCGGAAAAACCCCTCAATACGGTCATAACGTGTCCCATTCAAAACGGCGCACCAACCGCCGCTCTGAGCCCAACTGCCATCCGGCGCGGGTTCTCCTGGACGGCAAGTCCACCCGGCTGTCGCTGTGCACCCGCTGCCTGCGTACTTTGTCCAAAATGGCTGTGGCGTAAGACACCAGCCAGTCGAGAAGCAAACTGCCGCTGATCTCAGCGGCAGTTTTTATTTATAAGGTATCCTTTTTGCACTGTGATGTTTAGGATTCCTCCAGCAGCGTTCTTGCCGCCGCAATCGCCTCCTCGACCCGCCGCCGTGCCGTGCCGCCGGGGTTGTCTTTAGAGTCAATCGAGGTACCCGCGGTAAGCTCGAAGACGTCCTCGCAAAAGAGCGGCGAAAACAGGCGGTATTCGTCGAGGGTAAGCTCTGGGAAGGTCTTGCCTTCTTTTACGCAGTAGCTCACCAGCCGGCCAACGATTCCGTGCGCGTTTCGGAAGACCTCGCCTCTCTTCACCAGGTAGTCCGCCAGGTCGGTGGCTAACAGAAAACTGCGGTCAACCGATTTCAGCATTCTATCCGGTTTTACCTTGATGGTCTGCATCATGCCGGTCACGACCTTGAGTGACAGAAGGAGCGTATCGGCAGTGTCGAAAACTGCCTCCTTGTCTTCCTGGAGGTCGCGGTTGTAGGCCAGGGGCAAGCCTTTGAGCATTGTCAGCAGAGCCATGAGGTGGCCGTAGACCCGGCCGGTCTTGCCGCGGCAGAGCTCAGCTACGTCAGGATTCTTCTTCTGTGGCATAATGGAAGAACCGGTGGCATAGGCGTCATCTATCTCGATAAAGCCGAACTCCGCGCCGCTCCAGATGACCAGTTCTTCGGATAGCCTGGAAAGGTGCATCATCGCCAGCGAAGCCGCCGCCATAAACTCAACCACAAAATCCCGATCGGACACGGCATCAAGGCTGTTCCGGCTGATGGATCTAAATCCAAGTTCCCTGGCGACAAACCCGCGGTCGATGTCGTAAGCTACACCGGCAAGAGCGCCGGACCCCAGCGGCAGGACATCGGTACGCTCCAGGCAGTCGGTGAAACGCTCCCGGTCGCGCTGGAACATTTCGAAGTAGGCCAGGTAGTGGTGGGCCAGCAGTATCGGCTGGGCGGGTTGGAGATGGGTGTAGCCGGGCAGGGCAACGCCGATATGTTTTTCGGCCAGGCCTACAAAAGCCTCCTGGAGCGATTTAGCTGACTCGATCGTCCAGGTCAGCACGTCTTTCAAATAGAGCCGCAGGTCGGTGGCAACCTGGTCGTTGCGGGATCTGGCGGTATGCAGGCGCCCGGCGGCTTCGCCGATTTTCGCTTTGAGGCGCGCTTCGACGGCCATATGTATGTCTTCCATCTCCGGCTTGAACTCGAACTTGCCGTCGGTGATTTCGAGTTCGATCTCGACAAGACCCTTGATGATTGCCAGAGCGTCTTCCGGGTCGATAATCCCCTGCTTGGCCAGCATCCTGGCATGGGCAATAGAACCGCGGATATCTTCGCGATATAGCCGCCAGTCAAACGGCAAAGAAGTAGTATATTTGATGACCAGTTCGTCAGCGGGTTTGTCGAAACGGCTTCGAACGTGACTCATGATTTCCCCCTCTTAACCGACAGCCGGGAGCCGAACACTAAATCTCGAACCTTCCCTGAACAATAAAGTTCAAATGCTTGGTTATTGTGAACTGGCTATTCGGTTTTAAGTGTTTGCGCCCGCGCCTGCGTCCTGACCGGCAGACCCCAGAGTTTGATAAAGCCGACGGCGGCTGAGGCGTCGAATTTATCGCCTGTCTCGTAAGTGGCCAGGCCGTGACTGTAAAGGGAATAGGGCGACTTGCGGCCGACGACGCGGAACGCGCCGCGCTCCAGCTTGAGGCGCACCGTGCCGGTAACGTATTTTTGGCTGTTCTTGAGATAAGCATCGAGGTCAGTCTTGTGGGCGGAGAACCATAGGCCGTTGTAGATGAGATCGGCGTACTCCTGGGCCACCCTGGCCTTGAAGCGCGCCTGGTCCTTAGCTAGGGTCATCGCTTCCAGCGCGGCGTGCGCTTTGAGCAGGATGACAGCCGCCGGAGCCTCGTAGATCTCTCTCGATTTGATGCCGACGAGTCGGTTCTCGACGTGGTCGATGCGCCCGATGCCGTGGGCGCCGGCGATTTCATTAAGCGCCGATACCATGGCGACGCCGTCCAGGCGGCGATTATTCAGCGTCACCGGCACACCGCGGCGGAATCCAATAGTGACGTAAGCCGGTTTCTCCGGCGTGTCCTTGACCTCCCGCGTCCAGGCAAAGACATCAGCCGGGGGCTCCGTCCAGGGGTCTTCCAGCACGCCGCACTCGCATGACCGGCCCCAGAGATTTTCGTCAATGGAGTAAGGGCTGCGGGCTGTTACGGGCAGGGGAATGCGGTATTTCTTGCAGTACTCGATGGTCTGCTGGCGGGTCATGCCCCATTCCCGGGCAGGGGCGATGACTTTCAATTGAGGCGCCAGGGCGGCGGTAGCCACGTCGAAGCGTACCTGGTCGTTGCCTTTGCCAGTGCAGCCGTGGGCGATGGCGGAGGCGCCTTCCGCCAGGGCGACGTCTACCAGCAGCTTGGCGATGAGTGGCCGGCCCAGGGCGGTGGCCAGAGGGTACTCACTCTCATACAGGGCGCCGGCTGCCAGCGCCTTCCAGATATAATCCTCGACGAATTCTTTCCTTGCGTCCACAACCAGTGCCTTTACGGCGCCGACTTTGAGCGCCTTATCGCGGATGACGGTGAAATCACGCTCGTTGCCGACGTCAATAGTCAGGGTGATGACATCCATGCCGTAATTCTCTTTGAGCCACGGGATGGCCGCCGAGGTGTCAATGCCGCCGGAATATGCCAGGACTACTTTTTCAGCCATAGAAGACCTTTCTCTTAATCGCGGATAGGACATATTATGCTACAAACAGGGCTGGCGCCGCCAATGCCGGTCGCGGAAGGCAACCGGGGCCGGAACTAACAGCGGCTGAAATGTTTTTTTATAAAATCACGGATAGTATCCCGGATTAACGGGTAGCTATCCCAATTATAATCGTGACCCGGCGCGCCGATGTAGAGCAGGACATTACCTGGCGCCGCGGGATGGCGGCCGCGTAAGGCATCCCAGTTGGCTTTGAAAGCCCGCCGCCATTGCCCATAGCTGAAGGCATCAGGCGTGGTTCCATTCGAACGCAGGTTGATAACGCGTTCGTTCTGGAAACTCTGATACCAGAAAGGCGGCCCAAGCTCGATTGAAAACAGCCGAGCCTCATCGGGCAGCAGGCGCATCACCTGGTTGGACATCACCGTGCCGTTGCTTTCGGCTGCCATCAGGACGCGCAGGCCCGGCAAGTGGCGCCACAGGAAACGCAAACGCGTCGCTAACTCAGCCGGCTTGGCGATGGACTTGGCTCCGGCATTTAATATCTCGCTGACATAACCGCGCAAAGAACGGTAAGCCCGCTGGTAATTCAACACCATCACCCGGCAGCGGCGGGCTACCAGTTCATCTTCGATGGCGCTAACGATGGTGGCGTATCCGGAGGCTTTATCGAGCGCCGTCCAACCATAGCCCCCGGAGTTAAAGAGTATCAGGATGTCTGAGTGGCGCAGCGCCTGATATGTTGCCAGCATATCGCGCAACAGCCGGTTTTTTTTTGCCCGGTTGCGCCGGTGGAGCTGCCCGGCGGTGGTTTCGGCATCTTCTCGAACATCTCGAGGGACGGATTCTAAATCGGCTTCCGTCAGAGGCGCGGCGTTGTAAGCCCGCCGCATCAGACCTGGTTCCGGCACCTGCCAGCTCAAAAACACCAGGACTGAAAGGATCCCGGCGATCAGGAGGAAGATCAGCATGAGCCCGTTATCCCTGGCAAGAGCGCAGCCGGCACAAAGCCATCTCAAGGAGGCTTAGCGCTTCTTCTACTTCGTCCCCGGTGATGTTGAGCGCCGGCATCAGCCTGAGGGCGTTTGGCTTGACATCGTTTACCAGAAGACCGTTCTCAAGACATTTCTGCGTCAGTTCCTTGGCGATAACGTCGGAGAACTCAACCGCCAGGAGCAAACCTTTGCCGCGGATTTCGGTGATCAGTGCCGGCCAGCGCTCTTTGATGCGTTTGAGTCCATCGGTAAGGCGGTTTCCCATGTCGTAAGCGTTGCGGGGAATATCGTTTTCAATTATAAATGCCAGCGCGGCGTAGGCTGCGGCGCAGGTCACCGGGTTGCCGCCGAAAGTTGAGCCATGCTCACCGGCGGTAAAGACCGAAAACTTGTCTTTGGCCATGATGGCGCCGATCGGCAAACCGCCGCCGAGCCCCTTGGCCAGCGTCATCACGTCAGGTTCAATCCCGTAAATCTGGTGTGCAAAAAGTGAACCGGTTCGGCCGATGCCGGTTTGGATTTCGTCCAGAATCAGGACGATGCCTTTTTCGTCGCACCAGCGGCGGACTTCTTTAAGGTAATTGGGCGACGGAACGTTGACGCCGCCTTCGCCCTGGACCGGTTCCAGCATCACGGCGCAGACGGTGCTGGTTGTCGCCTCCATGATGGCTCCGATGCTGTTGTATGCCACATTGATAAAGCCGGCGGGCAATGGGGTGTAGGGCTGCTGGTGTTTGAGCTGCCCGGAAGCGGAGACCATTGCCAGCGTCCGGCCGTGGAACGAGCCGGTGGCGGTGATGACCTCGTAGGCGCCGTTTAGATGCAACTTGCCGTAGCGGCGCGCCAGCTTGACGGCTCCCTCGGCGGCTTCGGCGCCCGAGTTGCACAGGAAGACTTTGTTCAGGGAGCTGTTTTCAACCAGCAGCTGAGCCAACTGCAGCTGCGGGAGGGTGTAATAATGGTTCGATGTCTGGATTAGCTCACCGACCTGGCGCTTGACGGCTTCGACCACAGCCGGGTGGCAGTGACCGAGCGAATTAACCGCCCAGCCGGCGACGAAGTCCAGGTATTTGCGGCCGGACTCGTCCCAGACATAGCTGCCCTGACCCTTGACGATGGTCAGCGGCGCCCGCACCAGCGTGCGCATGAAATACTTTTTTTCCAGTTCCTTCCAGTTAGTCATATGTTGCCCTTTGACCCAAAGCGGAAATTGATGTCCCGGACCCGCCGCGGGTGATCTCATTATACAGAATATGGGGCTGCCTGCCGTCGACGATGCTGGTGACCGTGCCCGCCGCCGAAGCACGGACCGCCGCACGTATCTTGGGCACCATGCCGCCGGTGGCTACGCCGGTATTAACCAGGTATTCCGCTTCGGCCGCGGATAACGTATTGATGACTTCGCCGCCGCTGTCCCTGATGCCCGGAACGTCGGTGAGAAAAACCAATCGCTCCGCCTGGAGAGCTGCCGCCAGTTCGCCGGCGACCGGGTCGCCATTGATGTTAAGAAGGCGCACCGGGTTGTCGGCCTTGTTCAGCGAAACCGGAGACACCACCGGTACGAAGCCATCCTCCAGCAAAGTGGCGATGACGGAGGGATCGACTCCCGTGGCGTCGCCCATATAGCCCCAATCGGCGCCGCGGGTTCGACCGCGGATCATTCCTGCGTCAACACCGGACAGGCCAACCGCCTTGATCCCGAGGTCGAGGAGCATGGCTACCGTTTCCTTATTGACCAGTCCGGCTAAGACGGCCGCTACTACATCCAGAGTGTCCTTATCGGTGACGCGCTCGCCCTGGACGATTTTTGGAGTGATGTTGAGGCGTTTCAGCCAGTTGTTGACAGCAGCCGCGCCGCCATGGACGACCACCGGGAGATAACCCTCTTTTTTGAGACGGGCGACATCTTCCAGAGAGGTGTCGCGGCTGCCCAGAACGGAGCCGCCGAGTTTGACGACGACGATATTGTCGGCGTTTTCTCTACGTTGTGTAGTCGGCATTGATGCGGACATATTCGGTACTCATATCGCAGCCCCAGCCGGTGACCGAGGCCCCGCCCAGCCCGAGGTCGAGCCGGATGTGGACGTCCTTTCCGGCGAACTGGGCTGAGGCAAGTTTCTTGTCGAACGGCAGCGGGGCGCCGTTTTTCAATACTTCCACTTCGCCGATCTTCAGGTTTGCCCGGTCGAAGTCGAATTTTGCCCCGCTGCGGCCGGCGGCGGCGACGATTCTGCCCCAGTTTGGGTCGGCTCCGTGGACCGCTGTTTTGACCAGCGGCGAAGACAGCACTGTGCGAGTTACCTTGCGGGCGTCGGCGGCCGAAGCAGCGCCGGTTACTGTCATTTCGATAAGCTTGGTGGCGCCCTCGCCGTCGCGGGCGATACCCCTGGCAAGATGGACGCAGACGTAGTCCAGGGCTTCTCTGAAGGCCCGGTAGGCGGCGGCGCCGGGCTTTAGTTCGATGCCGGCGGCGCCGCTGGACAGCAGGAAGACGCAGTCATTGGTGGACGTGTCGCCGTCGACGGAGATGACGTTGAAAGACTTATCGACCGCCCGTTTGAGCAGCCGCTGGAGGTTAGCGGCGCCTATGGCGGCATCGGTGGTAATAAAGCCCAACATCGTGGCCATGTCCGGGTGGATCATGCCGGAACCCTTAGCGCAGCCGGCGACGGTGAAGCCATATTCGGGCGAGGTGACGGCTGATTCCTTGGGAATCGTATCTGTAGTCATGATGGCTCGGGCGAAATCATGACCCCCGCCGGTCGAAAGCTCTAACCGGTCAATCCCGGCGCGAATTTTTTCGATCGGCAGCTGAACCCCAATGACGCCGGTGGAAGCCGCCAGGACGCTTTTCTGGTCAATGCCCAGTTTATGGGCTGCCGTCTCGGTCATGGCCGAGGCGTTGTTGTAGCCGATTTTCCCGGTGCCTGCGTTGGCGCAGCCGGCATTGACAATGATTGCCCGGACATTACCTGACGCAAGATGCCTTTGAGACAGCACTACCGGCGCCGCTTTGAAACGGTTGCTGGTGAAGACGGCTGCCGCGGTACAAGGTCTGTCAGCCGTTACCACACCCAGGTCAAGGGCGCCGGCAACTTTTTTAATGCCGGCGGCGACGGCCCCGGCGCGGAAGCCCGGCGTCGAGCTGATCGACCCATCGGGGATGACCTTGAGTCTGGTGTCCATAATACGATGATAGAATATAACATAGCCTCAGGAAGGGGGCAAAGCTCTTCATTAGAAATATATATTCATTGTCTCAAAGAATTTCAGATATACGAATGATTTCGCGGCCTGTTATGCTAGTCAAGTACTAATACTTATGATATACTCATCTCGCCTTTTTATTGTTAGTCTCAAAATAGTACCGGCGGCCTCGCCGGATAATCCGCCATAAAGGGGGGAGTTCATGCCGGAAAACTCAGTACTCATCGTTGACTCCGATCCCGCGTCCCGCGAAACCGCCGCCTGGCTCAAGGGCGCGGGTTTCAAGGTTGCCACCGCCGCCACCGGCGAGGAAGCGCTGTCGCTGATTGACAACCAGGACTTCAGCGTCATGCTGCTGGATATGCGACTGCCCGGTAAACACGGACTGGGCGTGCTGCGGGAAGTCAAGGTGAAGCGTCCCTGGCTCCAGGCGATAGTTACCACCGACCACCCGTCTGTCGAATCAGCCACTGAAGCGCTGAAGCAGGGCGCGGTGGACTACCTGGTGAAGCCTTTTTCGCCCCAGGACCTGGAAAAACTGGTAAAAGACACCATCAAGTCAGCCAGCAAGCAGAAAACGGTTCACGTCCAAATTAAAGCCAAACAGACTCCTGCCAGGATTTCCTACCAGGCCACTTTCGTCATTTCCCGCGACAGTCTCAAGAATTTAGTCAATAGCCTTATTAAAGAGAGAGAAGCCATCGGTGTCAGGGCCAGGCAGGGTAAATTTGTTTACGATAAGGTCAAGAATTTCGATGACCTGGCGCTGGATTACGACGTCACCGTCAACCCGCCCACCGCTTTCTTCATCCCCGCCTGCGAGACAATCCTGCGCTACAAGCTTGGTCCCACTCCGGAAATCACCCCGGTGACAGACACCACACCCCGCGTCCTTATCGGCGTCCACCCGGATGATATCAACGCTATCAACCTCCTCGATGAAGTTTTCATGACCGGCAATCCTGATCCCAATTATGCGGCGCGCCGCCAGAACACGCTGATTATCGGTGTGGATGTGCTGACTCCCCTGCCGTCTTCGTTCGCCCCCAGCATGGGTTCTTATACCGCGGAAAGCGGCTACGACCTGCTGCTGACTGATATCGGCAACTCTTCGTATATGGTGACCGTGGGATCAGAGGCCGGCGCTCAGGTGCTGGCTAAATATGCTCAAGTACGCGAACCGACCGTCGCCGAGACCGCCCGTCAGAAACAGGTCAGAGATGAGGCGCTGTCTAAATACCGCCTCTTTTTAGATATGTCCCGGGACAAGATACCCAACCTCCTGGAAAACAATTACGACAATCCTTACTGGAAGATGCGGTCGGAGACCTGCCTCAACTGCGGTTCCTGCATTATGGTCTGCCCAACCTGCTTTTGTTTTGATGTCCAGGACGATGTCTCCCTCAATTTGACAGACGGCGAAAGGATCAGAAAGCCGGACGGCTGCATGCTGGTGGATTTTTCCCGGGTGGCCGCCGGCGCCAACTTCCGCGGCGATAAAGTTTCCCGGTTCCGCCACCGGATGTACCATAAAGGTAAATATATCCTGGACCGCTACGGGAAATTCGGCTGTGTCGGCTGCGGCCGCTGTTCTGTCACCTGCCTGGCTGAGATCGCCTCGCCCCTGGAGGCCTACAATGCCATTGCCGCCTCGGAAACGGCACGGGAAAAAGCCCGGCGCACCATCACCAATACCCGGCCGCAGCCGGAACTTTATCTTCCGCACCTGGCCAGTATCGTAAAGACAACTCCTCTTTCCAGTCGCGAAACTTTATTTGAATTCAGGCTAAAAGACGGTCACAAGCTGGGCCACCGGCCCGGGCAGTTCGTTGAAGTGTACGTCTTTGGCATCGGCGAGTCGCCCATCTCGCTGACCTCATCCCCTACCCGGGACCACACCTTCGAAGTCGCTGTGCGCAACGTCGGCAACGTTACCGGTGCTCTGCACCGCATGGAAGCCGGCGCCCCCGTCGGCATCCGGGGGCCATTCGGCAACGGCTTCCCCCTGGAGCAGATGGAAGGAAAAGACCTGCTCTTCATCGCTGGGGGCATCGGCATCTTCCCGCTGCGATCGCTCATTCAATATGTCCTGGACAAACGTGAGAACTACGGCAAGATCAATCTCCTTTTCGGCGCCCGGTCGCCGGCGGAGCGCGTCTTTGCCGGCGAGATGGCGGAATGGTCGAAAGCGCCGGATGTGACCTTTATGGAGACTGTTGACAAAGGCGATGAAAGCTGGACAGGCAATGTCGGCGTCATCACCACCCTAATCCCCAAGGTTCAGTTCGACCCGAAGAAAACGGTCACTGTGGTGGTCGGCCCGCCGATCATGTACCGCTTTGTCATCAACGAGCTTAAAAAACGCGACCTGGCCGACGACAACATCATCGTTTCCCTGGAGCGCAAGATGAAGTGCGGCGTCGGCAAGTGCGGCAATTGCCAGATCAATGGTGTATACGTCTGCCAGGAGGGTCCGGTATTCAACCTGACCCGGCTGCGGACTCTAAGGGAGGCTATCTAAATGAAACCTAAAGTCGCCTTTTTTGACTTCACCTCCTGCGAAGGCTGCCAGCTTGACGCTTTAAACTTGGATGTCGGCGAGGTGCTGGGGCTCCTCGGCGCGGTGGACATCGTCAACTTCCGCGAGGTCAAGACTGACCGGTCGGATGACTACGACATCGCCTTTATCGAGGGTTCCATCACCAAGGAGTCGGAAATACCCCGGATCGAGGCCATCCGCAAGCAGGCCAAGGTTCTCGTCGCCCTGGGCGCCTGCGCCTGTACCGGCGGCGTCAACTGCTTGAAGAACGCCTATACTGCTGACGAATTGTTAAAGGGCGTTTACGGTGAATGTGCTTCATATTACAACACCATTCCAGCCCGGCCGGTCAGCGCCGTCGTACCGGTGGACGCCTATATTCGCGGCTGCCCCCCGACGACTTCAGAATTTCTCAAAGTGGTCAAAGCAGCCCTTTTAGGCAAACGGCCGGATATTCCCAATTACCCCGTCTGCACCGAGTGCCGCATCGCCGGTAACGTCTGCGTCTTTCAGCGGGGGGGCACCTGCATCGGCCCGGTAACCCGCGCCGGCTGTGACGCCCTGTGCGTATCATCCGGACGCTTCTGCTGGGGCTGTCGCGGTCTGGTAGATGACCCCAACACTAACTCGGCCAAGGACGTCCTTGCCCGCTACGGTCTGACGCTTGACCAGATTCTCGAGCGCTTTAAAATCTACAACTCCTATTCGGAGGTATCGCAGTGCCAGAAATAAAGATCAAGGTCAACCAGCTTACTCGCGTCGAGGGACACGGCAACATCCACCTGGAGGCTTCAGACGGCAAGCTTGAAAAGGTCCTCTGGGAAGTTACCGAATCCCCCCGCTTCTTTGAATGGATGCTTAAGGGCCGCAACTATGACGACGTCTCCACCATCTCATCGCGTATTTGCGGCATCTGCTCAATCGCCCATACTACCGCGTCGCTCCAGGCTACCGAAGCCGCCTTTGGTATCAAACTGACGGAGCAAGCCTGGCTCCTCAGGAAGCTGCTTTACGATGCCGAACTGCTCGAGAGTCATGTTCTGCACGTGCTTTTCCTTATCGCCCCGGATTTCCTTGGCGCAGACTCGGTCATCCCGCTTGTCGCGACCCACGGTGATGTTATCGTCATGGCCGTCAGGATGAAAAAGCTGGCCTATAACCTGGCCGAGATACTGGCCGGCCGGAAGACCCACCCCATCACTCCCATTGTCGGCGGCTGGAGCAAGCTTCCCGACGCCGACGCCCTGCGTGATGTCCGCGAGAGACTGGTCAAGTGCCTGGACGACGCCGAAACCATGGTGGCCGTCGTTAAATCGCTCGCCCCGATGATCCCCAACTTCAACCGTCCCACCGAATACGTAGCGCTCAAGGATTCCAAGGAGTACGCTTTTATCACCGGCAAGATCGCCTCCTCCGACGGCGGCACCTTTCCGCTGGAGGACTACCAGAAGATCACCAACGAGTTCTGCGTGCCTCAGTCCTCGGCTAAATATACCAGGCATGCGCGGGCGTCATATCAGGTCGGCGCGCTGGCTCGCTTCAACCTGAGTTCGGAACAACTGCTGCCTCGCGCCAAAAAAGCGGCTGCTTCCCTGGGCATGAAAGCCCCCATCCACAATCCCTTCTTCATCTCTGTTGCCCAGGCGGTGGAAACGGTTCACTGCGTTGAAGATGCCATCAACATCATCGACAGGCTGCTGGCACGGGGTCTGCATGATGAAGAGGTCAAGGTAAAGCCTCGCGCCGGCCGCGGCGTGGGTATCGTCGAAGCGCCGCGCGGCATGCTCATCCATGACTACACTTATAACGATGCCGGTGAGATTGTCTCGGCTAACTGCATCATCCCTACCGGCCAGAACCACGCCTCTATCCAGCATGATTTCGACGCTTTAGCCCCGGCCATCCTGGACAAGCCGGTGGATGAAATCAGGCACACCCTGGAAATGCTGGTGCGTGCATACGACCCCTGTATCTCCTGTTCGGTGCACTAAAGCAGCGCTGCCTTATGGAACAAAAACAGGCGCCTCTTTAAGAGGCGCCTGTTTGGTTTTCAAACAAAATGCAACCCATGTGCGGCCAGGCTAAATCCGGTTTGCCGACCGCGGCGCGTACTCGGTGGAGATCAAGGCAACGAACCTCCCGTCGGCCAGCCGCTCAGAGGCACCACTTTATAAACGCTCATCTTAGGGCGGTCCAGCAGTAAACCGGCGGCATCTTCCAGGATTTGTTTCTGTACCTGTGAAGCTTTCCAGGCTTTCCAATGGTCCAGGCTTTCCCAGTTGAACTCCATGACGATGATCGAGCCTCCTTCGTCGCTTTCGAGACTCTCCATACCTTTAAAACCTTGAAAAGTCATGGCGAAAGAACGGAGTTTTTGCAGTACAGGTTGAATATCGCTGTCCGGCTTTTTGTGAAACCCTATCATCACTTTGATCATACTGCCTCCGGAAGCTACCGGAAAGAAAGGTCAGAACCATCCAAATACCTGATGAGATTATACCCCTTACGTCAATATACCGGTGGAAAAATGGGCAAATGTCAAAGGCGTCTGGGCGCTGTTGTAAAGATAGTACTGTGAAGGATGCATGGAAGAAGAGGAAACCGCCTGGAGCGGAGATCAGCTCAACGAGCGTTAAAGACTGACGGCCGGAATTTCCTCGGCATCCATCGAGCGGGAAAAGCTCTCCGGCAGCCGTATTTGCGTGCTGTCCTCCAGGGCTAGCTTGTCCAGTTCCAGCTGCACCGGCACCGGATAATCACCGGTGAAGCAAGCAAGGCAGAAGTTTTCCTTGGGGGCGCCCACGGCGCGGATTAATCCCTCCACCGACAGGTAACCCAGCGAGTCCGCACCGATATAATTCTTGATATCCGGAACGGTCATCCGGGCGGCGATGAGTTCACGCCGGGTGGCCATATCCACGCCGAAGAAACAGGGGTGGCGGATGGGCGGGGCGCAAACGCGCATATGGACTTCTTTGGCTCCAGCCTTGCGCAGCAGTTTAATGACCTGCGGGGTTGTGGTACCCCGGACGATCGAATCGTCCACCAGTACCACCCGCTTGCCTTCCAGCACCGACTGGAGAGGATTGAATTTGAGTTTGACCCCAAGGTCGCGGATACGCTGGGTTGGTTCGATGAATGTCCGGCCCATATAGCGGTTCTTGATGAGACCTTCAGCCGGCGGGATGCCGCTTGCCAGGGCATAGCCGGCGCCGGCGGCAGTGGCGGAGTCCGGCACGCCTACCACCAGGTCAGCTTCCACCGGGTGTTCTTTGGCGAGCTCCGCGCCCATTGCCTGGCGGGCGGTGTAGAGCAGCCGGTTATTCATGATGCTGTCCGGCCGGGCAAAATAGATGTATTCAAAAATACAGAGTGCCCGGCGGCCGGAATCTTCTTTGAAACTTTCAACACCGTTGGGATCGATGCGGACGATCTCTCCCGGTTCTATCTCTCGGATAAAATCAGCGCCGATATGCCCCAGGGCGCATGTCTCTGAGGCGACTACCCAGCCGGAGTCGCCGAGTTTACCCAGGCACAGCGGCCGGACACCCAGTGGGTCCCGGAAAGCGTACAGGGTTTCCCTGGTCAGCATCGTTATAGAGTAAGCGCCTTGCAGCCGGCCCATGGCGTAACGAATCCGCTCTTCCATGTCGTAAAACGGAGCCGATGATATAAGATTGGCTATGACCTCGGAATCGGTGCTGCCTTTGAAGGTGTAGCCAAGATCATCAAGTTCCCGGCGCAGAGCGAGCGCGTTGGTGATATTGCCGTTGTGAGCCAGCGCAATCTGCCTCTCGCCTTCACCGACAACTACCGGCTGGGCGTTGCAGGAGATGCTGGAACCCGAAGTGGAGTAGCGATTGTGGCCGATCGCCATGTGACCGGTCAGCTGTGATAAGGCTGATTCCGAGAAGACCTGGGATACCAGTCCCATTCTGGAATAGGAGCGTATGGTGTAGCCGTCGGCGGTAGCTATTCCGGCGGATTCCTGGCCGCGGTGTTGAAGGGCAAAGAGAGCAAAGAATGAGATGCGGGAAACTTCTTCGGCAGGGGCGTATATACCAAAGACGCCGCATTCCTCGCGCGGCGTGTCAGTCAGCCGGTTGAACAGCCCTGTCACTTAAACAATTATACGTTAGAAGACGCCGTCGGTCAATCGCCGGGGCTTTCATTGAGCAATTTCCGCCCCTCGAGTACAGAAGTAAACGTGCCGGAAAGCCTTTTTAACCCAAAGCGGGCAGCCGAGACACAGGCAGCCGGCTTCAGCATTGATGCATTTACTGGGGTTGGTGCCGAGGCAAAAAGCGGTCGGTTCACCGCACTCGACGTAAGACGGGCATATCCGGCACAGGCAGATATTCTCGGCGTCGGAAGGTTCCATCAAATCGCTCTGACTGAATGCTAAACAGCCTTCTTGCGCTGTTCGCTGACTCTGAATTGCACCATCCGCTCGATAAGGTCATAGGGAATGGGTTGATCGAGAGGGAACTGAACGGCGCCTTTTGAGGTGGCGTAGGCCTTAAGTTCTTCCTTGAAAGCTTCAATGGCTGAAGGTGTCGGATAAAACCCGATATGATTTTTCAAGGCGGAAAAATGGACCAGGTTGCCGTTTAGCCGGAATGTAGGTATGCCGTAGACAATCGCCTCGGTGGCTTCCGGGGCAAGTTTGCCGATGAGCCGCCTCAACTTCTTGAGGATTTCCTGCGTGGCAGCAGGAAATCCTCTCACAAATTCATCAATTGTCGCTGGTGATCTTTCTATCACTCCAAAATTATACTCCCATTTTCTTCGTTTGACGTATTAGAGAAAATGCGGGGTCTAGTGAGTTTAAGTTAGGATAGTATATCTTGTTTTACTATAAGTTTGAGAGTAGTATTGAACTAACTCTTGGTTTGAAAGGAGGGGTATGCTCAAAGAATTCAAGACCTTCATCATGCGTGGCAACGTTGTCGATCTGGCGGTAGGCATAGTAATAGGCGCGGCCTTTGGGGCAATCGTTAACTCGTTTGTTTCAGATGTTTTGATGCCTCCGATCGGTTTACTTCTTGGCAATGTTGATTTCGGCAACCTGTTCGTGGTGTTGAAAGAAGGGGCGACCTCAGCTCCATACGATTCATTAGCCGCTGCCAAAGCCGCGGGTGCGGTGACTATCAATTATGGTGTCTTTATCAATGCCCTGATTTCATTTCTCATTGTCGCCGCGGCCATTTTCTTCTTTATCGTTCGGCCTTTGAATCAGATGGCTGCCAAACAAAAGGCCAAGGAAGCCGCTGCGGTTTCAGCCGCACCGACAACTAAAGACTGCCCGTACTGCGCGACTTCTATTCCGGTTAAAGCTAAAAAATGTCCTAATTGTACCTCTGGACTTTAGCAATTGCGTACAAAAGGTTAGGAGGAATTATGGCGAACATAGCAAAGATTGAAGGCATCGGAGCCAAATATACCGAAAAACTGAATATGGCCGGGGTAAAAACTGTAGAGGTCCTGCTTGAGAAAGGCGCCAGCCGGAAGGGACGCAAGGACCTGGCTGAAAGGACCGGCATCAGTGAAGCCTCAATCCTTGAATGGGTCAACCGGGCTGACTTATTCCGAGTTAAAGGCATTGGTGAAGAGTTCAGCGACCTGCTGGAAGCCGCGGGCGTTGATACCGTCAAGGAATTGGCCCAGCGCAAGCCGGACAACCTGATGCTGAAGCTGGTTGAAGTCAATGAGCAGAAGAAACTGGTCCGCCGGATGCCGTATCCCGCGGCGGTTGCGGACTGGGTTAAACAGGCCAAAGAACTGCCCCGGGTTGTTGAATACTAAGGTTCGTCTAGGACGCGTTAGCCTGCGATTGAGAGGGTTTACCCTCTCAATCGTTTATTGAACCGATTGAATCAGGAGCGGAAATGAAAGACCGACTGCATGGCGAAATATCAGCCGAATTGGAGCAGACGACCAAAACAGATAAAACAACAGTGGTAGTAGCCATTTTACTGAACGTGGTCTTCATGCTGGCAAACATGGCGTTTGCGGCGGGCGCCTGGTCAACGAGATATGATTACCGCCCGGACGGGTCTTATACTACCTCCACCGAGATGAACTTCAGCCTGTTGGCGGCGTTTTTGATACTCCTCGGCGTGACGATAGTCTTCGATGTGATGGTCGTTCGGGCATTGTCAAAAGGAGCGGAACGGCGGGTGAAACTGACTGAAGGCCTGGTAAAAATGTACCAGGAGGAAGGGCTGGATAAATACTACGATCCTGAAATTGTCAAGGGTTACCAGTCCCGATACGCACTGTATAAGAATATCGTTCTGATTTTAGGCGTGCTGGCCGTGGCTATTCCCGTCGTGTTCCTGGGAGTCTAGCCGGGGCAAAGGCCGGGCTATGCCTCCATGCCGAACGGTTATCCGGATGGGTCCAGAAACTCATGGATCCAGTCGAGAATGTCCGGCAGATCCAACCGCTGCGCATAAGTGACCCCGTCGCAGTTAGGGTTGGTGACAAACGAATTGATGCCCAGAATGACGTTCGTTCCGGCAAAGAGCACCGGGCCGCCGGAATCGCCGAAAGTCGCCCCGCCGCGGTTTTTCGCCGGGTTAGCTGTTATTTTCAGGAATTCGGAATTCAGAACGCCGTTTGATGTGACGAGGCTGGCCGGAGCGCTGTTCCTCTGCCGGTCCCAAAGCCATGAATCAGCCGGAGCGATGCCTTTTCCTTTCTCTTGAGAAGTGACCCCGTATCCCACTAGATCCACCGCTGACATCATCGGCAGGGTGTCAATCAAACCCTCAGCCGGCAGCGCCGCGTATTGGGAAACGACACGTGCCGGCACCGGTGAGTTTAGAATCACCAATCCGACATCGTGATAGTCAAATCGCGGCAGTCCTCCCGAATTCTGGCTGGAGTAGC
The DNA here is from genome assembly GCF_001466665.1 of Dehalogenimonas alkenigignens. Lineage (NCBI taxonomy): Bacteria > Bacillati > Chloroflexota > Dehalococcoidia > Dehalococcoidales > Dehalococcoidaceae > Dehalogenimonas > Dehalogenimonas alkenigignens. The sequence continues at coordinate 1,667,113 of NZ_KQ758903.1, read as the reverse complement.
CTTCGATCGTCCTGGGTACGCCCGCGTAAGCGTTGATACCTCCTCCGTTAGGGTATCCTGAACCAGCGGTGATCCGGTTCAGGAACCAAACTCTAGCGGTTGAGGTACCAGAAGTGCCGTGACCGGCGGTTAATACCACCGTGGGGGACAGCAGTGATCCCGTGGTACGCCACAGCGGCCGGCCGGCCTGATCATAAAAGACCACCAGGCAAACATACGGGTGCTCATTGAAATCAAACTCGCCGTTCTGTATCGCCCCGGCGGGAATCGCAGATGACATGAACAGAAAAACACCGATTATCACCGAAGCGAATCTGGCTGCAATTTTATTCATCGGGTCATTCCCCCTGTTTATTGGTCTCGCGCTATGTGGCTGGTCCTCCGTCTCCACAGAGGTTAATCAAATTTGGTAAAAGTTCGGCACTTGGCAACCAGTTCGTCATCGTCCGGTTCGACCATTATCGAACCGTCGGGGAAAACGATGGTGGGCACGCTGCGATTGCCGCGGTTGACTCTTTCGACGAAAGCGCAAGCCTCCCGGTCCGATTCAATATCCAGCCAGGAATAGTCGATCCGATTCCGATCGAGAATGCCTCGCGACCGGCGGGTATGGGGGCACCATGAAGTGCCATAGAGCCTGGTCGGCTGCGTCATCACTGTACCTTGAATAGATTGTAGCCTGTTTCTGGGCTAACTTGATAATCGCCGCATCCAGGAGTTAATTCAGGACTAATTTTTAATCCGGCCTTCGAAGTGGTTCAAGATCCGGCGGCGGGCTCAGTCAGAACGACGCTCAAACACGGCCGCGGTTTGTACTTCTTGTATGTGGCACAGCGCGCAAGCCAGGGCATCTGCGGCATCAGCGGAGGCAGGAGCTTCCGTCATGCCCAATTGCAAAGCGACCATACGGGCGACCTGATCCTTGGCAGAAGCACCGAATCCCGAGATGCGGGCTTTGATTTTTGCCGGAGGGTACTCGAAAACCGAAAGACCGGCATTGGCTGCGGCCAGAATGGCAACAGCCTGGGCTTTGCCGATGGCCATCGCCGAGCGGGCGTTTTCCGAAAAAAACGGGCTCTCAACGGCGGCGCAGTCCGGCCTGAATTCCCTGATGACTTTACCCAGCTCCTCGTAAAGGCGGACCAGCCGGTCGGTCATGGCCAAAGCTTCACGGCAGTTAATCACGCCGCATGAAACAAACGTGGTTTCCGGTCCGCTGGAATCAATAATGCCATACCCGAGGTGCCTGGTGCCGGGGTCAATACCCAGAATTCTCATCAGTCATGACGCGAGCCGGCGTCGCTCCTCGTCTTATTTTTTGAAGGTATCAGGGTCAAGCCTGGAATTTATCAATTACGCCGGGATCAAAGTCAGCGTTAGAATAAACGTTTTGGACGTCATCCAGATCTTCAAGGTTGGACAGCAGCTTGAGAACCTGTAACGCCGTCTCTTCATCAAGCTCAACCAGGGTTTTGGGATGCTTTTCAATGCCGGCGCTCTCGACCGGGATCTTCTTGGCTTCGAGCGCTTTCCTTACTTTTTCCAACTGATCGGGAGTAGTGAGAATTTCCAGTACGTCTTCGTCGATTTTGACGTCGTCGGCTCCGGCGTCGATGGCTTCGAGCGTCAGTTCATCCGGATCGCGGCCGCCGCCTTTGACGACGATGCTGCCCTTGGTTTCAAAAATCCACGACACGCAGCCGGCTTCGCCCAGGGCGCCTCCGGCTTTGGTGAAAATGTGGCGGACATCGGCGATAGTGCGGTTGCGGTTGTCGGATACTCCCTGCACCAGTACCGCCACACCACCCGGCCCGTAGCCTTCCAGATTGAGTTCGGTTAGGATCTCCCCCTCAAGCTGACCTGAGCCTTTTTTGATGGCCCGCTCGATATTGTCCGAGGGCATGCGCGCGTCTTTGGCTTTCTGCACCGCCAGGCGTAACCGGGCATTCATGTCCGGGTCGGGCCCGCCTTCTTTGGCGGCGAAAATAATTTCGCGGGACAGCTTGGTAAAGAGCTGGCCCCGCTTGGCGTCGGCAGCGCCCTTCTGGTGTTTTATGGTAGCCCATTTTGAATGTCCGGACATATATCTCCTGGTACTTCAATTCAACGATGACGCTATTCTAACATGTCGGGCGGGTGAATTAAACGCTTTTTACCCGTGTTTTCGACTGTATTAACGGTTAATTTCTGTTCGTATTCTTGACATAATACCAGCCTCGTCGATAGAATGGCGGTTCATGCAACACCACATATCAGGCAGTCCCGTTCGGAAGCCCGACCAAAGATGGAAGATACTCGCGGTTGTCGCTTCGGCGGTTTTCATCGTCAATCTCGATGTCACCATCGTCAATATCGCCCTGCCGAATATCATCGATGATTTCTACACCTCTTTTGCCGCGGGCGAATGGGTGCTGAACGCCTATATTCTTGTATTCGCCGTCCTGCTGATACCAATGGGGAGGCTGGGAGATGTTATAGGCCGGAAAAAATTGTTTATCAGCGGTATTTCCGTGTTCACCGTGGCATCGGCGCTGTGCGGTCTGGCGCCGGATGTCGGCTGGCTGATAGGCGCCCGGGCGCTGCAGGCCGCCGGCGGCGCCGCGATGATGCCGGCGACTCTTTCGATCCTCAACGTTACCTTCCAGGAAAACCAGCGAGGCCTGGCGATGGGCATCTGGGGCGCGGCGGCCGGGACTGCCGCGGCCATCGGGCCGATTCTAGGCGGCCTGCTGGTCGGCGCCTTCGGCTGGCCGTCGATATTTTTGGTGAATCTGCCGGTAGGCGCGGCGGCGGTTTATGCCGGACTGAAGGTGGTTCCTGAATCTCAAGAACCGAATGCCAGCCGGAAGCTCGACCTTAGAGGCATTTTAGCTATATCAGCGGCGCTGGGAACGCTCACCTTTGCCCTGGTGGAAGGGCAGGGTCTGGGTTGGACGTCGCCGATAATTGTCGGTTTATTTTGCGCCAGCGCGGTAGCCTTCGTCATTTTTATTCACACCGAGTCCCGGAGTCCTGCGCCGCTGGTGAATCTTTCACTCTTCCGCAGCCGTTCCTTCAGCGCCGGCAATGCGTTAGGGCTGCTGGTGATGTTCTGCCTGGTCGGGGTCGTTTTTCTGATAGTCATGTATCTCCAGGTGGTGCGGCAGTTTACGCCATTGGTCACCGGGTTGATGATACTGCCGTTGCCTCTGGCGCTTGCCGCAGTATCGGCTTTCGCCGGGAGGCTGGCAGATCGCGTCCCTATGCGGTGGATCATGGCCGGTGCTCTGGCTCTCGTCAGCGGCTCTTTTTTAATACTCAGCAAGATTACCCTGGACACGGCGTGGCCGCTGGTGGCGTTGCCGCTGGCGGCGGCCGGTTTGGGCTTGGGAATGGTCATGGCGCCCCTGGGGGCAGTAGTCATGGCGTCGGCGCCGGTTGAAAAATCCGGTTCGGCTTCCGGCGTTCTGACGTCGCTCCGGCAGACCGGGGCGGTGCTCGGTGTTTCGGTTTTGGGGGCCATCATGCAGTTCAAGCTGGTGGCTAACCTGCGGGCATTTTTTGAACTCATCCCGTTTATGCCTCAGGCGGCCAAAGAATCGATTTTAGAAGGCGTCAGCCGCGGGGGAATGAACGGTGCCTTTAGCGGCAACGCTCCTTCATTCGTCCAGGACATGATTGCCCAGGTAATGCGCGAACAGTTCGTCGGCGCCTTAAGCACCGCGTTGCAAGGGGCTGCCGTCGCGGCAGCGCTGGGCGCATTGACAGCTTTGTTCATTGAATACCATCCGCGGGCGTCCGGTTTCAAACCGACCGCCGTCCGATTCATCGAACGTGTTGAATGACAGTTCATTGAATGTCTTGACAGTGAGACATATTAGGCCTAATATGGTCGTCATTATATTATCTTGAACAGATATTCAACCTGTTCAGGGATGAAAGGGGCACCTATGGCAAAACGCGGCCTGATGTTTTCCGGAATCGCAGTCATCGCCCTGGCACTGGTCTGGCTGTACCTTATCTTTCCCGGGATGGCAAAATTGCCGGCTGATTACGAGAAGGTCTATCATTTCGAGGGTACGGTTCAGGTATTGAACCCAGCTACCGGCTCGCTGGTAGCTATACCCGGCGGCACGAAGATGGACCGGACTCTGAAGGCTACCGATGTCAATGATGCCGATGCTCTCATCGTGGCGCAGACCATCAAGTTCACCATGACAGCTAACGGCGCCCCGCTTTCCGCCGCCAATCCGGCACTCGCCGCTCTTGACTCAACCGAAACATATGCCATCGACCGGACAACCCGGGAAAACGTAGCCGGCGGCGACAAATCGCGCACCGGTCAATTCACCTTCCCGGCCAATACCAAACAGGAAACATATCAGTTCTGGTCAGCCACCACCGGCACAGCCTTGCCCGCCGCCTTTGCCGGCGAAGAAGAAATCGACGGACTGAAGGTATACGTATTCAAGATAGATAGCAAGGACAACGCTTACCCTAACGCGGCCAACGGCGCTCCTCAGAAAGTCGACGTAGCTACCACCATCAAAGTTGAACCGGTCTCGGGAACGCCTATTTACACCACCACCAAGACCACGGTTCGGATGCAGGTAGCGCCTGCTACATTGATCCCGGTGCTGATAAATGAAAGCACCTTCACCCAGGCAACGGTAGATGAAGCGGTGGCGGAAGGCAAATCCAACCGCAGTCTCATCCTGTGGGCCAGCGTCTATGGTTTTTGGGCGGCCGTCGGACTGGGCGCGGTGTTGTTCGTCATCGGCCTGGTAAAAAAGTAGAATTCAGCGTTAGAAAAATCGGCTGAAAGCGGGGAGGCTCGGTAGAGCCTCCCCTTTGTTTTTAGACGATGGCCGATACGATGGCGACGGCATTCTGGCGGTCGTGCGACAGGCTGACCGCGAATTCGGTGATGCCGAGATTGCCCGCAATGGTCAAAGCACGGCCATGAAGCTTGAGTGACGGCCGGCCATCTGATTCAGACAGGATTTCAACATCCCGGTAGATCATCTCCCGGCAGCCGAGCGCCTTGACAACGGCTTCTTTAGCCGCGAAGCGAGCCGCCAAAGATTCGATTTTATCATTATAGAGTTCCTTTTCCACCGGGGTGAAAATGCGGTCCAGGAACCCGTTTCCCCAGCGGGCGACCGATTCTTCGACGCGGGAAATTTCAATGATATCAACGCCCAGATACTGTTTCACCAATTCATTCTACACTTTTTCCAGGCGGACCGCGGCCACTTTCAACTCCGGAGTTCCGGAAGATGGATCTGAGGCCGGACTGGTTATGATATTGGTGTTTGTCTCCGGGAAATGGAAGCTCATAAACACCACTCCGGGTTTCAAACGGCGGTTGATTCTCGCCTCGGCGGTCACCGCTCCCCTGCGGGAGGTCACCCTTACCGTATCGCCTGCGGATATTGCCAAACGGGCGGCATCGGACGAGGCGATCTCCAGAATTTCCCGCGGCTGAAGCGCCTTGAGGCCGGTTACCCGCCGGGTCATCGTCCCGGTATGGAAGTGATACGGGCTGCGGCCGGTGGTCAGGATGAAAGGGAAATCAGCGTCCGGCTGCTCAGCGGGTGGAAGATAGCCGACCGGTTTAAAAATGCCCCTGCCGCGGGCGAACTGTTTCGCGTGGAGGATCGGGGTGCCGGGGTGATCCTCATCCGGGCAGGGCCACTGCAGGCCGCCGCTTTCCAGCCTGTGATATGATATTCCGCTGTAAGACGGGGTTAGGGCGCGCATCTCGTTGAAAATCTGTTCAGGCCCGGAGTAATTAAAGCCCTTGCCGCCCAGACGTTTGCCCAATTCGGCGGTAATCCACCAGTCCGGCCTGGATTCGCCGGCTGGCTGAATCGCTTGCCTGAGCCGCTGTACCCGCCGTTCGGTGTTGGTAAAGGTTCCCTCTTTTTCAGCAAAGCTGGCCGCGGCCAGTATTACATGAGCCAGTTCTGCGGTTTCGGTTATGAAGATATCCTGAATTGCCAGAAATTCGAGCTTTGAAAGCGCCTGCCGTACCCTCCCGCTATCCGGCTCGGATAGAATCAGGTTTTCACCGACAATATAGAGAGCTTTGATTTTACCCCGGTCTATAGAATCCAGTATCTCCGGCACGGTCAAACCGCGCCGGTAAGGCAATTTCACCCCCCAGGCTGATTCGAACTTGCGGCGGGTGGCGGCATCGCCGACCTTCTGGTAACCGGGATAGACATCGGGCAGGGCTCCCATGTCGCAGGCTCCCTGGACGTTGTTCTGGCCGCGAAGGGGATTGACCCCGCCGCCGGGTTTGCCGATGTTGCCTGTCAGCATCGCCAGGTTGGCAACAGCCAGGACATTTTCGGTACCGTGAGAATGCTGGGTAATTCCCATAGCATATAGAATGGCAGCCGGCTGGCTGGAGGCGTACAATCTGGCCGCCGCTTTGATATCCGTTAGCGGCACCCCGCATGTCTCGGCGGCCTGGTCCAGGCTGAAATCCGCCAGGGAGGCGGCAAGTTCCTCAAAGCCCTCGGTGCGTTCCTCGATGAACGTACGATCGAACAAACCTTCGCTGATGATCACTTTGCACATGGCAGAAAGGAGCACGACATCGCTGCCGGGAGTGTGCTGGAGGTAGATGTCGGCTCGGCTGGCCAGGGGTACTGGCGCCGGGTTGGCGACGATCAACCGGGCTCCGTTCTTAATTGCCTGTTTCAGATCGAAGCCGATAATGGGGTGGCTTTCCGAGGTGTTGGCGCCGATAATGAAAAAACACGCCGCTTTTTTCAAATCCCCGATGGAATTGGTCATCGCCCCGGAGCCGAAAGCGGCGGCCAGCCCGGCTACAGTAGGCGCGTGGCAAAGCCGGGCGCAGTGGTCGATTGAATTCGTTTCCAGAACCGCCCGGGCCAGTTTTTGAATCAGGTAATTCTCTTCGTTGGTGGCCTTGGCCGACGAGATGACCGCTACCTCGGAAGGTTTGTACTGCGCCAGCCGTGAGCAGACGGTCTCCAGGGCTTCATCCCAGGGAACCGGGGTGTAGACGCCGTTCTTCCTGACCAGAGGTCCTGTAAGCCTGTCCGGGTGATGAACAAAACCCGTAACGCCGTAACGGCCTTTGACGCAGAGCCGGCCTTTGGAGACAGGATTCGAACTGTCGCCGGAAATGCTGACAATCCTGGCGCCTCTGGTTTTCAGGATCAAACCGCAGCCGACGCCGCAATACGGGCAGATGGTGGCTTGCTCATTATCCGGGATAGTATCAATTCTGGGCGCCAGCGCCGCCACGGGGCAGCGGACGACGCATTCGCCGCAACTGCGGCAGTTGGTTTCGGTAATTGGCCGGTCGCCGGCGGTGCCGACCCTGGAATCGTAACCCCGGCCGGTTATTTCGATAGCGTTATTGCCTGAGATTTCATCGCAGGCGCGGGTACACCGCGCGCAGAGGATGCAGTAATTGCGGTCAAGCCGGAAGAAAGGATTCGAATCATCGATCGCCTGGACGCGGCTGCGGCGGGGCAGGTGGCGTTCGGTAAAGCCGAGCCGCGCCGTGACCTGTTGAAGTTCACACCGCTGATTCTTGACACAGGTCAGGCAGTCTAAAGGATGCTCGGCCAGAATCAGGTCCAGCACTGCCAGGCGGGCGTCTCTTACCGCCGGGGTGTCGGTGCGGACGGTCATCCCCTCAGCCACCGGTGTGGTGCAGGCAGTGGGCAAGCCGCGCATTCGATCGATTTCAACCACGCAGAGGCGGCAGCCGCCGTAGGGTTTCAAATCTGGAGAGGAGCACAGGGTGGGGACGTAAATGCCGGCCTTACGCGCCGCCTCTAAAACGGTTTGCCCTTCAGCAGCGCGGATCTCCCGTGCATCAATGGTTATCCTGATCATGACACGGCCACCGCGCCCAATTTGCACACATCGCGGCAAACCCCGCACCGATTACACAGTTTTTCGTCCAGGAGCACCGGTTGCCCCTTGGCGACGAAGCTTATCGCCCCGGCCGGGCAGGGTTTGACGCATTTGCGGCAGCCCGGGCATTTGTCGCTCACGATAGAATAGGTGATCAGAGCTTTACAGACTCCGGCCGGACACCGTCTTTCAAATATGTGGGCTTCATATTCGCTGAGAAAATATTTTAGGGTCGTCAGGACGGGATTGGGAGACGTCCCGCCGAGGGCGCATAATGATGAAATCTTTATCTGCTTGGCCAGTTCTTGAAGCCTGTCAATATCCGCCGGATGACCTTCACCCCGGGTGATCCGTTCCAGGATATCGAGCATCTGCCTGGTTCCCAGCCGGCAGGGTGTGCATTTACCGCAGGATTCGGCTTGAACGAACGAGAGAAAATATCGGGCGACATCGACCATGCAATTGCCTTCGTCCATGACGATCAAGCCGCCTGAGCCCATGATGGCGCCGGATTTTGCCAAAGACTCGTAATCAAGGCCGGTTGAAATTAGATTCGCCGGCAGACAGCCGCCCGACGGGCCGCCGATCTGTACCGCCTTGAGCGGTTTGCTCCCGGCGATGCCGCCGCCGATGCCGTAGATGACTTCTGAGAGCGGCGTGCCCATCGGCACCTCGACCAGGCCCATGTGATTGATGTTCCCGGCCAGGGCGAAGACGCACGTCCCTTTGCTTCTCTCTGTTCCGATCGCGGCGAACTTATCGGCGCCCTCGGCCAGTATGTAGGCTGCCATGGCCAGCGTTTTGACATTGTTGATGCAGGTGGGTTTCCCCCAGAGCCCTGAACTGGCAGGAAAAGGCGGTCTGGTACGAGGCAGACCCCGCTTGCCTTCAATACTCGCCATCAGCGCCGTTTCCTCGCCGCAGACGAATGCGCCGGCGCCCTCTTTAATATGAATGTCGAAATCGAAACCTGAGCCCATGATATTCCGTCCGAGCAAGCCGTGCTCCCGAGCCTGCGCCACGGCGTGTTTAATGGTGGTCACCGCCAGGGGATACTCAGCGCGGACATAGATGAAACCCTCGGCGGCGCCGATGGCGTAGGCCGCGATCGTCAGCCCTTCGACAACAGAATGAGGGTCGCCTTCCAGGATGGAGCGGTCCATGAAAGCGCCGGGATCGCCCTCATCGGCGTTACATACCACGTATTTCGGCGTGGCCGCAGCGTCGCGGCAGTACTGCCATTTCTGACCGGTGGCAAAGCCGGCTCCACCGCGCCCGCGCAGCCCGGATTTCAGAATCTCATCGATGACCGACTGGGGAGTCATTGTCGAAAGAGCGCGGGACAAACCGGCGTAGCCGTTGCGGGCGATATAATGATTGATGCGCAGCGGATTGATATGACCGCAATTTCGTATTGCGATACGGTGCTGCCCCTTGAGCATCGGCATGTCATCGAAGGGTGTAATACCTTCGATTCGGCCGTCGCCTATTGTACACAGAGCCAGGTCAGGCCGCGGATTGTGATGAATTATATAATCTTCGATGATACGGCTGGCTTTTTCAGGCGTCATGAACCCGTAGCTGATGCGCGGTTGGCCCGGCAGGGCGATGTCCACAGTAGGTTCGGCATAGCACATGCCGAAGCAGCCTACCTGGGTCACCGTGGCTTTAATGCCCAGTCGTTCGAGCGTGGCGATTATCGCTTCGTAGACGCTCATTGCCCCGGAGACTTTGCCGCAGGTCGCTGTGCCGATGAGGATATGAGGCGTTCGGCTTTCTATCAGCTCCTGCCAGGAACGCTTGGCTTCAGCCTGGAGCGTGGTGAAAGCGTTTAATCCCGGCATGAGCAACCGGCTCCCGGTTTATGATTTGCCAGTTCATCGATGATTTGCCTCGGGGAGGCGCGGCCGAAAATTTCGTCGTTGATGATGACTACCGGCGCCAGGGCGCAGGCGCCGACACAAGCGACAGTATCAAGCGAATACTCCCCCCCGGGAGTGGTTTCCCCGGGCTTGATACCGAGGTCGCGCTGCAACTCGGCTATGATCCTCTCGCCGCCGCCGACATGGCAGGCGGTGCCGCGGCAAACCTTGATCTTGTCCCGGCCTGGCGGCTGAAATTTGAATTGGGTGTAAAAAGAAGCCACGCTGAAGACCGTTGTTTCCGACAGCCCGAGATGTTCTGCGGCGGCAGTGATAGCTTCCGCCGGCAAATAACCGATGGCTTGCTGCAGTGCCTGAAGCAAGGGAATTAAAGCCGAACGGTCACGCCGGAAACCAGCGAGCAGGCGCGGGATCTCAATTGAACTGGAGCCTAAGTCGGCGGCCATCTCTACCTTCCGGGCGGCAGGCCAACCTGCTATTTCATGTGCGGGACGGGTAATTATAGTCTTTCAGGCCATTTTTCGGCAAACGAATGCGGCAGCGCCGCCGGCCTTCGGAATTGACACTGAAGGCTAGGAATGGGATAATAGCCATCTCGGTCGGCGCGGGGTGGAGCAGTGGCAGCTCGTCGGGCTCATAACCCGAAGGTCATAGGTTCGAATCCTATCCCCGCTACCAATCTCTTGATCATTAGCCCCTCATTTGAGGGGCTTTTCTTTTTTAAGCCCAATATTGGGCTTTGTTAATTCTTCAATATTAATGATTATTAATACACGAATTGGTTTGAGGATTAATAAAAATAAATCAGTAGAAATACGAATTTACGGTTAACGGGAAATGCTGTAGCTTTCAAGCCGAAGTCATAAATAATGTAATGCAATGACGACTTGGGAAAACAATAAGAGGAGGGAAAAATGAGCAGGTTTCATTCAACACTCAGCCGCAGGGATTTCATGAAAGGTTTAGGTCTTGTCGGCGCCGCCTCAGCGGTAGCTCCGGCGTTTCACGACATAGATGAGCTATCCGCTGCCCCCAATAACACCCGGAAGCGAGCCTGGTGGATAAAAGAAGTGGATCACCCAACGGTGGATATTGACTGGCAGATGATGGCCCGGCATCACGGCTTTCACAGCACCCAGTCCGCCGCCATCGTCGCCCGATACTTCGGCTTGTCGGATTACAATGCTCAAACCCTGCCCAGCACGACCGAGCGGTTGAAGAATAACGAGCCCGGATACCAGCTCCGCGATGTCGCTTTTTCCGCCGCGGCCGGTGTTTGGGAAGGTCCGCTGGGATTCGGTTTCGGTTCCTGGCGGGTTACCGGCGGCCCCTCATCGAATAAAGCTTACGTGGGTTACCAGCGTGTCTCAACGCCGGAGCAGCTTGGCGTCCCAAAATGGTCCGGCTCCGCCGACGAGGCGGCCAAAATGCTTCGGTCTGCGATGATCGCCTACGGTGCCTCCGATGTGTCTTTCGGCGAACTCCACGACGATCACCTGAAGCTGGTCGGCACCCACGGCGACAATGTTTCGACCGCTTTCTACCCGCCGAAATTTCCCCCGCCGGACACCGTTATCAAACCCCAGGTATTCGAAGACGTACCTGTCGGCTATGTAGATGAAAAAACCGGCAAGCACGTGCTGCCGAGCAAGGTGCCCCTTTATATCGTCACCTGGTCCATGCCCATGCCTCAGGAAATGGCTAAAACGGCTCATTCTCAACTTATGGGCGCCGCCAATACCAGCCGCTATCGCCGGGATGAGCATGTAACCTACTGCACCCTGGAATTCCTGCGCGGTCTCGGCTATCACGGCTACAGCGACACCAACTACCGCGCCATCCCCACCGGCGCTGACGCGGTGCTTCAGGGTCTGGCCGAGAACGGGCGCCATACCATCATGGCCCTCAGCCCGGAGTTCGGCGCCTGGTGCGGCTTCTTCCACCTGATCACCGATCTGCCGCTGGCGCCCAGCAAACCCATTGACGCCGGCATGTGGAACTTCTGCCACAGCTGCGGCCAATGCGCCAACGCCTGCCCCTCGAACTCAATTGAGCATAAAGGCGACCGGGAGCCTTCCTATGAACCTTACCCGTCATCCATCACTCCCAAGGACCCAGCGCTGCCGGGCCTGGGATGGGACAAGCCGACACCCGGTGAGTCAGACTACTTTAAAACAGGCCGGAAGACCTATTGGACCGACATGATCACCTGCTGGGGCTACCGGAGAACGGTTGACAACTGCCTGCGCTGCTTCCCGTCCTGCGTCTTCAACAGCCCTCGAGGGGCGATGGTGCACGACATCGTGAAAGCCACCTCGGCCAATATCGGCATTTTCAACGGCTTCTTCGCCTCGATGCATGAGGCGTTCGGATACGGGGTTGTCGAAGGCGAGGAAAAAGAGAAGTGGTGGGATATGTCGCTGCCGGCATACAACATCAACAGCATTGTCGGCGCCCAGCACGGCGGATACAAGTAAGACCTGCCATCACAGTCAATATGTGAGAGGGGGCTGATACCAATCAGCCCCCTCTCTTGTTTTTGCGGTACGGCGTGTAATTACCGGTTAGTGTATTTCAACCCCACCGGCCGGCGCAGTCTCCAGTACAGGAACCCGCCGAGAGCTAGAGCCACTACGACCGAAACGATCAAGATGGGCATCAAGTTGGATCCGGGTTCCGGTGTTGGTCCAACGGTAGCGGTTGGAATCGGGATAGCCGCCGTCGTCGTCGGAGGAGGCGGCTGGGCAATGGTCACCGAAACTGACGCATAGACCGGCGGATTGAACGGCGTCCGGTCGTTCTGCACCAGTTGCACGCCAATGGTATGAGTTCCGGGCGCCAGGTTGTTCCAGGTGTAGGAAGTGAGGGCGCTCTCGACGTAAGTCCCCGGCGCGGTCAGCGCTGACTGCCCCGGTGTTGTCGGTATGCTGACATCGAGATAGTAGATCGCCCGCCCTTCGCCGGGGATGTTGGCGCTCTGGCCGCTGATGAGTTTCAGGTTGCCGGCGCTGATCGATACGCTGACGGTTCCCGCCTCGAAGGAAGCGCCTGCCGCCGGTGTATTGATCTTAAGCGTCGGCGGCGGGGGCGGCGGCGGCGCCGGAGCGAACAGGGCGAAGGCTGTGAAGTGGGAGACAGCTGCCGTGACGGTGTTGGCCTCGGTATCGACAACGCCGGTCAGCATCACCCATTGGGAGCCGTTCCACCAGGCAATGACCAGATCAACTTCGCGGGTCCCTGGCGGCACCTGGGCATCGGTGTACTTGAAGGTCATCGAGATGGCCGGGTTGAAGGTGACGCCGGTCGGCCCCATTTCGTAAGCAAAGACCAGTATGTTCTTGTCCGGGCTCGCCGGAGGATCGGCAAGCGGTACCGCCGATAGGAACGGCTGGGCGGCGCCGGCGGCGTTCCAGACAAAGGTGCCGACGGGAATGTTAAGGGTGAGGGTTCCGTCCGGGGTGGCCACGGTACCGGCGGTGATGGCCTTGCCGTTGCCGTCCATCCACGGAGAGGTGCCAGCAAGCCCGATGCCGACGAGCTGAGATCCGAAGCCGCCGCCTCCGCCTCCTCCACCGCCGCCTGAGGCCTGGGTGGTTGTGAAGGTATAATCGTCTGAAATAACAGATAGGGTTGTATCTGGAAGGTCGGATTTTACCCGATAATGGTAAGTAGTGCTAGAAGTGAGCCCGTTTAAGCTCACAGTGTGCATCGTGACGTGGTTAGTGTCGAGCGTGGTAGCAAATCTATAATCGGCGACGTCTGGGTGCAATATGGTATCAAAAAATACTTGTGATGTGGTGTTACTGTTGGTCTCCCAGGTGATTGTGGCAGCCGAGGTGGTAATATTATTCGCCGTTACGTCAGTTATTGTTAATGGCGCAGTTTCACCCGTGACTACTGTATCCTGAGCTTCTAACCGGATGCAAGGTAAGGTAAAAAATAAGACTAATGACACCAGCGTGAATATGCCACTGCGTTTCAACCTACTCGCTCCACGGTAATTGTTCCAGAGTAAAATCCTGCCGTTTCTCCGCGAACATCGACTGTTATCACTCCGTTTACTTTTGGCGCTATTATTTCTGAATAGGTAAATGTTGCCACCTGGGAAATATTACCGTTTGTATTTACTTTAATCTTTATGGTTTGTTCGGCGGCGTTGTGGATGGTGATGGTATAAGAAGCTTTGTCGCCCTTATTAATTGTGCCAAGATCAGCGAGTTCGTCGGTAATTTTGCCTAGTATAATGCTATCACCAATCGTTACTTTAATATCCTGTTGATATAGTTTTGGTTGCTCTGAAATACTTACAGTCGTGGTCTGACTTACAGGTTGAGAGGGGGACTTACATCCAGTAAGTGGAATAACGCCCCCAATAACCAAGACACATACCAAAATAGCAATTGTTATTGCTGTCGTTTTAACCACATTATTTCCGATTGATTTGTACGTGGGGTAGCCTTATAGGTTAAGGCTACCCCACAAATAGTGCATTATTACGTAGGTGTAACTGTCAGTGTGATTACAACGTTATCCCAAGCACCGGCGACTGTACCTGTGGTCGCTTTCAGACCCCAAACATCGGTTGCCGCCATAGTTGCAGGTGAACCCGAGACACTATATGCACCTGCACCGTCCGCCAATGGCGCTGTGATGGTAATCTGCGCTACATCTGACAGGACATATTCAAGTTTAAGCAGGCGTCCAGTGTAATAACTGGCACTAGCGTCGGCTACTGACACAGCAACACTTGATGCATATGAAGCTGTCACTTGATTGGCTAACGTCTTGGTGCTACCTGGTGCCATTGAACCGAAAGCTGCCGTTGTTTGAATGGTATAGGACGAAAGTGTAGATCCAGTCACAGTGGTTGTATCCGCCGAAGTTGTCATCGGGAAAGCAATTACGGCGGTTAACACTAAAATCAAACTTAGTACCGAAATTATTTTTTTCATGTCCATCCTTTCTCAGCACTTCTGTTACCTATTTATTATCAAAGTAAAGTGGTTTATCAGGGCCCCAGACCGACCGGCATGCAAGAGGAGAGACTGCCCAGGGGCGCAATTTCTAGGGTGTGGTTTGCATTATAATACTCTTTCCGGCAATAGGTTACAATACTTAATCGGTTAGAAATACAAAAAATATATCGGGAAAAACGACAAAAGTCGCTTGACAGAATGAGGGAACACGTGTGCTACAATAGCACCATGAATGAAAACAGCAGCACGTCTAACCTTGATCCTTTAGCTAATACCCCGGTCTCCCCTGACACATTAGCCGCTTGGCAACGCGACCGCGCTGCCAAGCAACCAGCGTCGCCATCACCAGGGGCAGAACAAGAATCAGGCTGTCCACCACGGCAACGTGGTGGACAGCCTGGCAACCAGAATGCTCGTAAACACGGGTTCTATGCTGAACATATGAATGCCCGTGAACGTCGCTTGTTCGCATCAGCCTCAGAATTGGGGGGGTACTTCCCAGGAGACCATTCTTTTACGTTGTAAACTGGCAGAAATGCTGAGAGCGGCTAAACCTGACGTTGCCCTTATCGCCCGGCTCATCAATCTTATCAACCGTCTTGAGAAGGATCGTAAAATAACCGATAACAATTCCGGTGAAGGGAAAGCGGAAAAAGTGAGTAAGATCTTAAGATGGATGGCTTGGTGTCCGCGTGGAATCGCAGGGCGCCACTGTGGGCGCTTCGAAGAGGGTCTAAGGCTTCAGCAACAAGGTGTAGACATCGGTGCGTTAACTGGCACACCTGGGGACCCTTGGAGCCCGGAATACGACAATGGAAATGATTCGACCTGAAAAACGAAAACTACGTTTGTCTCAAAGCTGGCTTATCTAATTCGTTCCTTAAAAACTCATTTGTAGCGTTCTACCGAAATTGCCCTTGCGCAGTTGGCTTTACAACTTGTCTTCCGTCAAGTTAAAATTGAAAATGCGCGGGTGTAACTCAGCTGGCAGAGTGCCTGCTTCCCAAGCAGGTTGTCGCGAGTTCGAATCTCGTCACCCGCTTTTTCTTTTTTCTGAGACAATCCCCAGCCAGTAGCTGACCAATTCCTTCATCCTGCGGTAGAATTCCCGCGGCCTGCTGATCACCGAGACAAAATACCGCGGATTATGCCGGAGCATAAACCTCACCCGGCGCGCGGCGTAAGATTTGCGGTAATCCGCCAGCGTGGTGTTTAACAACTCGCGGGATACCTGGCTGAAACTCCGCCGCATGCAGTCGGCCGTAAAGTCCGCCCAGCCTTCCAGGGTATCCGGTATTTGGATGAGAGATTCACGGCGACAATACTCGTACAGATCGGTTCCGGGGTAGGGAATAAACTTGAGTAACAGGCAGGGCGGATAATCCAGGCGGCGAATCAGTTCGAGGGTGGCTTGAAAATCAGGCTCCGTCTCGCCGGGGTAGTCGTAGTTGATGTATAGCGTGGGAATGATTCGGCGGCGGACAAGCCGATGAAATGTCCGCTCCACCGCGCCGATGTCGCCCTTGCCGATGAAGTCCCGGAGCCTTGAGCTGCCGCTGCCGACATCCAGCAACACTGAGGCGCAGCCGGCTCTCGCCATCAATCTGGTCGTCTCGTCATCAAGTTCTCGGGAAACAGGCAATCGCCAGGGTAGTTTCACCCCAAGGCCGATCATCGCCTGGCAGAACCTGCGCAGGTTGTCCGGGATTCCGATAAAGCCCATTCCGGACAGATAGACGCTTTTTACCCTGTGGTTCCGGGCGAGATCCTGCATCTGACGGGCGAGGCGGGATGGAGCGACAGGTTTGCCGGTATCAGCGGCGGCGTCGCTGAAAAAAGTACAGGCGTATAGCCCGCCGCGGGCGGTGTTCAAGTTGACGTCAGGATAGCGCCGGACATCGGCTAAATGCCATGCCGGGTCAGGCAAAACCTCTGGGTCGAGCTTGGTATCGGGCGGGTTGATCGCCATCGCGGCTGAAGTGTCTTTAAATCCCAATCCGCGTATCGCTGAAAAATCCTTGCCTTGTTCAATGCGCGAGGCGAGTTCATTGACCGGCTTTTCGGCGGATCCGATGACGATAAAATCGACATATTCCACGCGCAGGGTTTCGCTTGGGAAAACAGTAGGGTGGCAGCCGATCCAGGCAATCTTGACGTTTGCGATGGCCTTTTTCAGCGATTGGGATCTGGCTGCGGCGTCGGCTATTTCCGGCCCTGTGCCGGCATAAAAAACCGCGAGCCCAGGATTGAATGCGGCTACTTTGTCATGGTCAGGGCTGAGGTTGACGTTATAATCGGCGAATGTGATATGGTGACCGCTTTTTTCTAAGACTCCGGCAACCGAAAGGAGTTCATCGGGGAAATCAGCATACCCGGGCGTCCCATGGTAAGCTCGGGATGGAATAATAAGAGCGATTCTCATCGGTTGATCGCAGAATACCTGCTTAAAATAAGCATTACCCTAGCTATTGTTTGATTGAGTATCGCTTCGATCGAATGCTGAGCAGGCAACAAACCGGGTGGAGAGAATTTCTGTCGCCTGGCTCGGACTGATTTGAACTTTAACCGGGATACCTTCTATGAAAGCCCCGACACGGCGCATGAACTCGGGATTGCGGGCCCGAACATTGGCGAAGTAGGCGTAACGGAATGCCGCATCCCAATCGCCCAACTGCGAAGCTGCTACAGCGGCAGCGAACGCGGCCATGTCGGTTTTTTCCAGAAGGCCGGCGGAGTTGAACATCTCAACCGCAGCCTGAGGCGTCCCGGCTTCGATAGCCCGGTACATTCGGACTTCAAGGCTCGTTTTTTGTTCTTCACCCGGATCAGGATGCCAGGCCAGGCAGCCGCCGTTGCATCGGCCCTTTATAAAATGGGCACATTCGGTACAGGCAGAATAGCAGCCCCCATGCATCATTGTCTGATCGAGGTGTTTTCGGAACCATTCTTCGAGAGCCTCCTCTGAAGAATAATCTGTTAGTTTGATCCTGGAAGCTTTGGACAGAGCGAAGCAGCGGATTACCTCCAGCTCCGGAGTGACATCCAGGACCGGGTCGCATGGGCCCATGCCGGAAGCGGTTTCGGGGTGAAACTGCCTTACCCAGGCCAGCTGGGTATCCGAGAAGAAACATAACGGCAGTGGGCAGTCAAGCGTAGCTTCGACACCGAGTCTGGCTGCTTCCTGGAGCATCGAGAAACAACGGTCTGACAGGAGGCCGAAATCCGTTGCCGGGACGATTCTGGATTCACAGCTTTTGATCGGGTTTGCCACAGTCCAGGTAAAGTGTCCCAATCCTAGACGATGTGTTAAGCCCGGAATAAACGTTGGGTCGAAATCCAGTCGCCAGACATTAAAACCGATTGATACTTTGAAACCTTTTCGCATCGCGTTTTCGACATTGTTGATGACTTTTGTGAAATGTTTGGGGTTGCGGTAATCAACTGGCTCATTGACATTGAATACCAAAGCGGCGTCCTCTGGGGATAAATCATCGAGTATGTCTTTGTTGAAAACACCGCCTGTTAAAATGCGTAGAGAAGTTCCGGGGCACTGTTGCCTGAATAATTTTACAATGTCTGGCAGTTTGGGATGCAGGAACGGTTCGCCACCCAGTAGAGACAGGTAGGGAAGCCGTGAAGCGCGAGCCCATTTGGCGAACAGCCCGACATTATCCATGGATATCAGTCCCTGCTTTCGGTCTTCCCTTTCAGCTGCCTCAAAGCAATAGGGACAGGAGTTGGAACATTCACGAATAAGGACGAGATTCATTTATTGGCTCCAACTGAGGCATAGGGTAAACATGTTCAAGCCTCGAATAACCTTACATAAAGAATATGATATCACCGGGACCAGCTTTATCGAAGCGGTTGTTCCCCGCGGGCGAACGCTTCCCTTGAATTCGCCCGCGGGTATCCATTTACGGTTTCACTGTCTGTCAAATTTAGAAGCGGCGACCGGGGTTCAGCGTTACACTACCGTCTTTGAATTACCCGAACGGGAGAGCGACAGGACATCAGGATTGACAAGTTTCTGCCGCTGCTCTTTCACTACCGTCCGATGGTAGTTGTGTACCTGAGCCTGGTATTTCCACAAACCCTGAAGTTCCTTTAAAAACTTCAAGGGATTCTTGAAGATAATCCAAAAATACGACTTATCGTGTTTCAGTGTGAAGCGGAAACGCTGCATGGCATAGGTCGTCGACCATTTGAGCACCGCCGCTTCAATTATTTCCTGAGGCACTTCGCAAAGGTTAGCCTTGTGACCGTAATATTTGACGTACTCCGGCCACTCTTCAAGCGTGGTGGGGACTTTGATAAGATTGTGTTCGACGCAGTAGTCATACATCGCCGACCCGGGAAATGGTACATAGCGATGGAACATGTAGTAAGGTCTGTCTAATTTCTCAGTTAGGAATCTTTGGGTGGTCTCGAAATCCTCTACGGTTTCGGTCGGCATTCCGTAAAGAATGTACACCGAGGTGCGGATTTTGTATTTGATAAAATTCCAGAAAGTTGCCGCCATCTGCTCTGCGGTGACATCTTTTTTTATGAACTCCAGCATTCTGGGGCTGCCGCTTTCGATGCCTAAACCGATATCCACACAACCGCTTTTTGCCATTAATGCTATATCTGCCTCCGAGAGGTCAGCCCGGGCGTCGCAGCTCCATTTGATCTTGCGCTTGCGGGCGATCAACAAATTGCAAATCTCGCGCAGGCGCTTCCGGTTGAAGGTGAAGTTGTCCTCATTAAACCGGAGATATTTGATTCCATAAGTATTCTGAAGGTGGTCTATCTGTTTGATTATCTTTTGGGCGGAGACCCAACCGGTGTAGCCCTGATTATATGATTTGTTATAACAAAAAGTGCATTGATTGACGCAGCCACGCGAGGTGTTAAGCCCCGGAGTGGAATATTTTTTTACATCGATCAGATGCCAGGCCGGATCGGGCAACGCTTCCAGATCTTTGATGAACGGCCGCCGCTCATTGATAACCGGCTGACCGTTTACTTTGAAGCCCAGGCCCTTGATCTCTGTTAAGGCCGGCGTTCCCGTTTCTAGGTGCTGCACCAATTCCAGCATGGTGAACTCCCCGGCGCCGACGGCGACGTAATCGATGTAGTCCGGCGTTACCGTCTGTTCTGGCAATACGCTGGCATGGACGTCACCCCAGACGATCTTCACCCCAGGCAAAAGTGCCCTGAATTCTTTCGACAACGAAATGGAACCTTCCATGTTCGGTCCGGCGATGACTGAAAAACCGATTAGCTGGGGATTAAAAGCTACAAAGTCTTTAGCCTTCCGGAAATCAACGAAGCCATCCCACACTTGAACGCTGTGGCCATGCTGTTCCAGCACCGCTGCTATTGACAACAAGCCGTAATCAAAAGTTGTGTAGGCATTAGAATTATAATACTTGATATAGTCCAGGGCAGGAGCATTAACCAGGAGTACTCTCATCTCATTTCGCCTTTCTATAACTGGCAAGCATTCTCAACGGGCGGCGGCCGCCGCCGATTTGGCATATTCGTTTGCTGATTTGGGAGCCTCGGGTGCCGCTAAAGTCTTTTTAACAACCTTGTAGTAACCGTTCACCTGGATGTGGAACTTGGCAAGCTCCCAGAGCTCACGGAAAAATTTCTTCGGGTCGGTGATGGCTGTCCAAAAATAAGATGGATTATGTTTGAGGGTGAAACGGAACCGCTGCGCCGCGTAGGAAACGCGCCAACGGGCGGCTGCTTCCGCCATCATATCATCCGGCACTTCTGAAATATTCACCTGATTGGAGAAGCGCATCAAATATTGAGGCCAATCCTCGATTTTTTCCGGCAGATTTACGAGACCATGATTAACACAGTGTTCAAATAAAGCGCTACCCGGAAAAGGAACGAAACGGTTATACATGTAATAGGGATTGTCAAGCCGTTTAAGCATTTCATGGGTGGCCTGAAAATCCTCGAGCGTTTCGGTTGGAAAGCCGTACATGATATACACTGATGTTCGGATCTTGTATTTGACCAATGTCCAAAACGTTCTCTCCATCTCGGGAACGGTGATGTCCTTCTGGATAAAATCAAGCATTCGCTGACTGCCGTGTTCCAATCCCAGTCCGACGGCAGTACAGCCCGCCCGTTTCATAAGGGCGATATCCGATTCTGACAGGTCGGCGCGAGAGTCGCACGACCAGCTGATTTTTATTTTTCGGTCGATAATCAATCGGCAGAACTCGCGTAGACGTTTACGGTTAAATGTGAAGTTGTCTTCATTGAAGCGGACATGTTTCGCCCCGTATTCTCTCTGGACGTGCTGGATCTGTTCGATGATGCGCTCTGCCGGCAAATAGCCGATATAATCTTTGTTATAGGATTTGTTGTAGCAAAAAGCGCAGCGGTGAGCACAGCCGCGGGAGGTGTTTAAGCCTATACCTGAGTATTTCTTTACGTCCACCAGATGCCAGGCCGGGTCAGGCATGTCCACGAGGTTCCGGATAAATTCACGTTTCTGGTTGACGACTATTTCATCGTCGCGCCGGAAAGCTAGTCCTTTAATCTCATCGAGCGCCG
Organism: Dehalogenimonas alkenigignens; assembly: GCF_001466665.1. Lineage (NCBI taxonomy): Bacteria > Bacillati > Chloroflexota > Dehalococcoidia > Dehalococcoidales > Dehalococcoidaceae > Dehalogenimonas > Dehalogenimonas alkenigignens. The sequence continues at coordinate 1,645,809 of NZ_KQ758903.1, read as the reverse complement.
GAGTGCCGATTCTAAGATGTTCCAGGAGTTCGAGCATGGTGTATTCACCGGCACCGATGGCAACAAAGTCAACGCAATCCTCAAGCATTGTTTGGGTTGTCATGATCGATGGGTGGACGTTACCCCATACAATCTTTGTTTCCGGCAACAATGATTTAAATTCACGCGATTGGATCAGTGATCCCGCCAGGTTTGGTCCCGTGATGACTGAAAAACCTATGACATCAGGATTGAAATCGACGAAGTCCTTCGGTTCACGGTCGTCGACGTACCCATCATAAATCTGCACCTGGTGGCCGTGGCGTTCGAGGAATGAGGCGATATACAACAGGCCGTTAGGCAGGTTGGTATATGCCTGATAATAATGGCGGTATGCTTTATCCGCTGATGTTACAAGCAGGACTTTCATCAGGATACCTCTCCCCCTCGGGTAACTTGTTTGGTTTGCAGGCGGGGACTTTCAGACCCGCCGCTGTGTCTATTCTTCTTTATAAGTTTGGACAGCCACGACTGAGAACCGTTGGTCGGATCAAGCATGATATCGATGTAATATTTCCCGAGATCCCAGACCGACCGGAAAAATTCGCGCGGCCGCTTTACAGCGTCTAAGAAAAAGGCGGGATTATGACGGAGCATGAAACGGACCCGGCGTGTAGCATAGCTGCGCCTGAAATCCGACATCGCTTCATCCATCTTCTGTTGAGGTACCTGGGATAAATTTATTTCGTTGGCGCACTGAATGGGGAAATCAGCCCACTCTTGAAGTGTCCGGGGGGTCTTCAATAGCCCGTGTTCGAGGCAGTAATCAAAAAGGACGGTACCCGGGTAAGGCACAAATTTCATATACAGATATGGCGGGGAGTCGAGGCGCTTCATGAACGTCAGGCTCTCGTTGAAATCTTCAACCGACTCGGTAGGGTACCCGTACATCATGAAAAGGGTGGGAATGATATGATGCTTCGCCAGCAGCCAGAAGGTGGATTCCATCTCTGAGACAGTACCTTTGTTGATGAAGGATAGCATTCTCTGGCTGCCGGTCTCGATCTCAAAGAGCACGGAGGTGCAACCGGCTTTTTTCATCAGCCGGACGGTTTCTTCATCAAGAGCGCCTGATACCGGCGCATTCCAAGTGATTTTCCATTTCTTATGGATCACCAACCGGCAAAACTGATGCAGCCTTTCACGGTTAATAACAAAACGTTCACCGGAAAAATAGATATGCTGGATGCCGTACTTTTTGTGAAGCAGCTCCATTTGGGCAACGATCCGTTCTGCCGAAAGGTCGCACATGTTGCCGCCGTAGAATGTGGGATCAGAGCAGATGGTGCATTTGAAAGGGCAGCCGCGTGAGGTATTTAAGGTCACATCGGAATATCTATTTACATCAATAAGATGCCAGGCTGGATCCGGCAGGCTATCCAAATCGGCCATAAAGGGTCGTGGTTCATTAATGATAATCATGCCGTCGCTGTTTTTAAAGGCCAAGCCTTTTATGGAAGAGTAATCGGTGGAGTTTTTCTCCAGATGATCCGCAAGTTCGGCGATGGTGAATTCACCAGGTCCTATTACGGCATAATCGGCGCAAGATTCCCGTAGCACTTCCGCAGGGTAGGCGCTGGCGTGACGGAAGCCCCATGCGATCTTGACCCCGGGGAACAGGTTTTTAAATTCAGATGATTGAGTTAATGCATCGGTGATATTTGGGCCTGTGGCGACGCAAAAACCTACCAACTGGGGACAAAAATCGAGAAAATCCACCGGGCGCTTTTTATCGAGGTTGCAGTCGACAAGTTTGACCTGATGGCCGCGGCTCTCAAGCATACCCCCGATAGACAGCATTTCATCAGGGAACTTAGTATATCCGGGAACAGTGCCGTAAGACCGGGATGGAATAACAAGAAGGATCCTCATCGTTTTTAACTCAGGTTAAGCATACACCAGGTGGCGTGATTCCACTGCTGGCGCCAACTCGGCGGCATCTAGTTCAGCCTCGGTCGGGAAAATGCTTTTCACTCCGAACTCCCGCGGCTCCGAACCCTTGTATGCGTATACATTATTCAGGTGCTTCGAGGCTGCCTCCACTGCCCGGTCAACCTCATCTGCCGTCGGCCTTCGCCATGGATTATTTCCGGCTTTGAAATAAGCATCAATTTGGTATCGGATATTCTTATCAACACTTGCGATGAATTTTGCGATTTGTTCTATTTCCTGATAATCGATATAGCCTGGAATGAGCACCGTCTCAGCCATCATCGGAACACCGGAGTGGAATATTCTGGGGAAGTTTTCCAGGATAGTTCTGTTAGATTCGCCGGTATACTCACGGTGGAGGTTTTCATTAAAAGCTTTCAGCCCGACGGCGACTTTATCAAAATGTCTCAGATCGGGCATGACAAAAGCATTGGTCAGGAGTACGTTGGTAGTTCCAAGATGCCGGTGAAGCGCTTCAGCGATGAACGGCATCTGGGGATCCAGCGAAGCCTCCTGGCCTTCAAAGAGGACCCACTTAGCCTCCAAACCGACCAGCGTATCGATGACGTCGTTAAATGCCATGAACCGTTCCGGGGCCGCCGCCAGACCCCTGGGTTCCGCCAGGTGCAGGTGCATATTCCGATCCAGCATGAAGTCATAAACCACCTTCTGGCAGACGCAACCTTTGCACTTGATATTGCATCCCCAAAAATGAAGGTAGACCTGCTTGGTAGATTCAGCGAAAGCGATGTTGTAGACGTTTGTTTGCATTGTTCCCTCTTATCTACTAATTAAGTTCGGCAAGCCCGGCGGTGAACCCCGATTACGCCCAGGGTTGCCCACGGGAGGGGTTCCACAGTACCTTCCAAGCCGGCTGAGTCGCGCAACCAGCTTTCCCTGGTTTCCCCCACCGCAGAGCTTGCCGCGATACATTCGCTGTTTAGAGCCCACGATTAAACGATAATGAATAGTAATTAGATACTGACTTGTGGCTGCATTTTGTCGTCCAGATCCGATCAGCCTGCATGATGCAAGCTTCGTCTAGCGAGGTATAGGCAAACGGCAACCGCATGACGAAAGGCTTTTCCGGACCCTCGACCTCGATAGGTGTATTGGAATTGAGATCAGAGGTAATGGATGGTTGGACTGTTTTCATGACAACTGACTCCTCGGTTCGGTCGGCCTGATAAGGTTATGAGTTCGGCGATTGACAGCAGGTTTGGGGCAAATAGCATTGCTCCGATGAGGTAACAAAAAGCTGTCTCTGACACGCCGGGGTTTTTGTTCCCTGCCCAGCCTGCAGGTTAAAGCGGCCGCTGATCCAATTGCAGGCTCGTTAACAACCCGAAAGGTTTTGGGGAGTCTATTAGCCAGTCTTAAGAAAGTCCGATCCCCCTTCCCCTCTTGATATCCACCAGCACATTTCGGTTTCTTAATCACGGGTACACTTTACAATGGAAAAGCGTTAATTATCAGTTAAGATGAGTTAAAATGGGTTAACACGATGGCAGACCAAAGCTAAAACAAACAAAAAATCAGTATAAATGCTTAGGCAGATGTTGTACTAAAGTACAATAGGTACTAGTACCATATTAAGAAATAATTATACTATGGTCGCGGTCCGAAATAACCTGGTGTGGATTTCAAGGACCTATTTAATCAGGCGAAAACATATAACCCTGACCGGGCTTGTTGACGATCAATTTTGAGTCGCTTGGATCAAGCTTTTTTCGAATGTGATGAATATGGACTCTGAGATCGTCTGCGGTAGCGGCGTGGTGTTCGCCCCAGATTTTTACCGCCAATGTTTCAGCGCTGACAAACTGGCCGGCTTGTTTTATCAGGGTCTGCATTATCTGTCCCTGTATAGGGGTCAGATGGAACACCTGCTGGCCGTGATATAGTTCAGTTAATGTCTTCCCGAAACGCCACAGTCCATGGCTGACTTTAAGGTCCTGATCCCCCTGGTGGCTTCGACGGGTTATCGCCTTGATCCTTGCCAGAAGTTCCATCTGCCGGAATGGCTTGGTCAGATAGTCATCAGCCCCAAGCGTCAGAGCCTTCACGACGTCGCGTTCGTCGACTCGGACTGTCAACATGAGAATGGGAACGTCAGAGAACAGCCTTATGGCTTTAACAATTTCAAAACCATTGGTATCGGGCAAACCAATATCCAAAATGACCGCATCCGGGGGTTCGCTCTCAAGCGCATTCATACCTTGTTCCCCGGTTACCGCTTTAATGAGTTTGATGTCAGGCCAGCCGAGTTCGAAGGTAAGCTCTACTAGTTCAAGCACATTTGGGTCATCTTCGATTATCAGTATTTTCAAGTTTGAAGCTCCGAGTTGGCGGATATAGCTGGCTCAACTGGAAGAGTGATCTCAAAGCAGCAGCCTCTGGAATTATCAGTAACCTTCACATCGCCGCCATGTAATTCGATAAGCAGTTTGGACAGGGTTAATTCCAACCCGAGAGTACTGAAATGATCCCGATCCAGCGTCAATACGGAATAAGGCGCTGAGATAACCGCAGATAGTCGGTCAGGAAAGTTAAGGCAGGTAGTGATAATACGAACTATCATTGCCTGGTTTAACAATCCAAGCGTCAACCTAACCTCCGCTCCAAGGCTGCTTCGTTTGATAGCGCATTTCACAAGATGTCCCATGCTTTCACGCAGCCGTCGCCGGTCGCCGGTCACCTCATAACTGCGGTCCGTCGACTCGACGTGGAGGTTTATTCCCTTGTCTGCAGCCTCGGGCTGAAGAGAGTCAACTACCTGCTGGCATAATTCGCTGAGTTCTACCTGCTGGTAATCAAGTACCAGCGTTCCCATTTCGCCGCGTATCAACTCGAACAACTCACCGATCCGCGAATTCAACTCTATGGCTCCGAGGTTGATCTGTTTTGCGAGTCGGGCCGGAGTCCCATCGGGTAGACGGTTGACCAGCATCTCGCTCGCCGCCAGAATCGGAGTCAGGGGATTTTTTAACTCATGGACGGCGGCTCGAGTGAGGTTTGACTGGCGTTGCCGCCGGTTTCCGTCTGATACATCGGGGCTTTCTGTGGCAAATCCGAAAATATTAACATAATCATGGCCAGGGACCGGGACAATTTGCAGTCTATAGGTAATATTGTCAACCTTCTCGTGGGACCATCGAGTGGACATCGTCTGAATCGCGTCTTCGATGAGACGTTTATAAGGTTTGGGCACTAGTCCTCCGAAAGCGCAATCCCACTTTCGGCACAATTCGAGGCTTCCCGGATTGGAATAAAGGATAACCCCATCCTTGGAAGCCCGGATTACAGGATTAGGATTTTCTTCGTATATGCCCAGTCCATCAATAGGGTTTAGTCCGGTACCCAAAACACCGCCTAGAGATTCAGTTCGGGTGTATTCGCGGACCAAATCCTCACTCCCCTCCATGGCACCAACTCAACTAGCGGCTGAAGTTAAGACAAGAGTTTTAAAAGATTATGATAGAGTTGCTGAACGTTAACTATTATAATGTGCCATTCTGGGGAAATCAACGGAATTGTAGACAGGTGAGAGTGTAATAAATACACTAATCAAGGCTACAAACTCTCAATAACAATGCTAGAGCCTTATCATTAGTATTAACGCATTCGGCAGAATCCGTCGGTATATCGAAATTTACAGAATTCTTACATTAAACAGTATGTGAAGAATAAAGGTGGCTGGCAAAAGAGGGTTTTGAGATGCACCGTGTTTTTACGTCCAAGGTTAGGAGAAGAGGATAGAATTCTATCTACTGAACACAATGGTGGGCGCTCGCAGTCAATACACAGAACCGTGAGTCTGGTTTTCAGCCTCGCCCCGGAACATTCTACGCGGTTGGTTTAATCTAGTCTATTACCGGTCATAAGATAGACGGGCATTCCTGGCGGGATGTCCTCTGGTTCGTCATCCCCTTCGTCATCGAAAACCCATCCCAAGGTTGGGTCGTATACCGCTGCCGTCCAAACCCTGTCTCGGTGCGCGGACAGGTGTCCAGTAGGCTGGGACATCTGTCCAAGCGCTAATGTTCCTTGATCCATTGAACTAGCTCTTCTTTAAGGAACACCCGGCGCCGTCCCAGCTTGTGGGAAGGCAGTCCTTGCTTGATGAGCTTGTACATCGTGTCATGAGACACGCCAAGACATCGCTGGGCTTCGGAAAAGGTCAGGTATACCCTCTCCATGTCCTTGTCGCTCTTATCGACTTTCTCTCGCGGCATTTCCGAACTCCTACGTTGCCAAGATACTAACTAGTCTAGGTGTGGCTGGCACTACTAGGTTCGGAACTGACATTAATTGACAAATTTAGGACATTAATTTTAGAATCTTGCCCGGCCCAAATTTTCTTCAACAGGAGGTTTTGAAGCAGCCAACACAAAAGAAAAAGGAGGTTTCATGAATTATCTGTTCGTTTGCAGGGCCAATCAATGCCGCAGCGCCATGGCCGAGGTGCTATTCAAGAAGTTCGCCAGAGAAAACAAGCTGGAGCACGAAGCCAAATCGTGCGGTACCAAGGCTGCCTATTACGGCGAAGGCGCTCCAATGACATATGACGCGGCGGATGCGCTTTCGGTTTACGACAATATCGCCTCCTGGGTGCAAGCCCACCATTCTAAACAGGTGTCTCGAAACCTCGTCGATTGGGCGGATAAGGTCATTGTCCTGGACCCTGAGAGCCGGGACGATCTCCTTAAGTGGTTCCCCAATATCAAATCCAGACTTCTTTTCTGGGACGTTGCTGACCCGACCGGAGATGAAAGCCATGGGGAAAACCGTTTCAGAGCGCATTCCGCTACCGCCGTGCTGCTTGAAGCATGGATGCGCCTTTGCTGGCTGGCGCCAGCTTATGATCCCAAAACCCCTGACACTCCCCAGAAGATTCTCTTCGTCTGCCTTGGAAACACCCGCCGGAGTCCCATGGCTGCGGCTTTGTATGCTCATTACTCCCGCTTTGCCGGCCGTAAGGATGTCGTTGCTTCAAGGGGCATTTCGACCGCGAAAGGGTGGCCGCCCAGCCCCGAAGCAGTCCAGGTTGTGGCAGAACAGGGTGTCAACCTCAAGAATCACCGATCGGTGCCGCTCACCATTGGCGATCTTCATGATTTCGATCTGATCCTCGCCCTCGAAAGGTCTATCGCCGAATCGATTAAAGCCGGTTTCCCCATTGAAAACGATTGCCGGGTATTTTCGCTCGGTGAGTTCATGGGCAACCCGTCCCTCGATTTCAAGGACCCGATCGGTAAATCCATTGGCTGGTACCGAAACATGGCCGGAGTGCTTGAGTACACGTCTGAGATGCTGGCGTTCAGGCTTAATCACCCGGAAGCCATTTTCAACGGGAAAGGAGAAGGCGCAATGAAAGTGCATGGTGAAAGAATGAGCCCGAGGATCGCGGCGAAGAAGATCAAGGCTGGTTCGTGGGACGACGGTGTCCAGAATGAGCGGATGAAAAATCTGGCAGCCTGGGTGAAGAACAACTTTGAAACCAGTCTTATCAAGGACGGCACACGGTATCTTAATATGTCTTCCAAGCGCCTGGGGGCGGAAGGGAGCCCGGTCTTGGTTGGGATCCCGAGGGGAAAAACGGTATCTAAAATTATCCTGAGAAAGGGCGAGTACGGTGACGCCGATCCGCGGCATCTGGTTCAAGAGAATAAATCTGGGGACAAAATAGTGGAAGTCAGCAAAGACACCCCGGAAGAATTATACGAATACATCAAGGGACTTGTCAGATACGCTCACGACCACCTGTGATCGCCGGTTAAGCCTATCAGTTGGAACCAAATCCGTTTCGTCTCGGAGGGCAACGTGGCTAGCGCTCTAAAAGTGAAAAACGCCGAGGCAATCCCGATCATCAAATTCGCCCACGAACACGGTTTCATCATTCACGCGATGGGGTATGAGTATTACCTCAATGGCGTGAAACGGTTCGGGCACTGCCCGTGCGATAAAATGCGTCCCGCGTGCCCGTGTCCCCAGTCGATAGAGGAAGTTGAAAGCAAAGGCCACTGCTTGTGCGGGCTTTTCTGGAAAGACTACGGGGTATACCTTAAAGAGAAATACGGCCGGTAAACGATGGGTTACTCTACCCGGTCGACGATCAAGCTCGCATTCGTCCGAGGAGGAACCGAGAATGACAAACGCAAATGGAACTGAGGTCAACAATGCGGATTTTGTCGGCGAATGGGCTGAGCATTGGTGCCACATGGTGGACCTTTTCATCAACATTCTACGCACCGATAAACCAGCCTCGGAGCGCCGTCTACCGAGTCCTACTGAGAACGATTCGTACGTTCAGCTTCGGAATTGGTTTGGCGACCACGAAGTAAAGTTTCGGGGACTCTGGGGATTATTCTGTGAAACTAGACTTGACACTTTGGAACTAGAACATGCCTGGCTCAGGGAAAGATGGCAAAATCCATTCCAATTCTTTTACCAATCCGAGACGATTCACGAACTTTTCGTTGAACTGGGCGTCCAGCAATCACCCGACGTTGAATGGAACCCGAATGAGGATAAATCATGGGAGGTTACGGTAACGGGGTTGCAGCTCGGGGCTATCCTTGCAGAATTCTTCGTTTGGGCCGGTGGGGAAACCGGTGAGTAACCAACATCGATGGAGAAGGAGGAGTTGAAATGAAAAAGATTCTGTTTGTCTGCTATGGCAATACCTGCCGCAGCCCGATGGCCGAGGCGCTCTACAAAGCTAACATGGGCGAACGCCAGGATGAAGTCTTTTCCTGTGGAACCGGCGCCGAGGACGGCTATCCGGCCAGTCCTGGATCGATCAAGGCGATTGCCAGATTCAAGGACACTTCTGGCCGCCCGCTTCGCCTGGATAATCATAGATCCCGAGCCTTGAGTCCCCGATTACTGGAATCGGCTGATCTTGTGCTCACCACCGACATCGGCAGAGCTCACTCGGTCAAACGATTCTCGCCGGAGGAAGCCTATAAGGTATTCACCATCGGCGAATTTATCGGTTCAGAAGACCAGGTGTCTGATCCCCTTGGCGGTACTGATGCGGATTACCGGCGATGCGCCGAACAACTGGATACGATGACCAGGTTAGTGGCTAAACGTCTCAATGACATCGAGACAACCAGTCTGACACTGTTTGAAAACCAGGTTGGATGATCATTTATCGCCGGTGCCCAGTTTTGACGCGGCCACCGGCATTGGGCGAACAATATGACACACTGAGTTGGTCACAAAAGCAGAGAATGTGTTACTGCTCATTTTACCTAAGGAATATGAGGATGCAAGTCGATGTGCAGGGATTGGAAGTTAGTGCTTCTATGCCATGATTGACACAGTCTCAAGAACCTTATAACCAAGCGTTTTGTTCCCGAGGATTTCCACTTGATGCCGAGCGGTATTCGGATCCAAGCTTCTTGTAAATAAGCGCCAAGCCACACTCTGATCAATCTTCACCTGGCTGACCGGGTGTAATGGGTGTCCGACAAACAATTCCCAACCCGATTCTCCTCTAACCAGCGCCCACTCTCCGCCAGCTTCCCCAACGATTTGGACTCCAATGCTCGTGCCAAGAATGGCGTCCGTGTTACCAAAAGTTCGTAGCAAGCCACGGATGAATGTATCCAACACCGGAGCCAGCCAAACCGATTCCATCATCAAAGGGCGGCCAACAGCCTGGCGAATATGTTGCTGATGCAACCATTTCTCTGTGTATTCGCGCGCGATGTCAAACCAATTTGGTGGGATTTGATCACTTGCCCATGCCACCGTGATTTCTGCCGATCCATGTAGATCTAGGCTTTGAAAGTGACGTGCGAGGAGACGATCTGTCAGTTCAATCAATTCGATGATGATATGCGGACTAATCCGTCTTGAGGCTTTAACCCAAAGAGCATTGTCCTCATTTATTTGTTCCAACAATTCATCGTAGAGCAAGATTGGAGCAGGAGAAGATTCGGTTCGGTTCCAGAGTCGGCCGAAGTTGCCGCCCAGCAGGTGCGCGGCAACTTCTTTCACAGTCCATGGCAAACATACGGTCGGTTTTACCCAATCTTCTGGAGTTAGGGACTTGAGGACTCCAAGCAGTTCTTTGCTAAGTGGTAGAAAAAGTTGGGTTGTGTAGATCGGACCAATTGGTTTCACAAGCATATTCTAATTGGTATAAGAATAGGTTCTCAACTCTAGACAAACGATTTAAAGTCTTACGACCTGATCCTATCTTATTTCGGCCCTATCAAACCTTGAATTGTGGACCCGTTTCAGTAGTCAAGGTAGAGGTCGCAACTCAAGCGATTGCACAACTGCCAATCGGAAATCATTCCTTAAATAAGGTAAGAATCCTGGTAACGATTACTACAAGAAACCCCAATCCGAAAGCTATTTCACCGTAATACAACAATCCCCCCAAAACCGAGGCTGGGTCAAACTTTGATCCCATCGCAGTGATCACCCCGATGCTATATCTGAGGCTTTCAGTAATTGTGACGAATGAAGGATAAAAATTATCGGTTCTAAATTGATAGGCCAAAATCCCGAATATAATAAACAATTCGAAGTAATTCATTGTTGCAAGTGCTAAGCTTCGAACAGGCGATAAGGCTTTCACCCTGTGTTTTAGGAATGTGTGGAACCAAGCTTGTGAGATATCTAATAAACGCCAGATGATTACTAGTAGTAATAAGGCCGGAAGAGAACCGGCAATCCCTATAGCCCAAGCCAATACCAGGAGACAAACCAACCAAAAAGTTACGTAGACCTCAACGACAAGGCGTGTTGGAGACCAAATTATCTTAAAACGGCGGACCAACCATGTGACGAGGTTCAAGGGAGAAACGACTTGGAATGCTCTGAAAAACTTCTTTAAGGTTGGTTCAATGAAAGTGCGTTCTTGATTCTCCATCGCAGTATTCCCATCCACCGTTTCCATTCATCTGGATTTTATGCCCCCTGAGTATGCGCAATCAAGCGACAAAAAGCCGAAGACACAAAATGACGGAATGTGCAATCGGAGGGGGAGACGGAGGAGAGTCGGACTATACCGGAAACACGGGAGGTCCTGGGTTGGCTGTTAATGAAACGGACCGAGAGTCTACAACCTTCGGTTTGTTGTTAATGCATAGTCCTCTAGGAGTCTAACTCCGCCTGAAATTCCTTTAATGCAAAAGCATCCAATTATTGAGTCCTCTGGAAACAATCGCAGCTCGCAGTGTGACCCTTAATAGGGAGGGTTTCTTTTGACAAAGGTTCACTTAAAAACCATTTACTTACCACCAACTTGTGATCGAAATCGTCCTTCACAATGCCGGCAAGTTTAAGTGACTTCATAACGTTTGTAACCATGACCCGGGAGGCCCCAACCAAGGCGCCAAGATCATCATGAGTCAACCTGAAGTTCAGTTTCATCCCATCTAGGGTTTCCTGGCCGTGTTCCGTGGCAAGCCGAGCTAATGTGCGACAAAGGCTGGAGCGGGTGTCATAAATAGCGACGTCGGCCAGTTGCTCGGTTATCCGCCTAATCTTGTCTCCCAGGGTTTTAATCACTTTTAGCGATAGTTGGCTATTCTGCGTAAGGAATCCCTCAAAATCACTCTTATAACAGGAACATAGCCGAGAGTCCTCCTCGGCAACGGCACCAAAGGTGCGTAACGAATCATCGAAGAGAACTTCTTCCCCAAACAATTGATTGGCGGTCAAATACCCAAGGACAATTTCCTTACCATACTCCGAGGTCTTTATCAGTTTCACCCTGCCTTTAGTCACCAGGTATTCGTCCTTAAGATATTCTGGCCGTCGAAAAAGTTTACGGATTTCTCCCTTTTCTCGCTCTTCCAGAGATTCAAATAGCCACATATCCGCCATACAGTTCAAGTACGTCATCTATTCCTCCACGTAACTCGCCTATTTTACAGCAAGCCATAGCATCAAGTTTGTAAACTATTTTACCGACTTCGCTCACATTATGATGCCAAAATGGACCAAAACACGAAAGGAGGGATCGTTCATGGCGACTTGGGCGTTCATATTCATTTTGGCGGCTGGCATCTGTGGTTTTACTCTCAAAACAGTTCACAATCCGTTGAAAGGTTTCATTACCGCCAAGCTTTTTTGGGTGCACCTATTGCTGGGTCTCACGGCGATGACTCTCGCTATCATCTCATTATTGGACTAATCAAGAAGGAGAATTGTTATGGCCAAGATGTCAAAAGAGGTTATTGGACTGTTTCAAGATCCCGGAGTCCCCAAGATGGTGGCAACGATAAGCCGTGCTGGTGAACTCAATGTCACCCCCAAAACGAGTATGACAGCAATTGACGACGAAACGCTTGCTTTCGCCGACTTGTACGGCCGCACCACAAGGACATTCAAGAATCTCGAGGAAACAAAAAAGGTGGCGATTGTGGCAATGAAATTGCCGGTTGCTCAACCATTCACCACTTACCAGGTTAAAGGCACCTTTCAGAAATACCTAACTTCTGGGCCAGTGTTTGATACATTCGCTAAGGCTCTCAAAGAAGCTATGGGGGTGACTATTAGTGGAGTCGGCACGGTTAAAGTGGATGCCGTATATTCCCAGTCACCGCAGGATAAGGGGAAGCTAATGGCTTAGGAACTTGCAGGAGCCAACTGGTCATGCAAGAGGGCCCCGATCCCTCTTGCTTGTTTTGAGGGGCTACCTTCAAATAAAAAGATTAATTCAACATTCTAACAGATTGTTCAGGTCACAACGGCAGATGTTGTTACTTGGACTGGGAGTCAGAATTCCCCGGGGACTCGGCCCGCCTAGATTGTTTGTCCAATAAGCCAATGGAGAGGCTGAAGAAGCCCCTCCATTGGCCATAGGTTATCTGTTACTAATCCGTCACACTAGATTTGGATTTTTTTAGGGCTGACCTTAAACCAAAGGTCAGATACAGGAAGATAATCAATGGGATTCCTATAAGCAAGGAAAGTACCTTGACAGTGCCAGGCTGAGATTCTGCTAGGGTAGCAAATATTTCATGAGTCAAGAAAGATGCCAAAATCAGAGAAATTACCCCAAAAAGCCATTGATACCATTTGAAGTCAATATTTAATTTCATATTTAATTCTCTCTCTTTCTAAACAGCGGGTAGGTACTGGTGCCAATATTCAGCCCTGCCTTCATCTGAGATGATGTCACTGTAACCTGATAGCCTATCCATTTTTGTAAAGAAGGGGTTCATTACGGAGGTAGTGGAGACTACACCCTTAACCACTTCATGAATCCAGGCTTTATGCTCTTTGCTGAAGACACAGTGACTGGCACATCGACGACACACTCCAACCGGGCGAGAGGCAGGAGCGAAGCCTGTAATTGCATTAGAAAAATACCACTTTACGCATTCAATGGATTTATTAGGATATCCTTTATGGTCATTGGAAGCACTCCAGGGACCAGTTGCTCGATCCCAAGTTGGCTCTCTATACTCTTCTACTGTAGGAATTGCTCCGGCTGGGCAAACGTCGGCACATATCCCACAAGTTTTACAGAATTCTAAAGCTCCAAAGTCTATCGGTTTAGTAGTAGGTAGAGGCAAATCTGTGAAGAGAATACTGGCAAAATTACCGGTCTCACCTTCGGGTTGCGAGACCGCATTGTGAATTCGGTTGTATTCGCCTATGCCTGAGAGGATACCCCAAACATTCGTCGGAGTCCCTGTGAATTTGCTAGTTGTTTCATCTTCAAACCAATAGGACTGGTAGCCTAAACCCCAAAGGAAGTTTTGGAGCTTATGACCATACTCGCATTTCTCCATGTTTGATACAAAGGCTTGAGGACTATTGACAGTACGACGATAGTTATTGGGATCTCGGGGACTTCTATCATAAATTATGATGGCATATTTGCACTTCTCGGGCATGACAAATGTTCCATTAGTATCATACTTATAATCTGAATTGTTTTCCAATCTCACATGAGTATTAAAAAGGGGTTTACGCGGTCCGACGCTGTTATCATCCACTCTTGCATAGCCAATTGCCCCTGCACCAAATTGCCGCAGGAAAGTTCGAATCATGAATGCGTTTTCCGTTTCGGAGCCTTCCCACTTCGGTACACCTAAGGTTTCATGAGTAACTTTTATTGTTCGAAAACCTTCAGGTGGATATTTTAGATATCCTGTTTGTCCTCTATCCAGTGAAGCCCAAGCTCCAATTTGATCACGCAATGTAAAACCTGGCCGGTTGTTTTTAGCTCCTTCAATAGCATTGTTCTGTTGAGAAGCCAGGATGGCAGCAGTCTCTTCTTTAGTAACATATATGGAATCTAATACTCCAGACCACGGATTAGGCCCGGCGTAAGGGGTGCGCAGTTTCAAGTCGATTTCTACTGTAGGAATGTCAACCTCTTTAACCCACCAAGGACGTTTTTGCATGGATGTAGTGGAGTTAAAAGTTTCGGCAGCACCTATGCCCGTCATTTCGTCTAGATCATGGAAAAGTGGAGCGGTTGCACCCATGCTAGCTATGGCTGCAGAACCTAAACCTATAGATTTCATAAAATCTCGGCGACTCATTGTGGAATGCGATTTCATATTACCTCTTTTATGTTTTGATTTTTGTTGGTTCCTTGACTCTGTGACCCTTGTTTACTAGAATGAACACAGGGAGGCGACAAGACACTGTTGTAAGACGCAGTACTTTTCCTTCCTTAACTGACGGCTCTGCCAGGAGCCGTCAGTCCGTTTTGGGCGAATTGCTGTTCTATATCATTTCTATTGTGAAATGTATTGAATCACCTCCTCTTTCCCAACGTTATGGTTTATCTATTTCCGGTGGATTAAGGATCGACATCATTCCAAATTCCGGCATGTCAATTTCCCAAAAATGTCGGGTATTCTCTCGATCTATCCTCAACGGTACGGTGTTAGGCAACGCTTTGAGGCGGTTATCAAGCATTTTGGCTTTTGTAAATGGACAAGAATACACGCAGTTCATGCAATGCCCCATCAATCTTGGCCGGAATCCAGTTGCAATATGGTTGACGATGAATTCCATGCATTTAAAAGAATTATTCTTGTATCCTTTGTGATCATTGGATGCGTTCCAAGGTCCTGTGTTAATTTCCCAACTCGGTAATTTGTTTTTGTCAATCGCGCCAGATGGGCAGGCGACTGCGCATCTCAGGCAATTTTCACAGTATTTCAGGATCCCCATATCAATCGGTTTGCTCGGCGCTAAAGGCAAGTCCGTGAGAATACTAAACGTTCCAGACAAACATTCGTTGCCAAAAGCCGGTGTGATAGGTGGTCCGTGGGTTCGGTTATATTCTCCAATGCCGGTTCATATTTCTAGAGGAGGAAGGGGTGATCTTATTTCGAATCCCAGGTACCCAATTCCATGCAAGAAATTCATCATTTTTGCCAAATGTAATACCTTGTCCGTTGAATCTTGCCCAGCCGTTGCCAGTGTAGTGAAGTTACCGAATCTCTTATAGATACTCTTCATTTGTGGAACAAGGACGATCAAATATCTACAGTTACGGGGGTAGCAGATTGTATTCAGTCCTTGAAGCTTATAATCTTCGATTCCGTCCTCAAATTTTACAGCCATTTCGGAGTAAAATAAGTTTGTCACAGGACCTAATCTGGTGTCACTTAGGTCGAGAAACCCTACGTAAGAACAGCCGGTGGCTTTCGCCACCGTTCGGATCATCTTGGCATTATCTTCCGGTGTGCCTTCCCAACGTGGTACCCCATAATCTTTTGGAGACGGGATTGAACGAAATCCTCCGACTGGAGAAGGCAGGTCGTAATAATAATCGGAGATTAGGGTCTTAACGAGAGAGATATCACGTAAAGAGTTCCCTGGCAATTGGCGTACAATACCATCTCTTTCACGGAGTTTGCTATTGCTGATGATCTCAGCTTCCATTTTGGGATTATCTAGATATCTGAAAAACGCATTAATATCATATACGTTGGCTGACTGAGGGTAAGGGCTGTGTAGTTTCAAATCAATTTCTACAGTAGGGACGTCAGTTTCTTTAACAAACCATGGCTTATTTAACTCCGAAGCATTCAACATCTCATCTAAATCGCGAAATTCGTTAGCCTCTCCTTGGCCTTTCTGGGACGAAGAAAGGCTCTGCATGAGATCCTTGTTACTGATCGGAGAATGATATTTATCCATATTGACCCCTTAGCGAGCTAAAACTAGGAACCTCCATATATGTCATCAGTATGGCCAGGTTGTATCCTGATTTTGATTTCAACCCCAAGTGCGTTCGCGACTCTTTCGATAAATCCCAATGTGGGGGAATTCATCATACGTTCTATATAATATAGGAAGAATCCTATATTGTCAATACCCTTGTGGATAAATAGATCGAGGTTGATCTTTCACTTGAACTTATAACACCAACTAGATGGTTATTTAGTGTAACAGGCTAACAGCATTTGGGACTGTTATTAAATCCTGGGCTTATCGGAGAGTTAGACATCTGGAACCGATTGGGGTGGCTAAATGTGAGAGGGGATGAACGGGTTTAATGAAACGTCAGTCTGTGACTTGAGTTACTGCCCTCGGACATACCTCGGGATGGAATTGTGTTTAAAAATGCACGTGTGAGGTGATTTAATGATCAATCTCAAGAGCTGCCCTAGATGTCGTACCGGTGACTTGTTTGATGGTAGTGATGAGTATGGTTGTTATTCAGCCTGTATACAGTGTGGTTATATGGGTTATTCCGGCAAAACCATCTCGATAGAAGTAGCTAAGGCTGAACAGTTGAGACGCCGAGGCAGGCGTTATTGATCAAAGTGATAACTAACAAGGTTAAGAAAGGAGACAGCCAAAGGCTGTCTCCTTTCTAATATAGTATGAATCGGTCAGACTCTGCCTGAAACACGTTATATCCTGGAGTGGTTAAGAAACGAAAAGACCGAGGGCAGAATGCTCCCGGTCTGTTGTTAGCTTCGTCCTCCTCAGAGAGTCGGACTCTCCCGGAAACACGAAAAATCCTAATTTGGCTCTTCACAGAACAGACAGAGAGTATCTCGTTCTATATCTGTTGTTACCTTCCACCTCGGAAAAACACCCTATTTTTTATGGCAGATTGCACTTAACTTAGCCAAAAACTAAAATTGAGACAATTCTCGAAGTGAGACAACTCGATGAAAATTGTACCGGTTGACGAAGTACCCAAGACTGCTCCAAGTATGCGTGGAGCGAAAGGCATCTGCAAATAAATTCCGGTCGGTGCTGAGCTAAGTTTCTCCGAACTTCACCACCCCTTACGCGATTCCAAACTCGAGCAGGGTAAATGTTTGGCTGGTGAAGAGAGAAGGGTGTCGATAAAAGAATTTTTATAACTGGCGATTATCGAAGTCGTATAAGGACATTAGGTGAAATTACGTGATAGAGGGATAGTGTATCCTATGCCCCTGCGACTGACAATAATTTTGGGGTTATTGGGATCATCTTCAATTTTTTTCCGTAAACGGCATATATAATTTTTAATATTTTCTGAGGAACCTGGAATGAATTCACCCCAAATCATTTCAGCAAGCTCAACCTTGGTTATGATCTTTCCCGCCTTTTTTAGCAGGTGGTACAACAACCTACCTTCCGTAGAGGTCAGTTCCCGCTTGATATTCCCAATGTAAACCTCATTGATGGAAGAACCATAGTGGATATTGTTGCATGATATCGTGAGATCCTCTTCAAAAAAAGAACGTTTTTTCATCGCAGATTTTAGTCTTGCTATCAATTCCATTTGTCTAAAAGGTTTGATGAGATAGTCATCCGCATTCATCTCGAAAGCTTTAATCAATGATATCTCTTCATCTCGCACTGTAATTACAATTACCGGGATACTCGTAAAGGCACGTATTTGTTTTAATACCTCATATCCGTCGATATCTGGGAGACCAAGATCAAGAAGAATTGAATCAGGCATATGTCTCTCAACCAATTCAATCCCCTTTTTACCATAAGGGGTTGAAAATAAAGCGACATCCGGCCAAACTAACCTTAATACTAGTGAGACCGTATCGATAATTTGCTGGTCATCCTCGATAATTAATACTTTCACACGTAGCCTTTTGAGCATTGGGTGTAACCATGACTGGAAGGGTAAAATAAAATGCACAGCCACCGCTTTGATTATTAACCACCCAAATCTTTCCCTCATGGAGCTCGACAATCTTTTTAGAAAGTGCGAGTCCTATTCCGAGACCACTGAGTTTATTTGTACATTTATATGGAATAAAAAGATCCGGTTGTCTTTCCTCAGGAATGCCTGGTCCATCATCTTGTACCATTACAGCCAACTTTTCATTCAACATACTGGTACTCAAGGTGATAGTTGTTCGTTCACCAGAATATTTGATGGCATTATCGATAAGATTCATCAAGACCTGTTTTATTCGTTTGCTATCTGCCATTGCAAAGGGAATAGTTTTATCTAGTCTTTGTAATAGACGCTGGTTATTATTCTTAGCCCGCAGTGCAAAAGAGTGCACTATTTCTGAGATCAAATCATTTATACTAAAAGGCGAACAATCTACCCTCAATATACCGACTTCACCTCGAGCTAAATCAAGGATTTCATCAATCCTGCCACTCAAATCGGTGGCTCCTTTATTGATACACTCAATTAACGGAAGCCATTGTTTCTCGCAAATATTATTGGCAAGTGTATCGCTTGCCAGTAATATTGGAGTTAGAGGGGTTTTCAATTCATGGACCAAAGCCCGAGTGAATTCTACACGCTTATCAATTTCATTCTGTAACGCTGACTTTGCTGCAGCCTCCTGTTCATACAGGTGTTTTAAATTAAGTTCCACGCTTTTCCAGTGTGAAATATCTTCTAGCTTTCCTTCAAAACGGTTACTGACACTGCCATCATCATTATACCGGGGATATATATGTTCTTTGATCCATATAATTTCTCCATCTTTTCTTTTTGCTCTGTATTCAATCGATAGTGGATACTGCATGCCTTTGGAGATACAATTAGAAACGAATGTGTATCTTTGCGAGATAAGTTGTGTTTGAGTATCACTATCGAAGTAATAATAGTGTTCAGGATCATTGATAAAGTATTTCATAAATTCCGAAGGGGTAAAACCCAATAGTTGGGTAACTTTTGGACTAATAAAAGTAATATATTTAGAATAGATATCATATTGGAATCCAATATCGCATATTTCACTTGGCATAGTTTTGTCTATTTTCTGTGATTTGGGAGATGTTTTTACGACAAAACTGTCAAGAGCTAATTTATGCGCATCATTGATTCCCTGCTGAATCAAAGCTTTAAAATGCGTTAAGTTACACTCAACAACTTGAGGAGGAGTATCAAAGGCTTGTGCGAAAGAGTAAACTTCAGAATCACGTGGTTTCTCAGGTTCAAACCTACAAGCTGTAATTTTTTGTGTGTTACAGCCTTTTACTAGGTTGAAGCTTGGGTTAAGAGATCCGTAAGCAATAAAGGTTTCGCCACGCCATTCGTTACAAACTGCAGTCCTTAGAAGCCAACTTCCCTCATTGACATATTCTCGGAAAGTATTAATACCTAATAGCATTTCCCAACAATTATCGCCTGGGATTTTAACAACATGATCTTTATATTCATCAAATATTGCAGGTAAATCCTTGTGGCAATATCCATAAGCCACAAGCGAGACCCGATTTTCGATAGCTGCTTGATCGAAGACATGTCGGAGTAAAGTTGGGGATACCTTGAACAGACAGGCTGGTACTAAAGGGTATATTTTGAATCCATCGTTATTCAGTAACACAGATTTAACATGCTTAAGTATGAATGAACAAGATATGATACCGATTTTATTATTCATTGACTTGAATCTCCAATAAATCAACTAAGTTGAATAAATCTAATGGGAACACCACTCCCGGTAGTAGGTGCTTCATTTCCGGTTTTAGGTTAAATGCCACTCCACCGGCGTAATAAGTGGTCTTAAGTGATAGTAAGTCTTTTATGCCAGCACTAACCATTTCGATAAAATGAAACAGCGAAAAACTAAATATGACAGCTAATGGGGCGTTTGAGGAGATTGTCTTGATCAACAAGCCTAGATCGGTTGGAGAGGTGATATTAATCAGCCTAACATCAAACAGTCTTACTTTTAAAAATACTTTACTCAGCAAGGCCCCCATTGTGATGATCGGCGAGAAAGAACATATAAATACTGGCTGTGCATTGCGATACGTTTGGATAACTTTATCTACACTTTTATCAATCGAATTCATTATTGAAAATAGTTGAGATGGCAACATCTCATCGTTTTGCCATGCAGACAGAGCCTTATCTAATAACGACATTAACTCAGTGCGATCATACGAGTGGACCTCTTCAAGAAGGGCTTGGAATTGTCTATTGTATGGAGTATTAGACTGAGCAATCTCTAGCATACATTCATTCTACAACCTTAACGATATTAACCCAGTACCAATATGTACCAATAAGGTAAATATCGGTAATTTCCATCGGATACAAAGGTAAAAGACAATCTCGGAGGACGAAACGCATTCTCCGTTTATATCCAGATTGAGTAGGCGATCAACATCTGGAATATGCCGCTAACCCTGGTAATACAATATCACAAGGTGCCCATGGTTACCACTACTAACCGCTTAACTTATTCAATTCATTAAGAGGTACTACATAAAGGACAGCATTCCAATTCACAATTACCAATACTACTCGGGTATAACGAATTTACTCTAAGACACTAATGTATTACCCCTAATTACTATCCCGGTATCGCACGTAACCGTCGGGAATACATTCACTATGTAATATTGTGTTGTCTAGACAATAGGTGGTTATAAAAGGAGGCAGTGTATTGATCGAATTCATTATAACTTCTGCCATTCTTGTCGTTTGCGCTTTTGGGGCGCAACTTATCAACAATTCTGATGCATCAGTTGGGTAGCGATGGTGCCGTCTCTTTCAAGGAAGTCGTTCTTTGGCAAGCCTCATGGTGGGGGAAACCAGGGCCGCCGGGTTGTTGCGACCAGCCCGGCCTAACAGGCTGTGAAACCCCTCCCGTGGGCTCCCTGGGTGTAATCGGGGTTCACTGTGGGGCTTGCCTCAATATAAAACCCATTTAAGGAGAGTAAATGGTCCTTGAAATAACCAGAGAAATTGAATCAGCCCTCACCCCCAACGCTCTCCGAGTGCTGGAGAAACGTTATCTTAGGCGTGATCGCAATGGCCGGATCACTGAGACACCGGAGCAAATGTTCCGCCGCGTCGCCCGATTTGTCGCCCAAGCCGAGAAACAATATCGCCCGGAAGTTGAAGTCGATACCATCGCCGATGAATTCTACCGGGCTATGGCTTCTCTTGAATTCCTGCCCAACTCCCCCACCCTTCTTAACGCCGGCACCGAGACTGGGCAGCTTTCATCGTGCTTCGTGCTCCCGGTGCCAGATTCCTTGGAAGAGACCTTCGATGCTGTGAAATATACTGCAATGATCCATAAAAGCGGTGGGGGCATCGGCTTCAACGTGTCGCATATTAGACCCACGGGCAGCGCCGTCGGTGAACACTTTGATGCCGCCGGTGGTCCGGTGGCTCTAATCCACGTCTTTGCCGGAGCTGCGGACTACATCCGCCAAGGCGGAGTCAGGCGTGGCTGCAACTCGGTTGTTATGAGCGTATCCCATCCCGATATTCTCCATTTCATCAATGCCAAGAGCAACCCGAGCCTTCTAACCAATTTCTATAATTCTGTTTCGGTAACCGATGACTTCATGGATAAAGTCAGATCCGGCGACGATTACTGCCTCATCGACCCCAACACCGGTCGAGCCGTCGGTAGTCTCAATGCCTCTGCCGTGTTTAAGCGTATCGTCGACCAGGCCTGGAGCACCGGCGACCCCGGTCTCGTCTTTATAGACCGCATCAACCGCGATAATCCCACGCCCAGCTTGGGCCGGTTAGAAACAATCACCGGCTGTGGAGAGCAGGCTTTACTCCCCTACGAGTCCTGCAACCTCGGCTCCATCAATCTCGCCGCCATGCTTAAAGAGAAGGGTGGCACCCTCTCCATTGATTTTAATAAGTTGGCGCGGTTGATCCCGATCGCTGTCCGCTTCTTGGATAACGTCATCGACGTCAACAAGTTCCCTGTCCCGGTGATCGAACGCACAACCAGACTAACAAGGAAGATCGGCCTTGGCGTCATGGGCTTTGCCGATATGCTCATCCAGCTGGGTGTATCTTACAACTCGACCAAAGCTATCACAATGGCTGAGGAAATAATGGAGTTTATCTCCGAACGCGCCAAGGAAGCCTCTTACAACCTCGCTCTCGAAAGGGGGGTCTTCCCCGCCTGGTCCGGTAGTATCTATGAAAAACGCGGCCTCCCCATGAGGAACGCCTCCTGCACTACCATCGCCCCGACCGGAACCATCTCCATTATCGCCGGGGTCTCGTCAGGCATCGAACCTATCTTCGCCGCGGTTTTTGTGAGAAACATCCTCGATGGCGAAAATCTCCTCGAGATCAACCCTTATTTTGAACGAATCGCCCGGGAGCGCGGCTTTTACTCCCGTGAGCTTATAGAGCAACTAGTGACCTCTAACCACCTGCACAGCCGGAAAGAAGTGCCGGAAGACGTTCGGAAAATCTTTGTTACCGCCCACCGTGTTTCGCCTGAATGGCATGTCCGTATCCAGGCGGCGTTCCAGCGGCATATCGATAATGCCGTAAGTAAGACGGTGAACTTCCCCAAGAGTGCCAGCCGTGAAGATATCGCCCGGGTCTTTATGATGGCCTGGGAGTGGGGTCTGAAGGGAATTACGGTATATCGGGACAGGAGCCGTCAATCACAACCCCTATGTATTAACGAAATAGGTAAGTATTTAATAGAAGACTTATTTAACCAAAGTCAAACAAGCGAGAGGTGAAATCAAATGGAAGTCACAAAAGCGAAACTGAAGATACCATTTATAAAATAACACTACAACCAAACGAAAAGTAGGAGTTATTTAAACATGGGTGGTTGAAGTGTTCCTTATGCGAAAGGAGGAAAGAGTTTTTTGATAAACAATTGATCTTCGGAAAGTCATAAGAAATGGACAACAGAGACCGAAAAATTGTATTGAAAGGAATTATGTTATGCTCGTCAAACACAAATTGAATGAAAAAGAGAGAGGTTATAGTCGTAGAGACTTCTTGAAGATTACGGGTGGGTCAGGTATCGGTTTCGCTTCCTTGGCTGCCGTAGCTGCAATTAAAGAACTGCCAGGAACTAATGAAGGAATGCTCTTCAATAGCCGTCTTAAAGATCCCTATTTGCCCCAGTATCCAACCGAATATCCTTGGTGGGTCAAAGAGATAGATGACACTGCGAATTCGCTGGGTACAACTGAAATAGTACCTAATGAGCTTGCTTTGGGATCAACAAAAGTGAACGGTCAATACCAACCCTTTACCGACGGGCGACAAGACGGTTTTCAGGCTGTAGGTAATGCTGCAACGAATCAAGACTGGTCCGGGGAATGGGGTAAAATTGCGCAGGAGGCGGTTACCTCTCGTAATGAATGGATAGCCAACATGACACCAGAGGAATTGCAAGACTACCGTTTCGGGACAGCGATAGTCCAAGCCTCGGATCATTGGCATGTTAACACCGCAGAGAAGAATTGGATTAAACTCCCAATTAATGCGGCGAAGGTTGAAATTTCTGCCGAAGAGATGACTGTGAAGTTAAAAGGTGTGGCGCACTGGTTTGGTGTAGATCAAATTCGTGTCTGTGCAATTGACGATAAAATGAAACCGTTTCTTTACAAAGTTGCTGCAACTTCAGGCACCTTACGTGGTTACCGTCCCAAAGGTTGGATAGATCCTGGCAGACCTGTGGCTTGGCCCTATCCCTACAAATATGCAATTGTAATGGGCATTTTCACAAGTTTACCAACCCACCGTGCTGGGGTGGGCCCCCTTGCCAATGCATCAACAGCAACAACTTGCAGTGATCAAGATGTCTATTCCAAATACATGGAGTCTACTATCCGAGGCTTGGGTTACGACGCCTATGGCATGATCATTGCAGATGAGGATTGTTGTGAGACTCCTTTTGCAATTAGAGCGGGGTTAGCTGAGGCTGGGCGATCCGGTCTAGCTATTGCACCTTGGGGTGCTGGATTACGGACTATAGTTGTTGCAACGAACGCACCACTCGTCCCTGACAAGCCGATAAATTTTGGTTTGCGAGAATTTTGCAAAGTATGCGGTCGGTGCTCAGCCAATTGCGTATCACAAGTTATCGGAAAAGATCCAGAACCATCTTTGATTAACGGTGCCTATAAGTGGGAATATGATGGGTTTCAATGTATGAAACAAAGAACGGCATTCGGCTGTCAATTCTGTGTCAGTGTCTGTCCATGGAGTTCACCAAACACTCCAACTCACGATATTGGTCGCGTATTAGCTAGTATACCGATGCTTGCTCCGATGATGGTCAAGGTGGCAGATATTACTTATGGTAAGTATCCTAGGGGTGAAAATGCCGACAAATGGCAACCTTGGCACACACCTGCGGACTGGGCACCCTGGCGAACTTAGTTAAACAAAAATTGAAAGGAAAGTATATGAGCCTGATAGTATTTTTAGGGGGAATCGTCTTTACAGTTCTGGTAGGTTTAATGCTTTTGGCAAATAGAAAATATCATGTATTTTGGTGGCATCACATTCTCGTTGCAATAGCAGCAGCATTAACAGCGATTGGAGTTGTGATTACGTTTGATTTGGCAGTTGAAAGAGCCCAAGGGGCATGGATTGTAGGTCTTATTTTTGGAGCAGGGGCTGCCATAATCGCAGTTCCGACTGTGCGTTCATTGCTACAAAACAAAAGAGCATAAGCTTCATCTAAGATAAAGGTCCTCTTGCGATTAGGGCGCAGAGGACCTTTATCTATTTTTCGAAAATCTTGGTTTCAATCCCAATGTTCTTATGAAAACGTATCGAAAGGAATAAATAGTAAAGAAAACCTACGATTAAAGCAGCAATCGCAGGTACGGAAGCTTTTGGGCCCAATATTACGTATGCGATGGTACTCGCTCCAGCCCATTTTTTCATTGAACCAAGAAGCATATAACTGATGGCAGTTGGCGTTGGAATTATTAATAACCTACTAGTACGATAAATCAATTCCCCAAGAAGAAATATTGTGGCCGCAGCAACGATAAACGCAATTAAAAGGTTGTTTGAGTACGTAGTAAGTAATTCATGATTTAATCCTACTAGGGTAAAACAAACGATGGCAATACACCAATTTATGATATGGCCGTTATATGGTTGTATAAGTCTAGATTGTTTTATATTTCTGATAATACGTGACAATATGAGCGGTAAAACGACAATTTGAAATATTACATTGAATAGATCTACTCCCCAATAGGTGCTACCAAGAAAAACATATATTAATAACGGTAAGATCAAGATGGATAAGAAATAACACGCAATAGCACTTAAAAATGAGAAGGATACATCGCCCTTGATGTTATACGTGCAAGGTGTGATTAAAAGTGATGGGGGAGCACCAGCTAAAACGACTAAACCAGCAATTAAATACTTATCATCCGTAAATAGGTGACCCAATATGATATTGAGGCCACCTAACAGAATAAAATTGAGCAACAAACCCATACTGGTCGCTTTGAGTATCTTTCTAGGTAGTAGCAGATCTTTAGTTATATCGATATGACTTAAAGACAAAGACATGGCAATGATGAGTGAAGGGATGATCCAACTTTCGGTGAGTTGAGCCAACGGCGCCATATTGAGGCCAGCGAATATGGCAAAAATGAGCATAAAATTATGCTGGTGAACTAGTATTTTTAAAATAGACTTGAGTATCATGATTGTGAGTTATATCTAGTTAGAGCGTTCACTGGCCAAAAGAACGTTCTCTAAGATCCTCCTGAAAGAATTACCAGGTATCGATTTTTCATCAATATGAAGGCTCTTGGATTCCCTGAAAATGGACCTGAAAGAAGTCCTTTTGGTTCGGTTCATTATAAGAGCCGGTTAGCTTCACCGCAAGGCATCCCCTTTTTGGAGCGGGATGAGTTTTTCCGTATAATCTCGCTTCATGGACCACCTAACCTTTGAAAACGCAAACAAACTCGAATGGTCAAACGATTTACTCGATTTTGTCATTGCCATGTCCTTATTACAGGAATTGTTCGAGGAACGGCCTGAAGCTCTTGTTTTCAGGAGTTCGAGGATCGAACTGAGGCAAGAGTATTTACCCGTGTTCACCGAAATTTACGAAAAAACCTCAACGCTGAGACGCTCGTTACGCATGAATATGTTTGGGGTATCGAGAGGCCGATCAACACGAATCTTCTCAAATGTTGTTGCGGTAGCCTCGCCTGTCGATATTTATGACCTGGCGGTGTCATCGGCGCCCTACATGCCTGAAGCTGAAGAATTCTGCAAAGACAAAGATGTCATCGATGTCTTCGAGAAATTCGAAGAGTTCCGTGAAAAGTATAACGAAAGGTACTCTCAAAAGGCTCTAGGTAGCATTTTACCGCTTAAGCGATTATCCGATAGCGTTAACGACTCGTTGGTACCTGAGGTTAGAAATCGGTTCTACGAGATTGTGCAACCGCATGTCGAATCGATCTTGCGTTACCTCAGGAAATCGATTCATTTGCATTATCGAGCAGGTCTGAAATGCTGGTGGGCACCTCTATTTCAAATCAATCTGGATATGGTCGAAGCATCTAGGCCGTTTGCCAACGTTAAGCGTCCAAGGGCAACGATCGATGGTGTCCTTGGCACGTTGTTCAGCGGACAAATAAAACGGTTGTATTCAGATTCGAGCGTACCTAGAGAAAAGAAAAGAGTCTATCGCGAGTATTTTCTTGCATCGATGCGACGTCAAGATACCCGTGAAAAATTGGGAGCAGATGATTACAAGAATTTCTGTGAAACGATGTCGCAGTGGGGTTATAGACGCTCAATGCACTGGGATCGGGCGACTTTCGATTGCCTTTTTGATCGAATATTCCTTGGCGACTCAGTAATCGCAGCAGCCCAGAGAGAAGGAATTGGGGAATCAGCAGCGCAAGAAAACACGGCTAGAATTGCGAAAATCCTGTCGATCACTCTACCCAGATCAGGCAGGGTTATGCGGTGATAGGTGGCTTTTTCTAAAAATCGAAAATCGCCGTGCTGAGTTCCTTGTATACGCCTATCGTTTAGGGCGTGGCAGTCACTCATCAGAACGACATTTTAATTAAAATACTTTCTCGGTTGGAGAAAGTATCCAAACCCGATAAAAACGGTTGGTACACAGCTCTCTGCCCTTTTCACGATGATCGGAATCACCCCAATCTTCGCTTCAATGAACGAGGCTTCAAGTGCCTGGCTTGTAGTGAAAAGGGTAATCTAAAGAAGCTTGCTTCTAAGCTAGGGATTGAAATTGATTCAAATCCCGAGAAATCCGTTGAAGTTGCCAATTACGATTACCTAGATGAATCTGGCAAAGTTCTTTTCCAGGTCGTCCGTTATCAGCCGAAGGGTTTCAGACAGCGCCGTCCTGATGGCAGGGGCGGTTGGATCTATAACTTGGAGGGCGTCCGGCGGGTACTTTTCCGCCTCCCTGAACTTATCTCAACACCTCTCGAAACGACGGTTTACGTGGCCGAAGGAGAGAAGGGCGTTCTTTCCCTGGTCGGTCAGGGGTTTGTTGCCACCTGCTCGCCAATGGGGGCAGGTAAATGGCGCGATGAATTTGTACCTTTCTTTAAGAATCGAGCCGTCGTCATACTACCCGACAACGACGATCCTGGCAGAGCCCATGCCGAGCAGGTAGCCAAGTCACTTATTACCGTTGCCCGATCGGTCAAAGTTGTTGCCCTGCCGGGACTTGGCCACAAAGAAGACGTCTATGACTGGCTCGGTTCAGGCCACAATCGGGCGGAGCTTGAAGCCCTGGTGGAGAGTTCGCCACGATGGGAGCTACCCAAACCTGTTGACTTGAACCAGCTGATCATCGACGTCTCAGGTTTTATCAGGCGTTTTGTCGTTTTGCCTGAACATTATTTACTTGCCATCTCGCTCTGGGTAATCCATAGTCATGCCTTCGATCATTTCGACACGACCCCGTATCTATCGATTACCTCGCCAGAAAAGAGGTCGGGTAAGACCAGGTTACTGGAAGTCCTGGAACTGCTGGTGGCTAAGCCTTGGTTCACGGGGAGGGTAACACCGGCGGTATTAGCCCGTAAGATCGATGCCGAATCTCCGACGCTTCTGCTCGATGAATCGGACGCTGCCTTCAGCGGTCCCGAAGAATATTCAGAGACGCTTCGCGGAATCCTGAACACCGGTTACCGTCGTGGTGGTAAGGCATCGATCTGCACAGGACAGGGTGCCAATATCGGTTATAAAGACCTGTCGACCTACTGTCCGAAAGCCATCGCCGGGATTGGTAACTTGCCTGATACCGTAGCTGACCGAAGCATTCTAATAATCCTGAAGAGGCGCATGCCCGATGAGACAGTCGAACGATTCCGCCGCCGTACCCATGAACCTGAAGCGACAGCGCTCAAGGGGCGCATTGCCACGGCAGCAAGCAGCCTTGAGGTAACAGTCCCTGCTTTGCCTGAAGAACTTAATGATCGAGCCGCTGACTGCTGGGAACCTCTTCTGGCCATAGCTGATGCGGCAGGCAGGGATTGTTTTGAAAAAGCCCGACAAGCCGCTATCGCTCTTATGGTCAAAGACAATTACCAAAACGATTCGATGGGCGTGCAACTCCTAACAGATCTCAAACAAATTTTCAGTACCCAAACCTACATGTTCACGGCTGACATGATAGAAGGTCTGTTGAGTCTGGATGAATCGCCATGGAACGATCTGCGGGGCAAGCCGATAAATGGTAAGAAAATGGCCTCGCTTTTAAAGAGTTATGGGATCCGCAGCCAGTCGATCAGGGAAGGAAACCAGACGCCGAAGGGGTATTATCGGGCTGATTTTGATGATGCATGGAAGCGTTATTTGCCTCATACAGTGCGTCAATCCGCAACATCCGCAACACCCAGCTTTGACTCGAACGTCCAAAATGGGCCTTTTCGATCCGCAACAGAAGCCCAAAAATCCGAAAATGTTGCGGATTGTGTCCAAAGCTGCGCCAATCGTAATGTTGCGGATGTTGCGGATCAAAACCCCCTAAGAGGGGTTCCGGGTGAAATTGAGCCACAAAATGAGTCCGAAGTATTGGATCAGTGGAGGGATTTGAGCATCCCTGAGTGGCGACGGATTCTCAAGGTCAGCATATCGTCTGGCGACAAAGGGCGTGAAAGGTATGCCCGGTGGATGCTCAGGGAAGTCCTCCACGATCCAGAGTATGAGGAGCTAGGTTCATGAGCGCCGCGAGTGTAATGGTCAGCACGTCATCCAGCCAGGATGAAAGACGCGGTCCGATCCCGACGGCGGCGCTCCAATCCATTCTGGTTAAGCCCATACCCTTCGTTGCTGCCAAGTCGATCTTGGTCAGAAACCACTACCTTCACTCGATGCCTGGTGGCACGCAGCTAGCTTTCGGCGTGCTTCAAGGCAACAGGCTTCTTGGGGCAATTACATTTGGTTCTGGACCGGCACACGCTTATCGCCTGGTCCAGGGTGCGAATCCCGAAGACTGTATGACCCTTTCTCGCTTATGGCTTTCGGATGAACTGCCTTCCAACTCGGAATCACGAGTGATCAGTATTGCTCTGAGGGCTCTCAAGAAGCACACAAAAACTAAATTCATTGTTAGCTACGCCGATCCAGGCCAGGGTCATCTTGGAACTATCTACCAGGCGACTGGGTGGATCTACACCGGATTGTCTGAGGCTATGCCGATGTTTGACCTGGGTGACGGACGAGTGAGGCACTCCCGGAGCCTCAGTCACACCCTGGGATCGCACTCGATCAAGTATCTTGAGGAGCAAGGCATCGAAGTCAGGGTAGTGCCACAAACCCGAAAGCATCGCTATATCTATTTTCTAGATCCAAGTTTGAAAACCCAACTGACCGTAAACCCTCAACCCTACCCCAAAAAGGAGACGAAATGAAAATCATCACCCTGCCTCTGACCGTTTTGGTGGAAGCACCTTGGAACCCGAATCAGATGGACGAAGCTGGATTCGAACGCCTGAAAAACAGCCTCACCCGATACGGTCTAGTTGAGCCTCTGGTGGTGAGGCCAATACAAAGCCTATACGAAGTCCTGTCTGGAAATCAGCGGCTGAAGGTGATCAAGGACATCGGGATCGAGCTGGTTCCTTGCGTCGTTGTTGACCTGAAAGATGCCGAAGCCATGCTTTTGGCACAGGCACTCAATGGTCTTAGGGGCCAAGACGACCTTGCTCTGAAGGGTGCTCTTCTTAAAGAGATTCTCTCGTCCATTCCCGAAAGTGAAGTGTTATCTGTTCTTCCGGAAACTTCACAAAGCCTTTCGACTCTTTCCACCATCAGTGAAGGCACTCTAGCTGAGCATCTTGAGGCCTGGGAGCAGGCGCAAGCCGCCAGGCTTTCTCATATGCAGCTGCAATTCACTCGGCCTCAACTCGAAACAGTGCAGGAGGCTCTTGCGAGGATTCTTCCTGTGGCAAAGGACTCAAGCAAAGACAATCCCAATACCCGCGGCACTGCAATGTATCTGCTGTGTAAATTCTTTCTAGAGAGGTATCAACCAGAATGAACACTGTGAATTGCCTGATCTGTGGCAGTCCTTTATCAATCAGGACCGCTAAAGGAAGGGAATCGAACAAACCGTTCATCATGCTGATTTGTCCGAAAGACGGCAGACATTTCAGGGCTTTCATCTCCGACCAGAACTACATCAAGAAGGTTTTGGAGGAAAAGGGTACGGGTACGAAGGGTACGGGTAGCGACTCCACCGCCGATATATGTACCAAACAGAGTACAGGGGAAGGAGAAACCAGATGAATTACGATGAACTCAAAGAGTGTGTTCATAAGGCATCGCACCTGATCTCAGTTAAAAACTGTCTGGCAGTCGTGGTTACCGCCCACCTTCTAGCCTCTGAAGGCACAACTCGGGCTACCGCCAAAGAGATATCCGACCGAATACTTGAAGAGTTCGGCCTCGAAATCCCTGCAACTAATATCGGTCAAGTCTTCGCTGCCTTTGAGATATCTTCAAAGACAACCCATGGCAAGGCAAGGTTTGTCCTCGAAGCGGATCAGTTAAAGGACATGAGTGACAACATCGCTGCTTATTGTGAGGAAGAAGCCGACAAGCTGGAAGTCTCAATTGCAGCTTACAGGAAGATCGATACGAAGGTGCATGCCCTTATCGATACCCTGAAGCAGGAGATCCAGTCCAAAGGATAAAAGCATGAGAGTCGCGATTTACGCCAGAGTATCGACCTCGGACAAGGATCAAGACCTTGCCACCCAACTCATGCCTTTAAGAGAGTTCGTAAAGTCGCAGAGTTGGCAGACTTACAATGAATACTCAGATCAAGTGTCTGCCACCGATATTGTCCATAGGACCTCCTGGCGCGAACTTCTTAGTGACGCCAGTAAGCGGCGTTTTGACTTGATCCTTGTCTGGAGAATGGACCGGGCTTTCCGGTCAGTGCTTGATGCCGCGACTACCCTCGAAAGGCTGAAGACCTGGGGAGTCGGTCTTCGTTCTTACACCGAGCCCTGGCTGGACACCACCTCGCCTTTTGGTGAAGTCCTTTATTACATCACTGTCGCTTATGCCCAAATGGAGAGGTCGATCTTGAGAGAAAGGGTTAAGGCCGGCATGGACCGTGCCCGGAAACAGGGGATGCAGATAGGGCGACCAAGGGTAACCGACAGGCGAGGTTTCAATCAGACTTATGGAGCAGTTTTGGAGCGCCTCAAAGCTGGAGAGTTATCAAGACGCCAGGCAGCGAGAGAGCTCCGCATCGGTTATGCCACTTTCAAGCGGTTACTCGACGCTGACAAGGGCAGGGAGACCAACTAGATGGATCCCAAGGAGATGCCCGATAAGTCGTTGACGGGTATACCCCTTCGCTATACAATCCCCGCCACTTTTGAAGGTGGAGAGTTAGACGACATAATGTTACAGCACTTCTTCAACACCATCGCTGAAGTCGCTCTGTCCGTCGCTTCAAGAGGAAACTCGATAAGAGAGGTTTCCCATGACTGAAGCTAAACGAGCAGTCACCTACATCCGGGTATCGGATGTGTCCCAGGTTCAGGGGCATTCACTCACTGCTCAAGAGAGGCTCTTCCGGGAACTTTGTCAGAACAGGGGCTGGCAACCGGTCGGCGTCTACCGGGAAGAAGGCAAGAGCGCTCATGTCGACGCCATCGCCAAACGTCCGGTCTTCAGGCAGCTGCTGGAAGATGCCTCAAAACATCAATTTGACGTCATCGTGATCCATACTCTTGATCGCTGGTCCCGGAATATGAAGGTAACCATCGAGTCCTTATCGATTTTGGCCAAACATCACGTCGGGCTCGTCTCCATTACCGAGAGTATCGACTATTCAACGCCTGAAGGCATGCTTTCGATGCACATGCTGGGAGCCTTCAATCAGTTCTTCTCATCATCGCTAGCCAAGCATGTGAAGAAAGGGCAGGAGCAGCGGATTTACGAGGGCAAGCATCACGGGGCAATCCCTTTCGGATACCAGTCCTGCTGGGATAGTTCCAAGGGAGAGAAGGTCAAACAGTGTGATCCTGAGCATTCTGGCGGTATTCACATCCACCCAACCGAAGGACCAGCAGTAACCGAACTATTCAGGCGCTACGCCTCAGGCACCGGCACCCTAAGCAGCCTTGCTGGGTGGCTTAATGCTGAGGGTTTCCGCACCCGGAACACCAAGGCCTCACCCGACGCCATTGGCAACCTTGTAGCAGGTCCCAGGCTCTTCACAACGGCATCCATCAGAGGAATCCTCCACAATCCCTTCTTTACCGGACAAGTCGTGTATCAGGGTAAGGCTCTACCCGGCGCTCACCAGCCCCTGATCAGCAAAGAGGTCTTTATTGCCGTCCAAGATTTGCTCAAGAAGAACTCAGGGAGGTCCGAGACGCTTTCGTCTCATCCTGAAAGGGAATACTTGCTCAAAGGTCTGGTGAGATGCGCTTACTGCGGCATGCCGATGTGGGCTCAGACTTACACCAGTGGCAATTCATATTATCGGGAGCACAAAGCCACCAGGAGTATCGAGGATTGTCGGGGTCATGGTGGTGCCATAACATGTTCTACTATTGACAATCAGGTGAGAGAGTTAGTTTCGGCTATCGAACTCGGACCGAAATGGTTGGAAGAAGTGCTGTCAATAATCAGTCTTAAAGATGATGTTGAGCGGATCAAAAAGGAACGCGACGAGGTCAAAGCAAGACTCCTTCGACTAGGCAGGGCATATGTCGATAACGTCATGCCCGAAGAAGAGTACAAGCGGCAGAAGAGATTGCTTGAACTCAGCCTTGAATCATTGGTGGTGCCTGACTACAACGCCGCAGAAGCTGCCGGTAAACTTATCCTGGATCTTCCCAAGTTATGGGCTTCGGCAACGCTTTCTGAGCAAAGGAAGATACTCCTCACCATACTGGACGCAGTCTACATCGACGCCAAAGCTGGGAAGAGGGTGATCGCAGTGATGCCTAAACCACCTTTCAGACCTATCTTCCAGGTAGCTTCAGCGAAGAAGGATTCTAAGATCCACATAATAAACGAGCCTCTGGGAGCTTCTCCCAAAGGCTCGGCTGTGTTTCTGGTGGAGACGGGGGAGAGTCGAACTCCCCGTCCAATGGAGACTGCCCGGAATGTGCTACAGGTTTAGCCGGATCTTTGTTCTTGCCCTTTGAGCTTCAACCGGCGGAATCTCGCCGGGCAAGCCGATTAGTCTTTCGCCTCCCATGTCGGCGTCAGGTCAGCGGCACCCCAACTGTCGGCACCCGATTCGCTCCCGTCGGGGTAAGGAGCGGCGGATGCGCTGGCTTTATTTAGCCGGCGAGAACGAGTTCACGTTCGCCAATTGTGTTTTGCCACCAGGATTAGTGAGCTTAGCGGCAAGCTCAACCTGCAATTCCGTAACTAACCTCCACTGTCGAAACCACGCGTCCCCAGGTCATGCGAGCCGATTTTTCAGAATGCGGCCCAGTTCGCGATCGCTCTCTCTTTTCTCGATGACCTCGCGTTTGTCATAGAGCTTTTTACCTTTGCCGACCGCGACTTCCACTTTAGCGACATTTCCTTTAATGTAGATTTTGGTCGGCACCAGGGTCAGGCCTTTTTCCTTGATGCGCCCGAGCATGGTACGCATCTCCTTCTTATGGACCAGAAGCTTGCGGCTCCGCGTCGGTTCATGGCTCATGTAGGAACCAGCCTCATAACGAGCAATATGGGCATTCAGGAGCCACATCTCGCCGTTTTCCGGCTTGACATAGGCGTCGCCCAAGTTAACTCGGCCGCCGCGGAGTGATTTGATCTCCGTACCGGTCAGGACGAGCCCGGCTTCCATCGGGTCGCTGATATAGTAGTTGTGGTACGCCTTTTGGTTGGTAGCGACGACCTTAATCTCGCCCATGCAAATATTATACCATAGTAGGTCAGACCTGGCCGTGGACGAGTGATGTCTTATTCGCCGGTTTTACCTTAACGCTGGTATGATTAGGCATAGGCGATAAATCGGTGACAGATCGAACAGTGATAACCCAACACGTAAAGCGTTTAACGGTCGCGGCGTGCCTCATCATCTCATTTACCATCGCGCCTGCAGCCTGCAACAACGACGGATTGCAAACCATCACGACGACAACAGCGACGCCTGCCGTCCAGACGGCTACCCATTACACTTACCGCATCGTTAACAGTTATCCCCATGACCGTACCGCCTTCACCCAGGGATTGGTTTACTTCAATGGATTCCTCTACGAAAGCACGGGTCTGAACGGTCAGTCATCAATTCGTAAGGTGGAGCTGGCGACGGGTATGGTGATGCAATCAAAGACGCTGCCCCAACAGTATTTTGGGGAGGGGCTGACGATGTGGCAGGACACTCTCATTCAGCTCACCTGGCAATCAGGCATCGGCTTTGTTTATGACCGTGAAACGTTTGATCTGGAGAGTGATTTCAATTACGTCACCGAGGGCTGGGGCCTGGCCAATGACGGCAGCCGCATCATCATGAGCGATGGCACAGCCAATCTTTACTTCCTTGATCCGGTTACCTTACAGCGGACGAGTCAGATAGAGGTCAAAGACGGGACGACGCCAGTAGTAAGGCTTAATGAATTGGAGTTTATCGACGGCAAAATCTATGCCAATGTATGGCAGACTGACCGCATCGCTATCATTGATCCGGCCAGCGGCCGGGTCGAAAGTTGGATAGACCTTACCGGGCTTCTGACACCAGCCCAGGCAGCCGGCATTTATGTAGATGTTCTAAATGGAATTGCTTATGATGCGGCGCAGAAGCGATTGTTTGTCACCGGCAAACTTTGGCCATTAATATTTGAGATCCAGCTGGTGGCCGGATGAGCTGTAAAGCCCAAGGATCCCCGTTAACAAATCGCCAGATCAAGCTTGTTGTCGTTGACCTCGATGGGACCCTGATAAACTCCAGAGGGCAAATTTCCAGCGCCGATAAAACAGTGATCGCGGCCGCAAAGTCTGGTGGCATCGCAATAGCCTTATCCACAGGCCGCGTTGTCGACGCCTGCCGCCAATACATAGCCGATCTTAGCCTGGACGGAGCGCATATTTTCTTCGACGGAGCTTTGATTTATAACCCAACTCAGAATACAACAATTGCCTTGCAACCGATTGATCCGGGATTACTTGCCGCCGCGGTGCGTTTTGCCCGCGCCAACAGCATTTACCTGGAACTCTATGCGCTTGACAGGTATTTTGTCGAGGAGATCAACTGGGCAGACGCGATTCATCGGGAATTTTTCGGACTCAGAAGCACGCATGTGAATTTCGACGAGATTATCGGCCGTGAACTTATCATCAAATGCGAATTGATGATTCATAATCAGGATGAGGAATTGAAGGCCAGGCTATTCCTGGACCATTTTACCGGTTCGCTGCGCGGATCGGTTGCCCGAACACCGGCCTACCCAAACGTCAAGTTTATCAATGTCGTAAATCCGGCGGTTTCTAAAGGAACTGCGCTGGTGAAATTGGCGGCATACCTGAACCTTGATCTCGATCAGGTCATGGCGATAGGCGATGGCATTAACGATTTGTCTTTGCTTGGAACGGCGGGTCTGGCTGTGGCCATGGGTAATGCTTCGGATGAGCTAAAAGCCTGTGCCGACTTTGTCACTTCAAGCGTTGATTTGTCGGGAGTTGCACTGGCTATTTCCCGTTTTGTTCTGTCCCGGGACGGAGAAACGTGATGTTAAACGGAATCCATTTTCTGCTGACCTACCGTTGTACGTCAGCGTGCGAACATTGTTTCGTCTTCGGGAGCCCGGAAGCTGAAGGCACATTCAGTGTCGCCCAGTTGAGGGCGGCGTTCGAACAAATCGCCGAGGTTGAATCCATCGAAAATGTCTATTTTGAGGGCGGCGAGCCGTTTCTGTATTATCCACTCCTGCTCGAAGGAATGAAATTGGCTAAAGGTCGGAAGCTCTCGGCGGGTATCGTCTCCAACGCATACTGGGCGACCGATCCGGAGTCGGCTGAGCTCTGGCTAAAGCCGCTCATAGACCTCGGGCTGTCTGATCTGGGACTTTCTGACGACGCCTTCCATACATCGGAGGGCAAACCCAGCCCGGCGCAACACGCCGTTGCGGCGGCGCAAAAACTCGGGCTCAATGCCTATACCATGTGCATCGAGAAGCCCACGGTCAAGATTTCGGACAGCGCCAGGAAGAAGGGCGAACCGATCATCGGCGGCGGGGTGAGGTTCCGCGGGCGGGCGGCGGAATGTCTTTTGGGCGATTTACCGCGAAAGGACTCGAAGAGTTTCAGGGAATGTCCCGATGAAGACCTCAAAAACCCGTCGCGCGTCCATGTCGATGCCTTCGGCAATGTCCACCTGTGTCAGGGGCTCTTGATGGGCAACATGTGGCAGACGCCACTTTCCGAACTGGTCAAGAACTTCAAAGGCAAGGCACACCAGATCGCCGGACCGCTGATCGAGGGCGGTCCGGCGGGCC
The DNA here is from genome assembly GCF_001466665.1 of Dehalogenimonas alkenigignens. Classification (NCBI taxonomy): domain Bacteria; kingdom Bacillati; phylum Chloroflexota; class Dehalococcoidia; order Dehalococcoidales; family Dehalococcoidaceae; genus Dehalogenimonas; species Dehalogenimonas alkenigignens. The sequence continues at coordinate 1,608,708 of NZ_KQ758903.1, read as the reverse complement.
TGGCGGCACGCTACGGGCTGGAACTGGCGGCTGGACACGTTGATGCCTGCCACCTGTGCTACGAAGCCAGGAAGAAATTGAAGGGCAGGTTTCCGGAGTACCTGGGACCGGCGGCAGTGTACGGGGAATCGTGCTGATTAAGGTGTTACCTAGCCCCTAGTGTCATCATCCCCGGGTGGCAGGATAAAAGTGAACTAGGTCAGCGCCGCGATTATCAACAGTGACCCAAGCAGGTTTTTCGACTGGTCAGTAGGTCACGGGAACCTACCCCAGGCCGCCCTGACCTGGACAGGCCTGGGCGATGTTGACTCCCAGCATCATTTAACGCCGGTCGTATTCTGCTGTCTCAATCTTGAGCCTGACATACTCAAAATCGCCCTGAGGATCATTCCAAACGGCGTTACCTTCGGTTGGAATGCGGAAGCCGTTGAATTCCTGGTAGTTCGACCACGTTCCGGACCATGGCGTGATTTTACCGGTTTCACTGCGGAAACGGCCGAGTGATTTGAACTCACTGATCTCATCGGCTCCGTTGAAATGGAAGGTGGCGGTGGCCGAAATACCGCCATCGGTGATGGTAGCCTCGGCGGTGCGGTCGTCAATCGCTTGCCAGGTGATGTGATCAGATAGGAAAGCCGTTGGCAGCCAGGGCAGCTCCGACAGATAGCGCAGTAAAGAGGCATGGTCCATCTCCGGGCCGCGGACGTCGAACAGAGGCACGGCGGAGAGTATTTTGATCAGCATGTTGCCTTTGCCGTTGGAGTAGCGGTCTCGGGCGGCAACCCAGGCGGGACCGAGTTTCATCTTCGCAATCCAGGTGAAGGACAGCGGTTCGGCCGAATAATACTGGTCGGCTTCGATGCTTATCCACCTCTGGTTGAATCGCATCCGGCCGCTCTGTTTCAGGTGCAGGCGGCTGACGTAAGGAGTCCCCTGTATAATAGCTTTAAGGAGGTATCGTTGCACCGGCGGCGGCAGGCGGCTAACGTCTGCCTGGTTGAAGACCCTGTCGATCGGTTTTGCCTTCGACAGCAGTTTTTCGATCTCGGCTTTACGGTCGAGGGACCAACCTTTAATACTCCGGCCGAGCGCAATGGCGATGAGGATGCCAAGAACGAGATCGACGGCGAAAAAGACCAGCAGCCATTCCATCGGTCTTTTGGTTCTCCTGATCGATATTTTGCCTTTGGCCAAGCTCAGAGTGAGAAAAGCAAAACGATTATAAGCTCTCTTTAATGAGGCGAGCAAGCTGGGGAGTGATGCCTTGAGTCTCGACGATTTGATCAGCCGTTGCAGAGCGGACGCCGTGAACGGAACCGAATTTTTTAATAAGGGAGCGACGGCGCGCCGGGCCGATGCCCGGGATGGCTTCAAGTTGAGAAGCGATCGCGGACTTTTGCCGCAAATTGGTATGGTAGCCAAGCGCGAAGCGGTGGGCTTCGTCCCGAATCCGTTGCAGCAGCCGTCGTGCAGCGGAACGCTCCTCGAGGATGATCGGTGCCGAATGCTCCGGCAGGAATATCTCCTCACGCTCCTTGGCCAAACCGATAATGGGAATATTTTCGGCGCCTTTCTCTCTGAGCGCCCCGACAGCCGCAGAAATTTGCCCCTTGCCGCCGTCGATGAGAATCAGGTCGGGCAGGGCAGCCCATTTGGTTTCAGCTTCGCCTTCCAGGTCGGGCTTATCTTTATGGGCCTTGGCATGGGCGAACCGGCGGCCGATGACCTCTTTCATCATGGCAAAGTCATCGGCACCGGGCACCATCTTGATACGGAAGCGGCGATAGTTCTTTGAATCGGGCCGGCCGCCGGTGAAGACGACCATCGAACCCACCGCCAGCTTACCCTGAATGTTCGAAATATCGTAGCCCTCGATGCGATGGGGCGGCTTGCTTAAGCCGAGGACTTTTGCCAGTTCTTCGAGGCCGGCGCGCGAGTCTTCGGCGCCGGTGAGCAGCCGCTTGATCTTGTGCTGTTCCAGTCCTTTACGCGCATTTTCGGTGACTAACTTCATAAGCTCCACACGAGGTCCCCTTTGCGGCACGACAATCTCGACCTTGGTTCCCCGCTTGGTCGAGAGCCAGGCTTCAAGAACCTCTTTGTCATCCGGATTGTGTTCGATGAGGATGAGCGGCGGCAGGTGGGGCGAATTGCTGTAGAACTGGCCGACAAAGCTGGACATGACCTGGGACGGCGGCTGGCCGGAGGTACCCCGCAGGAAGAAGTGTTCCCTGCCAATGATCTTGCCCTCCCGAACGAAAAAGACCATAACGAAGCTCTCGTCACCGTTCTGGACATAGGCGACGGCGTCGAGTTCGCCCTTGACCTTAGTGGCGATACGCTGGGCGGCGATGACCTGTTCAATGTCGCGAATGCGGTCCCGTAAATCGGCGGCGCGCTCGAACTCCATATTATCCGAAGCCGCGGCCATCTCCGATTTCAGGTTCCTGACCACTTTCTCCAGCCGGCCTTCCAGGAAGAGCACCGCCTGATTGATGTTCCGCCTGTAGTCTTCGGCGGCGACCCTGCCGGTACAGGGCGCCGGACAACGGTGCATATCGTATTCCAGGCATGGACGCTTGACTTTCTTCAGATCCAAGCTGCAACTTCGAAAGGGAAAAATCTTCCGTAGGAGATCGACCACGGCGTGGACGGAGCGGGAGTCGGTGAACGGCCCGAAGTAGCGGCCCTGGCCCTCAACATAGCGGCGGGTGACCTCAAGCTTAGGCCAATCGCCCGGGGTGACCCGCAGGTAGGGCAAGCCTTTGTCATCCTTGAGGCGGATGTTGTAATCCGGCCGGTGGCGCTTGATGAGGTTTAGCTCCAGGATGAGGGCATCCTGCTCCGAAGGCACCACGAAGTATTCCAGGTCACGCACCTCAGCCACCAGCATTTCGGTCTTCTCGTCGAGCCTGCCGGTACCGCGAAAATAACTGCGGACGCGGTTTTTTAAATTGACCGCCTTGCCGACGTAGATGATGCGGCCTTTTTCATCTTTATAGATATAGACGCCGGGGGCTGCGGGCAAGCAGCGGACTTGTTCCTCAAGAAGCTGGGCGATTGCCATGGCAATATTTTAACATAAAGGCAACTTAAACTTGCCCAAACTGTATGGAATCTCGGTTTGCGGCGCACAAACCTGGTTTGCCCCGGACTCTGATTATGTTAGAATACATAAAACTTTTCAGGCGGTGAGCGCTGTGATGAAAGCCGATATAGACAACTTTCTAAACTATCTTGTAGTAGAGAAGGGTTTCTCTGGGAACACCAGGGAAGCTTATCACAACGACCTATCACAACTTGCCGATTTTGCCGAGAAATGCCTATCGAACCGGAACGCACAGCATTTGTGGGACAATTTTAACCGTCAGGACATGTTGTCCTATCTGTTGGATCTCAAAGAACGCAAATATGCGGTCACCACCGTGGTAAGAAAACTGGCTGCGGCAAAAAGTTTTTTCTCATTCCAGGTCGATGAGAACAAAGTCCGGCAAAATCCTACCGAAAACATCGAGTCTCCCAAAGTAGGCAAACCGCTGCCCGGGGCAATTTCGGTCAGCCAGGTGAAATTACTCCTGGAGCAGCCGACAAAAACCAGTGCTCCCGAAGCCAAGCGCGACCGGGCAATGCTGGAACTGCTTTATGCCAGCGGTATGCGCGTCAGTGAACTGATCAATCTGGATATCGAAGATCTGGACTGTAACGAAGCCCAGGTCCGTTGTTTCGGCAAAGGGCGCAAAGAACGGATCGTGCCTATTTATCCTCAAGCAGCCAGGGCTGCAGGCGAATATATTAATGAAATCCGGCACCGGCTTCTGAGGGATGAATCGGAGAAAGCCCTTTTTCTCAACCGCCGCGGCGAACGTCTTACCCGCCAGGGTCTCTGGCAGATCCTGAAGGAATACGCTCGTCAGGCTGGCTTGAGCGACATGGTCACGCCTCACACCCTGCGGCATAGTTTTGCCACCCATATGCTCAACGGCGGGGCTGACCTGCGTTCCGTACAGGAACTCCTGGGGCATGCCAATATTTCCACCACCCAGATATATACTCATTTGACTTCCGAACATATCAGGAAGGCTTATGACAGCGCCCATCCTCGGGCAAAATCAAATCCTCGATAATTTGAAAAGCAGGAACAAGATGGCAGATAAGTATTCTTACAAGCCGGGGAAGAAGAAAAAACGCAAAAGCAGCAAGCCCCTGCGAATGTTCAGGCATCATCCGCCGTGTACGGAAACGTCGGAGCAAAATCAGCCGCTGCGGAGCCGAAAAGACCAGCGGTCTCAGCTGGTATTTCGGCGAGGCCGGCTGAGACAGGACAGGCTGACGTCCGCATCGCTAACCTGGGCAGTGAGCTCAGGCGGTTCGCAATTCTTGGATTAGTCATTGTTGGCACGCTGGTCCTGGCCGCGTTCTTGCTGGGCTGACCTTGCCGGCAGAAACACCAGGGCAGATTTTCTGCCGAATTGGCCGATGCGTTTCTCCGGCGGTTCCGGGGCGGCTGAGAGTTCAACGTTACCGGTAATTTGCCCCAGTGTAAGTCGGTGGATATAATAGCCCCTAATGACTAAATACAGGGCAGGTGTTTCATGGAGAATTATGGCATAGCCGGCATCCGGAATGTGGCGCTGCTGTCTCACAGCGGCGCCGGAAAAACCACCCTGGCCGAGGCGGCGCTCTTCAGCGCCGGCGCCGTCAGCCGAATGGGCAGAGTTGACGACGGCACGACAGCATCAGATTTCGATCCCGAGGGAGTGAAGCGAAAGATTTCTATAAGTCTTTCGCTTTTACCTTTTATATGGCGCAAAACCAAAATAAATTTTCTGGACGCGCCGGGTTATGCCGATTTCGCCGGAGAGGCAAAAGCGGCAATTAAAGTAGCCGAATCGGCAATTATTGTGGTCGCCGCTTCATCGGGTGTTGAAGTGGGCACCGAGACTGCCTGGGCTCTTGCGGAAGAGGCAAAATTACCCAGGTGCCTGGTCGTCAACAAGATGGATCGGGAAAATGTGAATTTTGACAATGTGGTAGCAGCGCTGCAGGCCAAATTTGGGCACAAGTGCTTGCCGATGACGATTCCGATAGGTTCTTTCAAAGACTTTAAAGGCGTTATTGATGTCTTAAACCTTAAGGCGTTTACCGGCGCCCACCCCGCCGCTGAAGGCGAGGTACCAGCTCAATTGACGCAGACCGCAAAAGACGCCAGAGAGCGGCTTATCGAGGCAGTCGCCGAACAGGACGACAATCTCATCGAAAAATTCCTCGGCGGTGAAGAACTGTCGGCTGAGGAGATCCACAGCGGTTTGAAAAAGGCGATTGCGGCAGGTGAAATTGTACCGATCCTGGCCGGGGCGGCGCTTACCAACACCGGCGTGGATTCATTGTTGGATTTCGTCGTTGAATTCATGCCGTCGCCTCAAGGGCGGAAAGTCGAACTCAACGATGGAAACAGCCTCACCGCTGATGAGTCAAGCCCGCTAGCCGCACTGGTTTTCAAAACGACCGCGGACCCCTTTGTTGGCAAGCTGACTTTCTTTCGTGTTTACCGCGGCATGCTTCAAAGCAACACCCACGTCTGGAATTCAACCCGGAAAGCTGACGAACGGATTGGGCAGCTGTACGTCATGAGAGGCAAACACCAGGAACCGGCAACACAAATCGGCGCCGGAGACATCGGCGCGGTTGCTAAATGCGCCGTCACAGCGACGAATGATACGCTGGCGACCCAGGACAGCCCGGTAATAGTCACTCCAATATCTTTCCCCAAACCGACATACTCGGTGGCGGTTCACCCCAAATCCAAAGCGGATATTGACAAACTGGGACAGGCGATCGCCAAGCTTATCGAAGAAGATCCGACTCTGGAAAGCCACCGAGACCCAGACACCTCGGAAACCATACTCGCGGGTCTCGGCGATACCCAACTGGACGTAGCCGCGGAAAAAATGGCGCGAAAGTATTCAGTCGCAGTAGAACTTAAAGCCCCCAGGGTTCCCTACAAAGAGACGATCACCGGCTCAGCCAGGGCAGAGTACCGCCATAAAAAGCAGACCGGCGGCCACGGCCAATTCGGTCACGTCGTACTTGATGTCGAAGCCCTGCCGCCCGGCTCAGGGGTCGAGTTTGTCGATAAGGTGGTCGGCGGCGCTGTTCCCCGCAACTATATACCGGCGGTGGAAAAGGGCATCAAAGAAGCAGTGCAAGAAGGCGGTAGTCTGGGCTTTCCGATCGTTGACCTCCGCGCCACCCTGTGCGACGGCAGTTTCCACCCGGTGGACTCCTCCGAGATCTGCTTCAAGATCGCCGGCGCAGGCGCGCTGAAGAAAGGTATGGAGCAGGCCGGGCCGGTGCTGCTGGAACCGATCGTCAGTCTCCAGATAAATGTCCCGTCTTCGATCGTGGGTGACATTATCGGCGACCTTAATACCAAGCGCGCTCATGTCCAGGGTATGAATCCTGACGGGGACCGTACAATTATTGAGGCGATGGCGCCGCTGGCTGAAGTCCAACGTTATGCCGTTAACCTGAAAAGCCTGACTCAAGGCCGTGGTTCGTTTACGATGAAGTTCGATCATTACCAGCAGGTGCCGGCTAACCTAACGCAAAAACTGGTCGCCGACCGGGCAGCGGAATTGGCGGCAGCGCAGTCTACGCATTGATAAGCGCCGGGTTTTAGTGCGTTTAAAGAAAAAGAACGAAGAGGGGCTCTAAAGCCCCTCTTTAGTTTTGTCTTCGAACTTACGTAACCTTGTGGCCGTTCACCAAAAGCTAAACCTTGACGACGTGGATGGCGGCGGCCTTGAGACAGGCAACCACCGGCTTGCCTATCGCCAAACCCAGTTCATCGGCGGACTGGCGAGTAACGACCGCCAGCAGGTGGATCCCACAGTCTATTTCCAACCTGACCAGCGGTCCGACCAGGGCTATGTTGACTATGGTGCCTTCAAGCCTATTACGGGCGCTGGAACCGATTTCAGATTTCAGACTGACGGTGATATGGTCCGGCCGGAGGAACAGGTTGACCCGGTCGCCGGGCATAAATTCACCAGTTGCCTGTATCAATTTTCCGGCAACGTCGACAGTGATGAGTCCGCCGATTGACTCAATCACTGAGCCTTCGAGTATCGTTTCAATGCCGATGAATTCAGCCACGGCTCGGCAGGCTGGCGCCATGAAGATTTCGTCACTGGTGCCGAGTTGTAGCAGTTCACCTTTCATCATGACGCCGATTCGGTTTGCCAGACGTTGACCCTGCGCCAAATCGTGGGTTGCCATGACCACCGTGAGGCGGCGTTTACCGATGATGTTTGAGACCAATTCCTCGACCATAGCGGTGGAATTGGGGTCCAGGTTGGCTGTCGGTTCATCAAGGAAGAGAATGTCAGGACTGGTGACCAGCGCCCGCGCCAGGGCGACGCGCTGCGTTTCGCCGCCGGATAGAGTCTTGGCCTGACGGCCTTCAAAGCCTGCCAGGCCAACTTCGGCCAGCGCCGCCGTTACCCTGGGTTTAATGTCTTCGCCTTTCATACCTCTCCAGCGCAGCGGCTGAGCGATGTTGTCAAATACCGAGGTAGTAAAGACGAGCGGCTTCTGATGAACGAAAGCCATTTTACGGCGCAACTCCAGTCGACTGGAGGCGCTGCCGGTCACCTGCTGCCCGCCAATGACTATGGCGCCCCCAGACGGTTGCTCCAGGAGATCCAGCAGCCTGAGGACGGTGCTTTTACCGGCGCCGGAGGGACCGATCAGCGCCACTGTCTCGCCGGCGGCGACGGTCAAGTTTATATCTTTCAAGCTGAAGTTGCCGCCATAACGCTGTCGTAGCCCCCGGGCTTCGATAATCGGTTTGGCGTTCGAAAAATTCATTCCACCGGTCTCCGCCTGACGTCTGTACCGCGCTGCTGCAGCCAGGAGAGCGCCATATTGATTAGCAGGGCAATACCCAGCAGGATTATTCCCAAGGCCAGCGACAGTTCGATGTCGCCCTTACTGGTCTCGAGCGAGATGGCGGTGGTCAGCACCCGGGTGAAGCCGCGGATGTTGCCGCCGACCATGAGCGCCAGGCCGACTTCGGAGATGGCACGACCAAAGCCGAGGATGAAGGCGGTGAAGATAGCGTACCTGGCCTCTTTGATCAACAGCAATCCCATTTGCCAGCGGCTGGCGCCCAAGGCAATTGCCGTCTCTTTAGCCATGAGGTCGATTCCGGAGAGCGCCGAAATAACGAGGCCGAGTATCAGCGGTGTCACCAGCACAGCCTGGCCAATAACCATAATTGTCGGGGTGAAAAGCAGCCCGAACTCCCCAAGCGGACCGGAGCGCGAGAACAGCAGGAAGACAAACAGGCCGACCAAAACCGTCGGCAGGGAAAACAGGGTATGGATGAAGCTGATCAGGAAGCGCTTGCCGGGGAAGGTGTTATGGAAGATGAGAGAGCCTAAAGGCAGAGCGATGACTGCGGCGATGACGCTGGCGGTCGCTGAGATACTCAGCGACCGCCAGGTGGCTTCCATAACGTCGGGATCAGCCGAAAAGATTAGTTCGATAGCCCTTTGCAGACCAAGCCAGATCTCTTCCATTTAATTAATTCGCCGGTTCGTTTCCGGCGCAAGGGGTAAATAGCGGCGCGCCGTAGTCCTTGACGCCGTAGTCGCCGATGATCTTCTGGATGGCCGGGGACAACAGCCATTCGACCATCTTTTGAGCCATGTCCTTGTTACTCACGGCAACTTTTACCGGATTGACCGGGACTGCGGCATAAACATTCAGCAGAATCGACCCTTTATCTACGATAGAAGTCAGGCCGGTCTGTCCTTTGAAAGCTAAAAAGGTGCCAATATCGGAAAGGGTGTAACCCTGAAGCTGCCCGGCCATCTGAAGAGTTGGTCCCATGCCCTGGCCGGACTCGACGTACCAAGCGCCTGAACTGCGGACATCGGTGTAAGTGATGCCGGCAGCCTTCCAAATAGCCTGCTCCTTGGAATTGGTCCCGGAGGCATCGCCACGGGAGACGAACTTGGCGGTCTTGGAAGCGAACAACTTCTTGAAGGCATCCTCGGCGGAAAGGCCTTTCAATCCGAGCGGATCGGAGGCAGGGCCTACAATAACGAAATAATTGTAAGCGAAAGCGCTGCGGGTTGTACCGTAACCGTCGGCAATGAACTGGAGTTCCCGAGCCTTGTCATGGACGGTGATAATGTCAACATCGCCGCGTTGGCCGTATTGCAGGGCAATACCGGTGTTGGCATACAGGACATCGACTTCCACTCCGAACTCTTTCTCGAACATGGGCTCCAGGAGGGCCCACAAGCCGGTGTCGTAGAGGGAGCTGGTTGTAGCCACCTTGAGGCGTTTTGCCGGGGAGAGGATGCCGCTGCCCTGTTCGGTGGTCGGCGATACCGTCGGACCGGTGGTTGATGGATTATCAGATCCATTGCAGCCGGCGATCGATGAAGCCGCGAGTAGCATCGACAACAACAAGCCGGAAACTTTTAACCATGTTTTTCTCATCTGTACCCCTTATCAAATATTTGGAATAGTACAAACAAAAAGCACCTCTTTTAAGGAGGTGCGCGGCCACGGAGTACCCTCGTCATGGCATGCTCTCCTTTCCAAATCGCGGGAGGCGGCGCCGTTTCCGGCATCACCCTCGGGTCCTTCTGTGAAGGACCGCCGGTCTTGTCGCCATATCACCGAGGAGTTAGGCTCCAAGACTTCGGAGATCAATATTTAATTAAGCTCATGGTAACACAGAGTACTAATACCGGTCAATCAGGAATCGATGACGGTTCCCATCATGGTTCGCCGGAGTGAATGGTAACGCTATCTGCCGGTGAGCTCCTTGACCTTGGCGACGAGGGCCGGGACAACCTTCTTCCAATCGCCGGTGACGCCGTAAGCGGCGGCTTTGAAAATGTTTGCTTCGGCGTCCTTGTTGATGGCCACGAGTGTTTTGGCGCCGGAGACGCCAGAAAGGTGCTGTGACGAGCCGGAGATACCGACGGCAATGTATAAATCCGGGGCGATGATCTTGCCGGTGACTCCGATCTGTCCAGATTCTGGCCACCAACCCTGGTCACACGGCGGACGGGAGGCACCAACGACACCGTCGAGGAGGCCGGCGAGTTCCTGGAGCTGGGCAAAACCCTCGGGCCCACCCAGGCCGCGGCCGCCGCCGACGACGATTTTTGCCTCTTCGATCTTTGGGCCAGTCTCTTTCACGGCTACTCGCTCCAGGATTTGAACACCCGTCAATGGTTCAGCCGCCGGCAATTCCAAAATCTCAACGGTGTGCTTATCGTTGGCCGGTGCCGGAGCGAAGGTCTTGGGCCGGATGGAAACGACCTGGGGTTCGGTATCGATGGTAAAATCCGCCAGCGCGTTGCCGCCGTAGACGGGGCGGGTAAAAATCCGGCTGCCGCCCTCAGTACGGATAGCGATAACATCGGTTACAGCGGCGGTCGAAAGCCGGGCGGCCAGCATCGGCGCCAGGTCGCGGCCTAAATCGGTTTCAGCCAGGAGGATGATTTTTGGGTTCAAGTTAGCGGCCAGCGGCATCACCGTCAGGGCGACGGCATCACTCGAAACTTGGCCGACTTCGGCGGCAAAGACCTTCACGGCACCCAATCTACCGACGGCAACGGCGGCCTCTCTGGCGCCGGTGCCAACAACAAGGGCGAAAATGGATTCGTCGGCGGTGATTGCCTTCGCAGCGGTGAAAAGCTCGGCGGCGGCAGGCGCCGGCGTGCCGCCTTTGACCTCGACGACGATTAGGACGCTTTGATTATCTGGCATGTTTTCACCCGCTCCTTTTATGTCTTTCCTCTCGGGAGGGAAAGTTGGGAACTGCTAGATCAGCTTTAGTTCACGAAGCTTCAGCGCCAGGTTAGCGCCCTGTTCTTCAGGGGTGGCGCCGGGGATCAGTTCGCACTTCGCTTCCCGCACCGGTTGATAGAGCCTCACCAGCTTCACCAGACGGTTAACGGCGACGGTGCCCAGGTCGGTAGCTTTCCAAAAGAGCGGCTCCTTTTTCTTGGCGGCGAGTACTCCCCTGATGTTGGGCAGACGGAGTTTCCCGAGTTCTCCAGAAACGGTGACGACAGCGGGTAAGGCTGCCTCGACGACTTCAAAGCCGCCGTTGACGATGCGCTCGACGCGAAGTTTGCCGCCGGTGAACTCGACCTTGCGGGCGCGGGACAATGAAGGCAGGCCGAGGTGACCAGCCAGAAGCAGGCCGGTCTGGCCGGCGTCCCAATCCGCGGCGGTGCGACCGGCGAGGATAACATCGAACTTGCCGATCTTTTTAACTGCGGCGGCAAGGACGGCGGCGGCAGCGGCGCTGTCCAGGTCGGCGAAGGCCGGGTCGTCCAACAGGATGAGTTCATCGGCACCGAGGGCGAGGGCTTTTTTAAGGAGTTCTTTATTAAGGCCGCTTCCCAAAGAAACCGCTTTCAAGGTGCTGCCAGTGTTGGTGTCTTTGAGCCGCAGCCCAGCCTCCAGAGCGTGCTCAGAGTAGGGATCGATCACCGGAGAGACTCCGGCGGGAGGTACGACCTTGGTGCCGGAGGGATCAATCTTGAAACTTGCTGGAGGAATTTCGGGGTCGGGGATTTGCTTGATCAGAACGATGATATCCAAGAGCAGCCTCCTCGACGTAATTGAACGATTGGTCAACGACTGGCTTAATTTAACACCCGCACTGCGTCCCGGTCAACTGCGTCACGGGTCCTACGACGCGAGTTATCAAGTTCATATGTTATCCGCTACGGGGGAAGTTTGGTGACCGAGACACGATCAAGGGGGATGAGATCCCGGATGATTTCGGTACGGTTTCCGGGGAATGCCTGATTAATTATTGATTTGACCGCAGCGGACTGACATGAACCGAACTCGAGGAGCAACCAGCCGGGCTTATCATCGCGGGCAGCAGTCTGGCTGACCAGGCGGCGGATGATATCTAAACCGTCCGGCCCGCCGTCCAGCGCAAGCTGTGGTTCAAACCTGTTGCCCCTGGCCTCGGCGGAAGGGACGTAGGGCAGGTTAGCGCAGACGATGTCGAGGCGGCGGTCAGCGACGCCGTCGAGGAGGTCGCCATGGATGAACTCGATGTTCGTAACGGCGTGGCTGGCGGCGTTGCGGCGGGCCAGGTTAAGAGCCTCTGGCGAGGTATCGATGGCAAAGATTACCGATTCAGGCAAATGTTTTGCCAGGGTTACAGCTACCGCGCCGGAGCCGCAGCCGACATCGGCGATAACCAGCGCGTTATGCTTGTCCCCCGTCTTGAGCCTTGCGATATCGAGGGCTTGTGCGACAAGGATTTCAGTCTCCGGACGGGGAATAAGGACGGTTGGGTTGACATAAAACTCAAGCGCATAGAACTCGGTGTGCCCGGTGAGGTACTGCAGCGGCTCGCCGGCGATCAGCCGATCGATCAACACCGAATAAAGGGCTTCATCGCCTGGTGTTAGAACATCGAAAAGGCGCCGGTACAACTCGATACGAGAAAGACCGAGAACATGGCGCATCAGCACCTCGGCGTCGAGGCGGGCAGAAAGACCTGACAGGCGAGCGGAAGCCTGATGGATAGCGGCGGCGACGGTCATATGCCGGCGGATTGCAGCAACCGCGCCTGCTCATCGGTAGCCAGAGCGTCAATGACGTCATCAAGATAGCCTTGCAGCAGTTTCGGCAGGTTGTGGACCGACAGGCCGATGCGGTGGTCGGTCAGGCGGTCCTGGGGGAAGTTGTAGGTGCGGATCTTCTCCGAGCGCTCGGCGGTGCCGATCTGGGAGCGGCGAGCGTCGGTCACCTCCGACTGCTGCTTCTCCTGTTCCATCGCCAGAAGGCGTGCCCGCAACACGTCCATGGCTTTCTGCCGGTTCCGAAGCTGGGAACGCTCGTCCTGGCAAACAACGACGAGACCAGTGGGCAGGTGGGTCAGGCGCACCGCGGTAGCCACTTTGTTGACGTTCTGGCCACCCGCCCCGCCGGAATGGAAGATGTCGACCCGCAGCTCGTCGGGGCTGATGTCGACCTCGACCTCCTCGGCGACCGGCAGCACCGCTACCGTCGCTGTCGATGTATGGATGCGTCCGGCGGCCTCAGTCACCGGGACGCGCTGAACACGGTGGACGCCGCTCTCGAACTTCAGGCGGTTGTATACTTCCTCGCCGTCGATCTCAAAGATAACCTCCTTGAAAACGCCGGCGGCGGATTCAGACAGGTCGATAACATCTACCTTCCAGCCCTTGAGTTCGGCGTAGCGGGTGTACATATGGAAAAGATCGGCGGCAAAAAGCTTGGCCTCGTCGCCGCCGGTACCGGCGCGGATTTCCATGATGATGTTGCGGCCGGCATTGGGGTCCTTAGGCAACAGGGCGATTTTCAGTCCCTCGTAGAGGGACTCCTGCTGCTCTTTGAGGCTTTGGTGTTCCTCCCGCGCCAGTGCCAACATCTCCTCGTCCCGCTCGGTGTCTAAAAGGTGTTCGGTGTCCTCTAAAGCCTTCACGGTGCGCAGGTATCTCCGGTAAAGGCCGACGATATCTTCCAGAGCGGCGCGCTCCTTGGCAAGACGGGTGAGCTCCGGGATATTGGCGGCGACTTCGGGTGTGGCAATTGCCTCTTCTATCTCGGTATAACGCTTTTCGATTTTCTCAAGTTGTTCCAGCATAAGTTTGGATTATATCACGGGAGGCAGGCTCGGCTCATCTCCAACGGCGAGTTCTCAAGCCGCAAATTGAAATCGGCATGGCATTCTGGCTATAATCATACTTTGCGCGGTGGGTATAGCCGAGTGGTTAAGGCGTCAGGTTGTGGCCCTGAAGACCGTGGGTTCGAATCCCACTACCCACCCCAAACTTTTTCCCGACGACAGGCGCCTGTAGCTCAGCGGATAGAGCATCGGTCTTCGGAACCGAGGGTCGCGGGTTCGAATCCCTCCAGGCGCGCCAGCAGTTCAAATCTTTCGCGCCAGCCGGCAGGCCACAAAGTGCCCCTCCTCCGTTTCATCCAAAACCGGGACGCCTTTTAAGCACGCCGCCTCTGACTGATCACAACGCGGCGCAAAGGAGCAACCGGAGTTAGACCCCTTCAGGTCAGGTGGTTCGCCGGGTATATAAGCTACGCCTTCGCCTTGATGAGACAGGCTTATGCATTCAAGGAGTTTCCTGGTGTAGGGATGCAACGGGGTTTTTAGTATTTGTTCACGGGTACCTTTTTCGACGATTTTTCCAGCATAAAGGACAATGAAATAGTCACAAACGGCGGCTGCCTGGGCAATGTCGTGAGTGATAAACAAATACGAGGTGGATAACTCTTTTTTCAACGAAATGAGAAGGGATATTATCTGGCCTTTCAAGCTGGGGTCAAGCGCGGATGTTGGTTCATCCAGAATCACCAGAGCAGGCTCCAGGGCGAAGGCGAGGGCGATACAAGCCCGTTGAATTTCACCGCCGCTCAGCCTGTCCGGAATTGAACCGCATTTCTCTTTGGACAAACCAACGGTTGCCAGCAACCGGCTGATTTTTTCAGCGGCATTACGGATGCCGTGAGCCTCGAAAAGCTCCTTAAACTGGGCTTCGATGCTAAAATACGGATCCAGAGAACTTTTAGTGTTTTGCGGCACCCAGGCGATCTTTTTCCATCGGTAACTGCGCCGAAAATCCTCATTATTCAATGTGGTTAAATCGCAGCCCTCGAAACGTATCGATCCAGAGAATTCGGATGTGTTGCCAGGCAACAGGCGCAGCAAAGCCAAACCTGCGCTGGACTTGCCGCATCCGGATTCGCCGATAAGCGCCAAAGCCTGCCCCGGCTGGCTGATTTCAAACGAAACCCCGTCGACGGCCCGGATAATCCCTCCGGGGGTACGGTAGTGCACGGTCAGGCCGGCAGTTCTAAGAAATTCTGTCAATTCAATGCCAGTATACCGGATTTTACCTTCGGCGGTTCCTGGGGTCGAGCAGGTCGCGAACATAATCGCCCACGAAAACAAAAGCAAAAACCGCGGCGCATAGTGTCAGCCCCGGCGCCACGGCCAGCCACGGAGCAGCTTCCATATAAAGCCGGCCTTCCAGAAGCATACCGCCCCAACTTGGAGTTGGCGGCGGGACGCCCAAACCAAGAAAACTTAACGCTGATTCCAAAATCAGGGCGATACCGATATAACCGGTAGCGTAAGCCAGTACCGGGGAGGCTATTCTGGGCATAATGCGTCTTACCGCGATCCGCCAGGGCGTCAGTCCCATTGACGTGGTAAATCGGACATATTCCTCTGTTTTAACCGAAACGGTGATTGCGTGGGAAAGCCTGACCATCTGAGGGAAGACTCCAACTGCGATGCCAATTAGAACCCCATTCGGTGATGGGCCCAGGACAGTGATAAGAACTACAGCTAAAACCAAGGTGGGGAATCCAAGCATGGCGGTGTTCACCCGCTGGGTAAAACCGTCCAGCGCTCCGCCTCGGGTACCGGTAACGGCACCGATGATGACACCGGCAAAAGTAGCCAGCGAAACCGACGCTATGGCCACATAGAGCGCCGATCGCGCCCCGAAGATTACCCGACTGAAAACATCCCGGCCGTAATTATCGGTGCCGAAAAAATATTCCGCACCGGGCGGCAGCAGGCGGGCGGATGCATCCTGGAGCAGGGGATCACGGATCGGCAGCAATTCGGCTGATACGGCGGTGCCGATGAGCCCAACAATTATGATCCCGCCCAGTACGGTAGACAGCCTCTTCATAGTCCTGCGCCCGACGGTAGTCTCGGGTCAGCCGCCCGGTGCAGGCGGTCAGCCGCCAGATTGACCAGCAAGACGACGGCCACAATCAGCAGTACATATGTCTGGATCACAGGGAGATCTCGCTGCAGAGCGGCTCCTATCAAACCGCGGCCGACTCCGGGCAGGCCAAATATGGACTCCAGGATCATGACGCCGCCAAGGAGCACGCCGAATTGGAGCGCCATGGTGGCAATCAGCGAGGGCGCGGCCGCCCGGAGAGCGTGATGGATAATGATTTGCCTTTCGGTGAGTCCTTTTGCTCTGAGGGCTCTAATTTGATCCTCCTGCATCGCGGCTGCAATACCGGAACGGGTGACCCTCACAATATGGGATCCGTACTCCCAGGTTAGCAGGAGCAGAGGAATAATAATCATTTGAAAATGGTTCCACGGATCTTGCCAGGGGAAAGAATACACCAGCGGCGGGGACCATTTGAAAACTGCGGCGAGCATTAACAAGCAAATAATAGCCAACCAGAATCCAGGCAATGATTGGCCAGGGACTACCATAAGGCGGATGACAGTGTCCGGCCACCGGTCTTTTTTCATGGCTGCGGCGATGCCTAAGGGGAGTCCGGTCACGAGTGATAATAAGACCACGCCGGTTGCCAGCAGGATGGTGACTGGGATTTGTCTAGCCAGGAGTTCCCCGATCGGCTGGCCGGATATAAGGGAACTCCCTCCGAAATTTCCACTGATAATACTGAGCAACCAGTTCCCATACTGCACGTACAGTGGTTGATCCAGCCCAAGTTCTGACCTGACCGCTTCTTTAAATTCCGGGGCGGAAATAACGTCACCCGCAATCAAATCGGCGACATCTCCAGGGAGAAGCCTCAAAATCAAGAAAATGATGATTGAAGCGATCAGGCAGGTAAAAAGAAAGGAAGCTATCCGGCTGACCCACGGGGATATGAGAACGGACCGGAGTCGATCCACCTTACCGCTCCAAGCTGACCGTGGCATAATCCGTAAAGGTGTGGCCGTCTTCTGGCGGAATGACCAGACCTTTGACATAATCCCGGAACGCCTGGATATAGGTGATTTCGGCGATGGGGATGACGTAAGTCTGATCCACAAACAGGTACTTCTGGAGTTGCGTCCAAACGTCTAAACGTCGGTCATAGGTCGAAGCATCTTTCAATTCGCGATAGAAACGGTCGATTTCCAAATCTTCATGCTTGGCGTAGGCATCAGGGGCTTTACTGGCACGGCCGTAAACGCCTTCTGTGCCTTCAGGAATAGGCAATACGGAGAGGGCTCCGGATTGGGAATCATAATCCAGGCTAACCCGGCCGCGGTTCCATTCAGCTTCATCGACGATCTGCAGCCGGAGTTCAATCCCCAACCCAGCCAATTGATCCTTGAGGAATTGACCGCCGGGCAGCCCGTTTTCAGCACGGCACAGATACCCCATCGAGAATCCGGCGGAAAATCCCGCTTCACTCAGCAAGCGACGCGCCTCAAAACGATTGGCTGTCAAATCCTGAGAATCCAGTCTCGGCCAGATCACAAAGTTTTTGTCCTTGACAGGGTTGTTGGGGCTGACATCCGGTGATGTCCAGCCAAAACCATCCAGAACCAGTGGGACAGCGGCTTTTTTATCGATCCACAACGCAATCGCCCTTCTCACTCTGGCATCTTGCCATGGCCCGGACTTAAGGACGTTAAACGCCAGCCGGAAGGTCCCGCCTTCCATTAAAGGAAAGACAACACTATCTCCCAGATCTTTAACGTATTCTTTCAGGCGTGTTTCGGTCAAATAGTGGCCAAATCCCCTGGCTGTGCCATCCAGGCGCCCGGTACGGAAGGCGATATCCATCGATTGGGCGTCAGGCGTGATAATATAGTCGATTCCATCGAGGTACGGCAGCGCCGTTCCAGAAGAGTCTTGCTCGAAGTATTGATCGAACCGCCTGACACGGATCACGGAACCATTTTCATAGCTGTCAAATTTGAAAGGTCCCAAGCCGATCATACCCACGTCCGAAGGTGAGACGTTGATCTCTCCGTCTTTAATTTGTTTTTCCATCAGGTGGCGCGGATGGTCGATCTTGATCCTCGGATCAGCCAGGACATCAGGGAAGAATCGGTTTGGCCCGTTCAAGGTTATCTTCACCTGATCCGGCGGGATAACCTCCACCTGCTTAATAGCCAATTCGCCTGTGTAATAGGCCGGTGCCCGGACTTGATCCCCTTGCTTTAGACCGAAGGCGGCCAGATCCAACCAGAATTTTACATCATCCGGCCCGAATTGGGTGCCATCATGCCAGAAAACGTCACGCCGTAGGATGAAAGTCCACTCGGTGAAGTCAGGGCTGGAGACCCATCGTCGGGCTAAATAAGGAGCGACCAAATACATGTTACCCCGGTTTCTCATGACCAGATTGCCGGGCCCGAAGATAGCTCCGGCAGAATGGTGAAGGGAGATGCTCGAGGTGCGCAACGTGCTGAAATGGGCCGGCGGATCGCCGCGGTTAGCTAAAACGAGGATATTCTTTTTATCGTCATCAACGACAATCGGATTCAGGCCATTGCATCCTTCGCTGACGGCGATAACAGCGGCAATGGCTGCCAGTCCCTTTACAAAACCGCGGCGGCTGATGTCAGGCTGGGAGGATCTAACGTGGATGGCGGCAGGCACTGGTCTATTCACGGCGATTGGGATTGTACTATTTCGATGAAGAGGTTACAAAATCAAGGTCACGGTTGAGAGTCGAATCATGAAGTGAATTAATTTGGCAGATATGAGTGCTGACTTTGAATAATAGTACGATAACTTGTCGATTTCTATGAAAATATTCGGACTTTTAGCCATGTCATTATGCAAAAAGGTATGGTAGTATTAGTCCTGACACGTTGATCTAATGCCGCGCTAAAAAGGAGGGAAAAGTGACTAAAACCATCGGAGAACTGTTTGACCTTTCCGGGAAAGTAGCTATCGTTACCGGCGGCGCCATGGGAATCGGTAAAGGCATCGCCTTACGCCTGGCGGAAGCGGGCGCCAGCGTGGTTATTGCGGATCTTAATTTAGATGCAGCTATGCAGACTGTTGCCGAAATGAGGGCTAAAGGGTACAAAGTTAAGGAAGCCCAAGCCGATACCAGCCAGGTGTCCGATGCGGAAAAAACAGTCCAACTGGCGCTGGCGGCATTCGGAGACCTTCATATTCTGGTTAACAACGCCGGGATTTATCCCTTTGCTTCGACACTGGAGATGTCCGAACGGATATGGGATAAGACCCTGAACGTAAACTTAAAGGGCGTGATGTTTTTTACCCAGGCGGCGACCAAGGCCATGGTCGAGAAAGGCCACGGCGGCAAGATCATCAATATAGCCTCTGTTGATGGTTTCCATCCAACCGGCAACCTAATTTCATATGATGCCTCAAAGGGCGGAGTGGTAATGATGACGAAAGCCATCGCAAAAGACTTGGCGCCAAAACATATCAACGTTAATGCGATCGCCCCAGGCGCTATCGCCACCCCCGGCGCGGCAAGCGGCCTTACCGGGATCAGCAAGGAACAGATTGAAGCTTTGACCAAGGCGTTCATCGCAACGATTCCCCTCGGCCGCCAGGGCGAACCGGATGATATCGGCCGGGTTGCTCTCTTCCTGGCATCTGAAGCGGCGGACTATATCACGGGCACCACCATTGTCGCGGATGGCGGGTATCTGGTCGGGTAGATAACCTGGAAACAACCGGCTCAGCACAAGGGAACGGATCTGAAACGAACCGTTCCCTTGTCTTATCGAGAGATGGTTTTAGTAAACCGATTCGGGCAGGTACCTACTTTGAACCAATTTGGAACATTCTTGACAACTGTTCCTGCCTGATATATGCTACATAATAGTTGTCAGTTCGTGTCATTAGTACCGCGCCCAAGAGCCTACGTATAGTGACCGCAACTCTCACAACGAGTTTTTAGAGAGGAGGTCATTCGATGGCTCAGGACAAGCAAATCCAGTGTTCCGATTGCGGAACCACCTTCACCTTCAGCGCTGAGGACCAGGAATTTTTCCGGTCCAAGGGTTACACCAATGAACCCAAGCGCTGCGCGCCTTGCCGCTCCGCTCGCAAAGTCGAGCGCGGTGGCTCGTCAAGCATGGGCGGTGGTTTTGGCGGCGGCCAGCGGGCACAGATGTACCCGGCTGTCTGCGCTGCTTGCGGTCAGAACACCCAGGTTCCGTTCCAACCCCGCGGCGACAAGCCTGTTTATTGCAGCGATTGTTTCCGCAAGGTCAGACCGCCCACCCGGTAGTCTGAAGTGAATTGAAAAAACTCAAGCGCCTCCGTATGGAGGCGCTTGAGTTTTATTACGGCTAAAGAACCACTTCGACAACCTGATTAGAAAGGTTCTGATTACCAGATATTTTAGCTCGAATATAGTTTCCCGTGAATCCCACCCATTTATTACCTGATTTGCCTTCGACCAGAATTTTCTGCTTCGTTCCAATTAATTGTTTTTCAAACGTATTTAGGCATTCTTGACCGATGGAAAGAAGCTTTTCTACCCGCCGCTGTACTAACTTGGCCTCAACCATGTGCGGCATTTCGGCAGCCTGGGTACCCGGCCGCGGCGAGAAAGGAAATACGTGCAAACGGGAAAAATTCATGGCCTCGATAAAGGCTGCGGAATTATCAAATTCCGCGTCGGTTTCGCCGGGGAATCCTGCGATGATATCTGTTGAAATACCTGCATCCGGCACGACACTCCGCACCAGTTCGACCGCTTTTCGGTACATATCAGTCGAATACCGCCGTCTCATTCTACCCAGTACTGAATCTGAACCGCTTTGGAGCGATAGATGAAAATGGGGACACAATCTTTCATCAGCCCATAAACCGATGAGTGAAGGCGTCAGTTCCTGGGGCTGCAGCGATGAAACGCGGATTCGTTCTATAGTTGTTTCGTCGAGGATCCTATCCAATAATTCCTTGAGTCCAAGGCCGTCACTCTGGTACTCTCCGATTTCGGTCCCGGTCAGGACAATTTCCTTGGTCCCTTCAGCCTGGCGTAACTTAATGGCAGCGATAATACTTACCGGATCCCTTGAGTGTTTCACCGGCCTTACAAAGGGCACGATACAATATGTGCATCGGTGATCACAACCGTCCTGGATTTTGATGAATGATCTGGTGCGCATCGGCATAAACGAACGGGGGATTATGCTACCGGGGGAATGGCCAAGGCCGGCGAGCAAAGCTGGTATTTCACTTTTGGAGTTATTGCCGATGACCGCCGTAACGTTTGGCAGATGTACCAGATCTGAGCGATCGCGATCAGCGTAGCAGCCGGTGACGACTACATCGAGACCGGGGTTGACCTTAACTGCCGACCGGATCGCTTGCCTGATCTTACGTTCGGCAATATGAGTCACCGCGCATGTGTTGAAGATCATTACTTCTGCCTCAGACGCTGAAAGGACGACCTCAAACCCTTCAGCCGCAAGCTGCCGCACCAGGTCCTCTGATTCGGCCTGGTTCAGTTTGCAGCCAAAAGTTTCGATTAATACCCGCGTCATTCAACTAATTATACCAGACCTCATTGAGCGGCAGTGTGTCGTTTATTGAATTCAAATCACCGGGGCAGTATAATGGCAAAATAAATATGTTAATTTGCCGTATTTTGATTAGATAAAATGGCCAGGATAGACAGCCGGGAAGTTGAACGGGAAAAACTGGCGATTCTCCGAGTCTTAGGCAGTGCCTCCAACTGCCTCGGCAGCCAGGTGATCTCACGGAGGCTACGCGATGAATACGGTGTTGAATTATGCGAACGGGCGGTGCGTTATCACCTCGGCCTGCTCGATGAACAAGGACTGACCAGCAAGGTTTCCCGCCGCAGCGGCAGGTCGATCACGGCGGCCGGACTTGATGAGTTATCAAACGCCCTCGTGACCGACAAGGTTGGTTTTGTTTCCGACAAGATAGAGCTGCTGGCTTACCAAAGCACCTTCGATGTTGATCGGCAGGCAGGGTTGATTCCGGTGAATATTTCCTTTTTTAAATCAAGCCAGTTCACCGACGCTTTGAAAGCCATGGCCCCGGTTTATAAAGCCGGAATCTGTGTTTCGGATAGAATCGCCATCGCAGAATCAGGCGGCACTTTGGGAGGGCTGCAGGTGCCTGATGGTTACATTGGATTAGCCACAGTGTGCAGCATTGTGATTAACGGTACCCTGCTCAAGGCAGGAATACCGATGGATTCACGATTCGGCGGCACGCTTCAGTACCGTCAGAACCGACCCTGGAGATTCTGCGATTTGATTCACTATTCAGGGTCATCGCTTGACCCATCGGAAATCTTTATTGCCAGCCGGATGACGACAGTTGCCGATACAGCCCGGCGAGGCGCTGGTAAAATTTTAGCAAATTTCAGGGAAGTGCCCGCGATGAGCCTGCCGCTGGTGCGTGATCTCATCAAACGGCTGGAAAAGGCTTCGATTCGGGGTATAGTTGCCGTAGGGGAAAGCGGTAAACCGGTTTGCGAGGTGCCGGTGGGTCTCAATAAAGCCGGCCTTGTGCTAACGGGCGGCCTGAATCCGGTGGCCGCCGCTGCCGAAGCCGGGATCGCAATTCGCAACCGGGCGATGAGCGGGTTGATGGAGTTCCGATCTCTTCACAGCTTCTGGGATGTCACGAAGCAGTTATCCTGAAATACCTCAGGCTCAAGCGTTTATTTGATCCGATTTTTTATCTCGACCAGCGTCCGCAGGTGCGCTTTTTCTTCACTAATGATCCGGTTGATATCGTCGCTGGCATCGCCGGCGATGATATCTCTCAGTTGTTCGTAAAAAAGGATCGAATCTTTTTCAGCCCCGATTCCGACTTCCAGCGCTTGGGCATCGGAGTCTACCTGGGTGACCAGTTCGCTGGTTGCAAGATCATCGTTGAATACCGAGGAATCCACCAGAGCTTTGAAATAACCCGCATACTCTTCCGAATCAGCCCCCTCGCCCGCCGTTTTGGGCGCCGCGGCCAGTAGTTTTTGGAAAGTCTGAATATGTTGATGCTCGACAGCAGCCAGTGCTAAAAATGCTTTCTGTACCTCGGCGGTCTGGCACGAACGAGCCAGGGTGTCATAAAATGCCGCGCCGCGCCGCTCGACGGCAATGGCAATGTTGTAGAGTTCAGCAGGAGAGAAGGCTAAGGACATTTTAGTACCTCCAGCGGTATTTTATCACAGGGTTATTTTATGCGGAGCTCGCAAACTGACCAGTCGATATTTCTAAAAAACGCCTCGATATATTCTGCGCGCTTCAATCCGTAGTCTATCATGAAGGCATGCTCCCAGACATCCATCACCAGGACGGGCTGGCATCCGGTAAGATGGCCGGATTCATGCAAGTTAATCCAGGTATTAAACAATCGACCGTTCTGGATGTCCTGGTAAAGTACGACCCAACCTACGCCGCGCATCGCGCCGGTTGCCCGGAAATCCTTTTCCCATGCCTCTCGGCTGCCCCAGGTTGCAGCCAGGTTCTGTGCGAGTTTGCCTCCGGAAACGGCCAAACCGGTTCCACCAAGGTTGTCAAAATAGTATTCGTGCAGCCGCATGCCGTTCCATTCAAACCCAAAACGCCGCTGCAACTCCGCGTACTCCGGTGTATCGGATTTTCCTGCTTTAGATAGAGCATCAATCGTTTCCACAAGGCGGTTGAGGTTTTTAACATACCCCTGGTAAAGGGTGAAATGGTTGTTCAACAGGTTGTCAGAAAAGCCGTTCATACCGAGGAGTTTTTTATAATCCCGAGTGTCGTATGCCATCGGCCCGCCTTCCCAAAATTCGCTCTAAGTTCATTATATAGAAAAATAGCTGTAATCCAAACATCGGAGAATCACGTCTCAGGCTTGAGACTATTAACTCTTGGCCGAAACTCGCAAGATGGAAAGACTAAAGACCAAAAATCGCGGGCTATTTCTTCAAAAAGTAACCTGCCCCGGATTTGGTCATGATCACGTTTTCAAGCCCTGTGTCAGAGAGTTTTTGTCTGAGATTTCTCATGTGGACCCGGATTGAGTTGGCGGCATCCGGGGGCATCTCACCCCAAATGGCCAGTGAAAGGTCACCATGAGATACCGGCTTACCTGCGTTCTGAGCTAAATTATGCAAGATTTTTCCTTCAGTTGTGGTCAGCTTCAAGGTTTTCCCGGCGCAACTCACCTGGCGGCGGGAGGCGGAAAAATGGAACTGCCCAATTGTCGTCGGCCCGCTGGAATCCGCGGCGTGCTGCCGACGTAATAACGCTTTAGCCCTGGAGACGAACTCCATTTGCCGAAATGGTTTGGTGATATAGTCATCGGCTCCCAATTCCAACCCGCGGACGACATCAGCTTCTTCGTCCCTGACGGTCAAGATAATGATAGGAACATTTGAGTTGTGACGGACTTCTTTCAATACTTCCAGTCCGCTTCTATCCGGCAGTCCCAGGTCCAGAATTACCAGGTCCGGGTTTTCCCGTTCCGCAATTTCGATGCCTTCCTCCGCCAGGCTGGTAAACAGAATCCTGGCGTCAGGCCAGCTTACCCTGAGACAAAGACTGACCAGTTCTACGATGGCGCTGTCATCTTCTACGATTAAAATTTTCATATCGCCTCCCTTTAATATTTGCTCTATACCTTCTTGAAAGGGACCCTGAAATTAAAAGTGCTGCCCTTCCCCACGGCGCTCTTGAGCCATATTTGCCCGCCGTGCAGTTCTACAATCATTTTTGCCAAAGCAAGCCCCAGTCCCAACCCGCCTAGTCGCTTTTTATCGGAATTTTGCCCCCGGTGGTAGGGTTGGAAGATAAATGGCAGATCCGAGGTTGCGATGCCGGCACCAGTGTCCTCAACCGAAATCACTGCCGCGCCCGGCTCGCTGCGGGCAGTCACCCTGATGTGGCCACCCTTTTTAGTGAATTTCAACGAATTGTTTATGAGGTTAAGAACAACTTGCCGGAGTCGATCGGGATCAGCCTGGATAGCCAGCGGCGCTGGAGGCAAGTTTAATTCTAGAATTTGGCCTCGGCGCGTTGTTTCCGGCTGGACGTAGGTGACTGTTTCGGTGAGGAGTTCCACCAGGTCGAAATCACGATAGGTTAACCGCAGCGCGCCGACTTCGCCTCGGGCCAGATCCAACATTTCGTTGATTCTCTTTTCAAGGTTGCGCGCCCCAAGTTTAATATTGCGGGCGAATCCCCGGGCTGTTTCGTCCGTCAAAGTGGCTTCGAGAAAATCAGATGCCGTCAACAATGGCGTGAGCGGTGTTTTGAGTTCATGCACCAGCGCCCGGGTAAATAAGGAGCGCTCTTCGATCTGCTGGCGAAGAGCCGCGGATAGTGTCTGCTCACGCTCATAAAGCGACCTTAATTCGTTCTCGGCTCGTTTCCTGTTGGTTATCTCGCTATTCAGAGCCTCGGTCCGCGCCGCCACCATTTCTTCGAGCCGCTGGTGATAGCTTTCAATTTCTTTTTGGGTTTGCTGCTGTGAGGTAATGTCGCGGGCGATGGAAATGATCGAAATAGATCCATCCGGGTGTGAAGTGAATGTCTGAATCAGTTCGCATGGAAACACTTCCCCGTTCTTCCTTTTTTGCATCAATTCAGTGCGGATACTATCGCCGGAATTGCTATGCCGTATTACGTCTGAGATGCGCCGGCTTTGGGCTAAGTAAGCTCCCCTGGTGGCAAAAAGGAACTCTGGTGTCCGGCCAAGGCATTCTTCCGGGGAATAGCCATAGATTTGAGTCACTCTGTTATTGACATATTCTATTAGTCGGCTCGGTCTTCGGGTGACGAAAATAACATCCGGAAGAGAATTGTTCAATTTTTCAAGGTGGTCGCGGCTTGTTTGGAGGGCTTGCTCGGCCTCTTTCCGTGCAGTGATATCCATGGCATAAAGGTTCACGTACCCGCCAGTTGTATCCGGGTAAGTTGTGAGCGCAAAAAATGCGTCGCCGCTTTTAATCTCAGCTGCGGTTTTTTCCCCGGTGTTAAAGGCGGCGACGGTTTTTTCAAGCCAGAGGGATGGGATTACATCCCCGATGCCCAATTTCCATGATTTTAAAAGCAGATCAGCCGCAGGATTAGCAAAAACTATTTTACCCTGCGGCGTGAGCCGCAGCACTGGATTGGGATTTGACAATGGGAAAGAGGCGAGTTGCCGCAATTCTGCTTCTTTTTTTAGCCGGTCGGTAATATCGCGAACGACAGACAAAATAACCGGCTTGGAATCCAGTGTAAATACATGGGCGGTTACCTCCACCGGAATCTCTTTGCCTGATTTCGTCAGATGCACAAGTTGGAACCTTGCATGGCCGTGTTCGTTCAAGGTCTTAATTGACGCCGCCGCTCCGGCATAGCTCTCGGCAGTATTGAGCTGCCGTCCGGACATCCCAATCATTTCAGCCCGGGTATAACCATACCGGTCACAGGTGGATTGATTGACTTCAATAATCTGGAATTCGGCGTCATTTTTCTCCCATAGGATGATCGCATCGCCGGCGTTGTCGAACAGGGTACGAAACTTGACTTCACTGTCACGTTGGGCCTGGGACAATGTCACTCTGGCAATGGAATTTCCCAGGGCAAGCGCCGTGTGTTCCAACTGTAGAACCAGCTCGATGGGCACCATGTCCGGTTTAGGGTCGGCAACATGGATCAAACCTAGAACACGATCGCTCGCGCGGATGGGGACAAGAGCCACCGACCGGTAGCCGTGATTTGCGCAGACGTTTCGGGTAGCGCCTTTTTCGCTTTCTGAGACGGTATCCAGAAATTGACGGGTGTCATTCAACCAGAACGAGCCTTTCGGCGAATAAAACGGTTTCTGTTGAGTCGACACGCCGGAAATGACGTTAACGCACATACACCGGTCATGGCGAATCGATAGCAGGTTCTCCTGATCCATAAAACCTTGGCTGAAACCGTCATAGCATGCATAAGGAATGTTGCCTCTGTCGTCGAGAAGCCTGATGCCTACGGCGGCGCACCCGGTCACATATTTCAACTCTCCGACGAACTCATCCAGCATCGGCGATACGGCGGTATGCCGGTTGGCAATCTCCAGGAACCGATAAGTGATCGAAAGAAGTTGCGCGGAGTCCGGTTTTACCACATCCAAGTCCGATTCTTAATTAATTGCCGTAATTGTATATCTTCAGCGAATAGATGACAATACATTACCACAATGTTACGAAAATATTTTAATGTTCTTTCAGGGCAGGTGTTTCGGGTATAATAGGCCATCATACGCCGGAGGACCAGATGGACACCGTGTACCTCGTGCCTCACAGTCACTACGACGCGGTATGGGCGTTTACCAAAGAAGACTACTTTTTCATTAATATCGAAAAGATTTTAAAACCTGCGATTGAAATGATGGCGGATCCGGGCTACCGTTTCCTCATCGAACAGACTGCGCTTATTGAGGAAATTGAACGGCGGAACCCATCGCTCTTCGAAGACATCAAGCGGGCTGCCCAAAAAGGACAGATAGAGTTCGCCCCGGGTGAACACCTGATGTCCGATACGATGCTGCCGCTGGGCGAAACCCTGGTGAGGCAAATCCAGGTTGGCAAAACTTTTATCCGCGACAAGTTCGGCACAAAAACGCTTGTCGCCTGGGGAGCCGACAGCTTCGGTTATAACGCTCAGATGCCTCAGATCTACTTGAAATCAGGCTACCGGTATTTTGCTTTCCGCAGAGGTGCCGACCGGGAAAGCCCATCTGAATTTTGGTGGCAGGGTTTGGACGGCAGCCGGATTTTGACTCATTGGATGCCTCTGGGGTATCGCGCCGGGCTTTATCTGGATGAGCTTGATGACGCCGTCACGAAATTGAAATCGGCGGCGGCGACCGGGAATATCTTGATGCCGTCGGGTTCGGGCTCTATTCCGCCGCAACCGGAAACAATGCGCATGGTCAGGCGCTGGAACCGCTCCCATAAGGGAATCAGGATGGTGGTGGCGAAATCCGTGGATTTTTTCCGCGCGCTTGAAAAGTCCGTTCCATTGCAATTGGAAACCCGACAAGGAGAGCTTTATTCGGGGAAATATTCCCGGGTTTTTCCTCATTGCACCTCCTCCCGGATATGGCTGAAACAGAACCTGCGGCATTACGAGCACATGATATTAGCGTGTGAGAAGTGGCTGGCGTTAGGCTGGCTGCTGGGCATGGCCTATCCCGCGGATGAACTCAATGACAACTGGTTAAAGGTGCTTTGGGGTGCGTTCCACGATGTCGCGCCGGGCACCGGGATGGACGATGCTTATGAGGAAGTCAAGCATAATTTCGGCTACCTTCAGAGTCATCTGGCGCAGATACTATCTGGATTCATTGAAATGGTCCAGGGGAATCTAGCTGAATCGGCCGATATTCTAGTACTCAATGCCCATTCATGGGAGGTGCGCAATTGGGTAGAGGCAGAGTTGGGCTTTGATCCGGGAGAAGTTAAGAGGATCGGCGGACTCGGCAGCGGAAGCGATGAGATCGGGGTTGAGATACTCGAGTCAACGCGCTATTCCGATGATTCATTCCACACTGTCAAAATCGGGTTTATAGCCTCTGTGCCGCCTTTCGGCTTTCGCACCTATCGTTTGCTCCGGCACAGCCCGCGATCAACGCCGGCTTCGAGCGACGGCCACCGTTTGATCACCAAGGGCAATTGCGTTCAGAATAAATATTTCCGTCTTGAAGTTGACCCCGGCAGCGGATTACTTGATGTGTTCATTGATGGCAAGCATCTGCTGAGGGGCAATGAGCTGGTAATAGAAGAAGAAACAGGCGATCTGTACTACCACCGGCAGAATTTCCAGGGCGAATATCGTACGGAGAGTGAAGCCGGCGTCACCTTCGGTAAATTCAGACTAAAGCATTTTGAGATTCAGAAGACCAAGCTTCGCCGCGTGATCAAGCTGGAAAGCGATTACTATTCCCTGATTTGGCCCTACAGACTGCAGGAAAAGCTGCGGCCTGTATTATGGCGCCACAGTTACCTTTCTGTTTCCAAGACGATCACGGTCTACCACGATCTTCCGCGGATCGATTGTGTCACCAGGGTCGATAACCGCCACCCGCAAATTCAATTGAGGCTCAAGTTTGCGACAGATATCCGTTCCCCTGAATATACTTCGGAAATCCAGTTCGGAGCTCTCAGCCGGCCTACGGATCAGGCTCTTGCCCCAGCCGAAGGGGACTGGGTGGAGAAACCATCCGGGATTTATCCGGCACTTAACTGGGTAGACTATTCCGACAAGGAATACGGTATAACTTTGATCAATCAGGGTCTACCGTCCCATGAGATTAAAAACGGGGCGATATACCTCACCTTACTCCGGAGTATTCTGATGCTTTCCTCCGATGGGGCGACAGGGCCGGCGGTACCGACACCGGACGCGCAGGAATTCAAACAACACGTTTTTGAGTATTCCCTTTACCCTCACAAAGGAGACTGGAGGGACGCCCAATCCTACCTGCAAGGATTTGAAGTGAACAGCAACCTTCAAGCCTTTCAAATCCGCCCGGAAAAAGCAGATGGCAGTCTCTTCTCCGATTCATTTTCTTTCATCAATATCGCACCTTCCAGCATCATCCTGGCAGCATGTAAAAGAGCCGAGGATGGTAGCGGAATAGTACTCCGACTGTATGAGACCAGAGGTCAGGCGACCGAAGCGGCGATTCAATTCTTCAATAAGGTTAATGCCGGAGCCGAGCCACCTGGACGGTTGTTCCCTCAACCGAGTCAGGTTTGGAAAGTAAACCTGCTCGAAGAAAAGGAATCAGAAGTAGCCATCGTCGAAGGGGCAGTGACGATTTCCTTCACCCCCTTTGAGATTTTGACATTAAAGGTTGTCTTTCAATAGGGTATTGAAGGTATTTTTGAACTATGGATTCAAACCCCGTTAAAGCGAGTAAACCAACGAATCCGTTAGATGGGGTCTTTAAACCGAGGTCAGTGGCGGTCATCGGCGCCTCTCGGAGAGAGGGCTCAATCGGGCATAAAATTTTTACCAATTTGCTGGACTCCTCGTTCCGAGGACCGGTCATTCCTGTCAACCCCAAAGCTGATGCCATTTCTGGGGTCAAGACATATTCTTCGGTCTTGGACATACCGGAGCCGGTCGATCTGGCGGTGATTGTCGTTCCGGCCGAGACGGTGTTGCCGATGGTAGAAGGGTGCGGGCGAAAAGGTGTTAAAGCGGTCATCGTCATTTCCGCCGGTTTTGCTGAGAGCGGCGTCGAAGGCATCGAACTCCAGGAGAAACTCACTTTAATCTGCCGGCATTACGGGATGAAGCTGGTCGGACCTAATTGCATGGGCGTGATGAACACCGACCCATCGGTGAATTTGAACGCTACCTTCAGCCATGTCTTCCCGCCTCAAGGTAAAATCGCCATGGCAACCGACAGCGGCGCCCTGGGCTTAGTAATATTGGAATACGCGTCCAATCTTGGCATCGGGCTTTCCAACTTCGCCAGCGTCGGCAACCGGGCAGATGTTTCTTCCAACGATCTCCTTGAATACTGGCGTGATGACCCCGGCACGTCGGCGATCATGCTCTATCTCGAAGCTTTCGGCAATCCAAAAAATTTTATCCGCCTTGCCCGGTCGATCTCGCCGAACAAACCAATAATCGCATTGAAATCCGGTCGCTCATCAGCCGGCTCCCGGGCCGCTGCCTCTCATACCGGCGCTTTGGCCACGGTTGATGTGGCCGTCGACGCGCTGTTCGCCCAGGGGGGGATTCTGAGAGTTGACAACCTGGAGCGTCTTTTCGACGTCGCCGATATCCTGTCCCGGCAGCCGATACCCCGAGGCTCCAGAGTAGCGGTATTGACTAACGGCGGAGGTCCAGGCGCGTTAACCGCCGATGCCTGCGCCGCAGCTGGCCTGGAACTGCCCTCTCTTGCCGAAAAAACACTCCAAGGGCTTAAGGCGCTTTTACCGGCACGCGCCTCGTTAGGCAACCCGATCGATATCACCGATGTCGGCGCGCCGGAATATCAGGGCGCCTTGCGCCTGCTGGCTGCAGATAACAATATCGACGCTGTCATTGTTATTTTCATCCCGCCGGTTTTCGCTTGTCCGGAGGACGTGGCGGCGGTCATCCGGGAGATGGAGCCTGAGTTCCGGCGGCGCGGCAAGCCGCTCCTGGCCTCTTTCATGGGTAAGCGCGGCTGTGTACCAGGCACTATTATGCCGCCTGGAGCGGCCGGCGTGCCGTCCTTTTCTTTCCCTGAGGCGGCAGTCTACGCCCTGGCCAGGGCGCGGGACTATGGCCTGATAAGGAATCAACCTGCTGGCAGGTTGGTTAATTTGCCAGGTATCGACCGCGGCAAAGCGAGGCGCATCGTCGAATCAGCCGGAGATGGCTGGCTGCCGGCAAAATCCGTGTTTGCCTTACTGACAGCTTACGGCATCAAGTCAATGGCGTTACGGTTCGCTGAAGACCTTGATGCGGCCATCGGCGCGGCCGAGGACATCGGCTACCCGGTAGCGTTGAAACTGGACTCGGCGACGATCGTCCATAAAACCGAGGTCGGAGGGGTGGCTTTAGACATCGGCTCGTCGGAAGAGTTGAGGGCAGCCTATCACCGTATGTTGGGCCGGCTGGCAGCCGTCGGCCGCGCTGCCGAGGTACGAGGCGTAACCGTCCAGAAAATGGCCGGCGAAGGTGTGGAACTCATCGCCGGGATTACTCGCGATGAGACTTTCGGACCGCTTATCCTCTTTGGCCTGGGCGGCATATATACCGAGTTATTCGAGGACCGTACTCTCCGGATCCAACCATTGACCGATAAAGACGCGCAGGAGATGGTGCGTTCGGTCAGGGCATTCAAGCTGCTTGAGGGCTTCCGCGGCGAGCCGCCAGCCGACGTCCCGGCTGTCGAGGAACTGCTGCTGCGGCTTTCGGCCATGGCGGAGGATTTACCCAGGATCAAGGAACTCGATCTCAATCCCATCAGGGCATTCACTGCGGGGAAGAGCTATACGGTTGTTGACGCGCGCATCCTAATAGAATGAAGTCCGTGAAGTTGTTATAGAAACGCCCGGGTTGGCACCCGGGCGTTTCTATATGGACAACGATACTGATTTAGGCAGAACTAACGGACATATATTTAGTCCCACGGCCGGTACCGCTGATGGTAAGCTTGTTCTCGGCGTTTTTAAGGCCTTTCCTGATCTTGGCGTCGGAGAGTTCGGGTGCTGTTTTCAATGCCTCAGCTTTAATACTTCCAAAAGCCTTGGGAGAAGAAAAGAATCCGTTATCAATCATCGCGCTGATTATTTTGTCGGCATTTACCTTTTTCTTCGTTACCGGTACCGCACCTTTTTTTGCTGGCCGCCCACGTTTGCGGGGAGTTTCGGGGACACTTTCTGCCGCAGCGGCTGGAGCGTATTTGGCAATATATTTTTCTACAAAAGCAATCGGACCTTCCAATTCAATAACACCTTCTTTGAGATCGATGAAAACCCTGGCTTCAGTCACTTAAGAATATCTCCTTTTATTACGTTAATATTTCAGTATAACTATAATCTAACCTATTGTAAAGCGCATTCAGTAGTATTACGATCTGGTATTTTAATTCTATTTTCCTGGAATATTTTAAAGAATGTTAAAAAACGGCGCATTCGGTTCTTCAATTGAACTCCGAATTCGATAAAATCAATATAAATAAATAAGAAAGATAATAATGTCTTTTATATTATCGGTACACAGATGTTTTGACATAAGCTTTCCGGAGCTTTATTCTGAAAAGAGGAGGAAAACACAATGACCAAATACCGGTGCACCATCTGCAATTATATCTACGATCCCGCGAAAGGCGATATTGACGGCGGCGTCAAGCCCGGCACCCCTTTTGATGATTTGCCGGACTCGTGGGTATGCCCGGTTTGCGGAGCTACCAAAGACATGTTCGTTAAGTTATGAATGTTTTAGCTGACAGGATCTTTCAGTTATCTGGGCGCGAATGATCGTAGCTTGATCTTTTCAGGAGGCCGTACCTGTGGTTGATTTGAATATCATGGTTGGAGGGGAAGCCGGTCAAGGCGTCCAATCCGTAGGCAGTGTGTTGGCTAAAACGCTGCTGCGCGGCGGGTACGAGATTTTTGCCGATCAGGATTTTGAGTCCAGAATCCGCGGGGGACATTCCTTTTCCCGCGTACGGGTCAGCCGACGGCCTGTTGCGGCAGCCTTGGCTCCAATTGATATCCTGGTGGCATTAAACGAGGATACCATCAAGCTCCATGAAAAAAAAGTTCCCAACCAGGGTATTATTGTCAGTGAAATTTCGAAAACCGGTGTTCCAGAGAACTCTGCCCAGCCTATGCTTGACATCCCTTTTGAAAAAATTGCAGTCAGTGTCTCCGGCAATATCCTGATGACCAATACCGTCGCCGCGGGCGGCATCTTGGGCTTATTGGACTATGATTTCGGCCTTTTTGAAACAGTGTTGCGAGGGGAATACGGACGCAAAGGTGAAAAGGTTGTTCAGGCTAATGTGGATGCCGGGCGAGCTGGTTATGGTTTTGCTCAACAGCATCGCCCGAAAGGATTCAAGCTTCGTCTCAAACCAAGCGGGCCATCAGGAAAGATGCTAATTTCTGGTCATGAAGCCCTGGCGCTCGGCGTCCTGGCGGCGGGCTGTAAATTCGTTGCCGGGTACCCGATGACGCCGACTACCTCAATTTTGGAGTTTTTAGCCGACAGGGGACGTGAATTTGGCCTCCATGTTGTCCAGGCTGAAGATGAGATTTCAGCGGCAAATATGGCAGTCGGGGCGGCTTATGCTGGCGTCAGGTCGATGACAGCAACCTCCGGAGGCGGCTTTTGCCTGATGACTGAAACCCTGTCATTAGCCGGTATGACTGAGACACCCCTGGTCGTTGTTTTGGGGCAGCGTTCGGGTCCGGCTATCGGGCTGCCAACTCGAACCGAGCAGGGGGACCTGCTTTTTGCCCTGCATGCCGGTCACGGCGAATTCCCCCGAGCCATACTTGCTCCGGGCAATGCCGAAGAAGCTTTTTGGGCGGCGGTCAAGGCGTTTAATTTGGCCGAGGCGTTTCAGACGCCGGTCATCATCCTGACCGACCATGATCTGGGCAACTCTTATTACACAATGAAAAAACCCGATCTGGCGAAGGTGGTCATCGACCGGGGAACGGTCTTGTCTGACGCCGAGGCGGCCGAAGCGGTTGAATATAGGCGTTACGCTTATACCAGAACCGGAATCTCGCCGCGGGCTTTTCCAGGTCAGGGCAGAGCCTTGGTGGTAGCCGATTCCGACGAACACAATGAAGAGGGTCACATTATCGAAGACGGGAAGACACGCCGAAAGATGATGGACAAACGAATGCGTAAAAACGGCGGGCTTTCCCGCCGGATCGCCGGACCGGCTGTCATCCGTCGTCAGAACCCTGTTTACAACCTGATCTGCTGGGGGTCAACCTATGGTGCGGTCGCCGAGGCGGCTCGATTGTTGGAACAACGGGGCATCAAGGCGCAAGTAACCCACCTGAAAGAACTCTGGCCTTTCCCTGTCAGGGCTTTCGCCCGGACTCTGGCCGGAGGGGTCAAGAACATCGTCGTCGAGGCGAATTTTACCGGGCAGCTCGAAAATCTCATCCGTGCCGAGACCGGTGTTTCAGCTGACGGCCATGTTCGAAAGTACGACGGACGGCCCTTCACTGCAAATGAAATCGTTGCTGCTTTAGAAGGGGGGGCTTAGGGTGAAAACGGGACCAAGAGTCGAGCTTGATGATTATGCCTCCGCGTCTAACAGCGCCTGGTGTCCCGGATGCGGCAATTTTGGTATTTTACGCTCGCTGGATAAAGCGCTGGTTGATTTGGAGATGCCGCCCCACCAGGTGCTGCTGGTGTCCGGGATAGGTCAAGCCGGTAAACTTCCGCATTATACCAGGGCCAATGTTTTGAATGGGCTTCACGGCCGCCCGCTGCCTGCCGCAACGGCGGCCAAGCTGGCGAACCGCGGATTAGCTGTTATTGCCATTTCCGGTGACGGTGACGGGTACGGGGAGGGCGGCAATCACTTCATCCACGCTATGAACCGGAACTCCAATCTGACCTACCTGGTTCACAACAATCAGGTGTATGGGTTGACCAAAGGGCAAGCTTCGCCAACGACTGATTTGGGTTTCACCACGAAGCTCAATCCGGATGGCGCCTGGACCGCGTTGAGACCGCTGGCACTTGCAGTGGCTTGTGATTGTTCGTTTGTTGGCCGGGGCTTTGCCGGGGATATTGATCACCTTGCGGGTCTGATAGCCCAGGCGGTAAAACATGAAGGATTCGCGCTGATTGAAATCCTGCAGCCCTGTATAAGTTTCAACAAAAAGAATACCTTTCAATGGTACCGGGAGCGCATCTATAAAGTTGACCAGGATGGGAAATATGACCCGGGCAACCGGGCGGCGGCATTTGAAAAGGCTTCGGAATGGGGTGACCGGATCCCTATCGGCGTCATTTACCGTCACGAACGCCCGGTTTTCGAGGATTACGTCGGTATCAGCGGGCATGAACTCCTGGTGAAACAACCCATCGACCCATCATCCGTTGGCCAGTTATTTGATGATTTTACTTGAGGTCAGCGCTTGCAGGCGGTATCATAAACCGATTTTTACTAGGCAAAGGAACACAAAGTGTCCAGAATACCGCGGATAGAAAAGGAACTGTTGGCCAAATCCCGGACGATCGCCGTCGTCGGGGCATCACCGGATCCACAACGCCATTCCAATGCGGTTATGGGCTACCTGATAGCCAGCGGTTACCGGGTGATCCCCATCAATCCAACTGTCGAATCTGTTCTGGGACGAAAAAGCTACCCTGACTTGAATTCAGTACCGGATAAGATCGACATTGTCAACGTCTTTCGCGCTCCGGATAAAGTTATGCCGACCATCGAAGAAGCCATCAAGGCCGGGGCTGGAGCTCTGTGGCTGCAGGAGGGCGTGGTCAATGAAGAGGCTGCCGCCAGAGCGCGGCAAGCCGGATTGCCGGTGGTTATGGACCGTTGCATCGCCAAGGTGCACGCGACCATTAATCGGTTGAAACACTGATCAAGCTGTTCTCGGCTTCCAAACAGGACTTCAGGCTATACCACTTCAAAGGCATGCAAGCCTTCAAAAAAGTAATTTCCGAAAAACGTAAAGATCACCGCCAGGAAAGCGATGACCAGTAACCACGCCGAACGCGCACCCTGCCAGCCCTTGATCACGCGTGTGTGCAGGTAGGCGGCGTAAAAAAACCAGGTGACCAGCGCCGCCGTTTCTTTAGGATCCCATGACCAATAGCGGCCCCAGGAATACTCTGCCCAGATGGCGCCGAGAATGATAACCAGGGTAAGCAGGGGAAATCCGACGATGACCGTATGATAACTGAGGCGGTCCAGTGTCTCAGGCGCCGGCATCCAGGGTTTAGCCTGTTTCCGTTGGGACAGGAACATGATTGAAGCCACAAAGCCGATAGCAAAAGCGCCGTAGGACAGGGCCGCAGCCGCCACATGGGTTGATAAAAGGAAGCTTTGCTGCAGTGCCGGCACCAGGTCAGAAGGGGCTGATGGGTCAAACTCGCCGGTGGCAAATAGGTAGGCTCCAAAGCCGATTAGCGCGAGGGCAACAACCGCGGACGCGCCGGTGACCAGCATCAGACGATAGCGCATCCAGTATAACAGCCCAAGGCCTATAATTCCCCAGGCAAAAGCTACGGCAAATTCCCACATGCTGGTAAATGGCCCGTGCCCGGTGTCTATCCACCTTGTGATGATTAAGCCGCTCAGGAGGATGAAGGAAAGCACCAGCATTCCCATCATCGTTTGCCGCAGCGTGACGCCGGCTTCCATCCCCTTATTGCTGCGCAGGGTTAGAAAATAGGCGACCAGTAAAAAGAAGATCAGACTAAGTGCCACTAAACTGCCCCAGAAGAAGATCGCCTGCATTAGTTCATGTTTTCCTTTCCTGGTTTTTTCGGTGCTATCTGCCCAGTGGCCGCGACAGCGCTGCCAAAGGCTTCCATTTCTTCGATGGCAGCCTGGTTTTTCTTGCCCAGGGTTGTAAAACTAATCTTGCTGCCCTTGGTGTCGGGCCGTATGGAAACAATTATCTGGCGGTGGGGGAAATAGAATACCGAGGTCAGACCGAGCATGAATAGGGCGAGTGATGCCCAGACCAGCCCTAACCCTGGGTCCTCCCGCAGTTGGAACCCCGAAAACTGGGTCATCTCTTCGGGGGAGAAAACCAGTCCCTGGAATTCAGAATTCTGGCCGATCGGGATATTTATAAAATCGATAAACTGACCTTCCGGTTGTTCCCCATCGTAGAACTCGAGGCGGATGCTGTCAGCCGGAATCACCGGGTCGACGCCGGCGGCGGGGGCAATCAGGTAAACAAACAGGTTTTGAGCATTGAGGTCGAGGGTACCTGAAAACCGTTGATACCCCTCCGCAGTGAAGCCGTCAGCCAATGCGATGGAGCCGTTGAAAACCTCAGCGCCCGACGAAGAATTGGCGACCTTGATCCTTACCGCTGACCCGAAGAATGACTGGTATATCCGGAGGCCGCCGTATTCCATGGGATAATTGACACGGATCAATCCTTCCTTAATCACAGCTCCAGCGGACAGCAGCTGGACCTGAGCCCTGTAATCCTTGGGCGCTCCAGTTGCGTAGTATTCATCCTCGAAGGATTCAAGGTGAACGGAGATGCCGTACGGGGCGCCGATGTCCCGGGTCTCTCCTTCGGCAACGATGAAAGAATTGTTGGAGTATCCCGAATAACTTCCGACAAGATAACCCGCAATCAAAAGTATCAGGCTCAAATGGATGGCGTAGGTTCCCCAAGGGGCGAATCGGTTTTTGTCCGCCAGGAACAGTTCCACCTCACCGGTTGACTGGCGCCGCAGCCGATAGTTTCTCTTGGTGAAAAACTGCTCAATGGCGGCAACGCCGTCTCCGGCTGAAAGGCGGCTGGTAGCCCTGGTGGCGTGACCTTTATCCAGCAAACGGAGAGCGTCTCCATTGTCTACGCCTCGGGAAATCTTGATCAGGCTGGGCCACCTTTTCAGGGAGCATACAGTGATACTGACAATAAGCAGACTGCCAAGAATGATGAACAGCGGGGAATGGAACACATCGAATAACCCTAGGACATCGAAGACACCGGTTAGACCGCCGTATGCAGGACGGGCAACCTGTTCCAGCCATAACTGTACCAACTCCGGATCTGCCGCCACTACCGGGGGCATTTGACGTAATAGCGTTCCGGACAGGCTGACGATTGCCAGGAGCAGAATGATCCATAGAGCGACCCTGACCGAACTGAAAAACCGCAGGACTACGTTCAAAATCATTCGCCCTTCCTGATTAACTGGACCGATGTCTTAAAAAACGGTTAACCCTATTAATAGTGACTGATTGCTGGGATTAGGTCAACCTCCGACGATTAACAACACGGCAACATGACGCGAGGGCGATGTTCACCATCGCCCTCGCGTCTGATTCCTGATGTCTCTACGAATCTAAACTGAATGGAGGGTAACGGTCGGTGGTGAGCAACACGGCATAGGCTGACACCCGAACTCCCCAGCGCATGACACCTACGACGAAATCAAATAATCCCCTCGGGTGCTTGCCCGTAAAAAGGATGGCAAACCAGGCGATGATGGTACAAACAACCGCGGCTATGCTGAGGAAGGCCAGCACCACGTAATGCGGGATTGCCAGAAACCATTTGACCAACGGCATCCAGCGAACAAGGTCTTTCTTCGCATCCGGGTAAGCAACCTCCAGGTGAACCGATTGTTCTTCATCGGTTGAGGGGTATTCATCGCGCAGCAACGCGAAATAAGCACCCACACGGGTACTGAACCGGGTTAATGCCAGGTTCCAGTCATACCACCACCTGGGGTATTTCTGCCGGAAAAGGACCATGGCGGCAACGGCCAGGACTACGATACCCCCGGTACCGCCCCAGGAATAAGTGATTTTATCGACTGTGTACTGGTTAACCCCGCCGCTGATCATACTCAGAATGATCGCGATGGGTATCGCCATAAAGATACGGAAAGCCACACTCGCCTTGTCTCTGGGTTTGTCCGGATAATCGATGCGCAGGCTGGCAGGGTACTGTGCTAGGTTTTCGACCATGGTATTGACCTCCTAAAC
Source organism: Dehalogenimonas alkenigignens (assembly GCF_001466665.1). NCBI lineage: Bacteria > Bacillati > Chloroflexota > Dehalococcoidia > Dehalococcoidales > Dehalococcoidaceae > Dehalogenimonas > Dehalogenimonas alkenigignens. The sequence goes on along the minus strand of NZ_KQ758903.1, from coordinate 1,569,757 downwards.
TATCCGAATATAGTCTATTCCTGGACTTCTGATATTTCAATACAATTAATTGTCTCCGGCCGCGTCGATAAGTGCCTGATCAGGCTTCCCAGCGACTGGGCGATCTCGACAAGTTTACAACAATCCACTTCATCCGGTGTGTCGGCAGCGGAGTGGGTAACTGTCGACAGCAGGTCCGTAGCTTTTTCCGAGGTAAAGGCCAGCGCGGGCCGTCCGGCCTGAACGAAGATCATATGATCGCCCTGGTACCATGGCGGGCCTTCGATCAACCCGTCAAACCGTTTGAAGATCAACCTGACCTCTGTTTCTAAATCAGGAGGAAGACCATAGGCTGAAAACGCTGTTTTACCCTGTCGATAACCGGCGCCGTCGATATTTACGGCTAGGGCGACCTCTTGGATCGAATCGCCGTACCTGCGCAGATAGTCCATCTCACCCCCGGCGGAGTAATAATCTTCACCGTTGACGGCGACAAATTCAATACCGAAACCTCCCTCATAATCCGCCAGCATCTCGCCGAGGAGCAGGATGACGGCGATACCCGAAGCATTATCCAAAGCTCCGGGAGTTCCTTCTTTAGCGTCGAGATGGGCGCAGACGGTTATTTTGCCGGCTGCGCGGGAGTTCTTGCGGGCAACGACGTTAGCAGCCTGCGCCGGTATGCGCCGCGCTTCGACGACCAGACGCAGCGGCGATCCTGAAGCGGCGATGGCATTGCCGATCGGTTCGGTACAGTAGACTGACGGGATATCAAAATCGCCATCCTCTATCATCGGGAATGGATAAACGGCGCCAGCGGTGGATAGGGAACCGGTTGTAGTGGTGATGATTGCAGCCGGTTGCTTAGCTTCGAGCAGGGCATAGATCTGCTGATGCTGCTCAGGATTGTAAAAAGCGAAGTTTTTAGGCATCAGGGGCTCGGCGGCGATCTCGCCTTTAAGGAGCACCAGTCTGCCGGTACAATCGCACGCGGCCAGTTCCTTCACTGTCGAAACGACGGCAAGTGGCGCGATGACGTTGATGCCGGGAGAAAATGGGCTGATCGTCACCGGGAAAAAGGAGGTAGCGTTTGTAAGCGTCGCTGCCCCACTTTCGTAGTCCAGGCAATCAAATGGCGTAGTATCTATTTCATATCCCCATTGTTTGAAAAGGGAGGCTACAAAGTCGGTGGCTGACTTGTTCCCGGGAGACCCGGTGCGGCGATTGGGTTTCACAGCGCAAAGTGCCTCAAGATAAGACCGCGCCAGGTCCGCGGGGAACCTTGTGATCATCCGGATCCTTCTTTCCCTGTTTATCCACATGACTATAACATCGGCCAGGTGATAAGTTAACAGCCAAGAGTTGAGATTAGTACTGGCCGAAAGGGCAGGTTGTCACACTTTTTCATTTCCGACGCAAGTGTGAATCTCGCTGCGGCGGCTCGGTTAAACGGACTTGACACAAAATCTCCTATAGCCCACAATAGCTAATCGCGCATCTGTTATTCCAGACGGGAAGGGGTGATTTTCTTGACAGAAGTTAGACCCGAGTATAATGAAAGCTTCGAAGGGATGCTCAAGCGCTTTAACCGCAAAGTGCAGCTTGATGGTGTCATCCGCGAAGCCCGCCGCCGCTCCCGTTTTGAAAAGCCGCTGACCCGCCGCAAGCGGAAAGAAACCGCAACCCGCCGCGCGGCCATAAAGGCTGCCCGGCGCGTCACCACCCGCCGCTAGCATTACGGGTTGCCGGCTCGAAAATGAGCCGTACATACTTTATCGAATTAAGGCCTCCGGAAGCATCCATCGCCGGGGGCCTTTTGCTTTTCAAGGCCGAAATAGGTCGCTAACGGGAGAATGAAATGATTGTCGAAATGAGGAAAGGCGCTGCCCGGGAATCGGTTGACGGGGTTGTAGCCAGGGCGAAATCGCTGGGGTTAGGCGTACAACTCAATCTTGGCACCGATAAAACAGTGGTTGCCCTTCTCGGCAGTAATACCGGTCAATTGTCGCCGGACCTATTTGCCGTTCTGCCTGAGGTTGAGTCAGTCACCCGGATTATGAAGCCTTACAAATTGGCCGCCCGGGAATTCAAGCCTTTTCCGACAGTGGTCAAATCCGCAAACGTCGAGATCGGCGGTCGGAAGCTGGTGGTGATGGCTGGCCCTTGCGCCGTCGAAAGCGAAGCCCAGCTTTTTGAGGCCGCCAGAATCGTCAAGAAAGCCGGAGCAACCGTGTTGCGCGGCGGCGCCTATAAGCCTCGGACTTCGCCTTTCAGTTTCCAGGGGCTGGAAAAGACCGGTCTGGAGCTGCTGGCCAAGGCTAAGACCGAATTCGGTATGCCGGTGATCTCCGAGGTAGTCGATCCGCGGGATGTTGAGAATATTTCTGAAAGCGTCGATATCTTGCAGATCGGTGCCAGAAATATGCAGAATTATGCCTTGCTTACCGCTGTCGGCAGGCAAAAAAAGCCGGTGCTTCTCAAGCGCGGATTGTCATCCACCATTGATGAGTGGTTGACGGCGGCGGACTATCTGCTGGCCGGCGGCAACGATCAGGTCATTCTGTGCGAACGCGGCATCCGCACTTATGAGACCAGCACTCGTTTTTCCCTGGATATTTCCGCAATCCCAGTTATCAAACGCTTCAGTCACTTGCCCGTCGTTGTAGATCCAAGCCATGCCGCTGGCCACTATGCCCTGGTGCCGGCGATGGCAAAGGCGGCGGTGGCGGCTGGAGCCGACGGTTTGTTGATAGAAGTGCACCCAAACCCCAAGGAGGCGTTAGTAGACGGATTGCAGTCCTTGACGCCTTCTGATTTCAGCCGCCTCATGGAGGAACTGCGGGCGGTTGCCGCAGCGGTAGGCAGGGAGATTTAAATCAAGCGATTCCAATGTGTCCGGTTTCCGCGGTTGAATATGAAAAACAAATAGCCATGATCGAACTTTTATCGAAGGTATTTAAGCCCGATGATCTCGAAGCTATGGAACGGCTCGCAGGGATAAAGAGCCGCAGCACGGGGCTGAGCTATGATTTTTATATCTCGCAGATTCTTGAAGTGCTTCGGACGCGACATAATGCGGTTGTAGGCGATATTCCGGACCATGAACTCCGGCGCGTCATCTCGATCGTCGACATTGTCGGCGTAGAATCTCACGGGTTAATGAAGCGCCTGGCTTCAGCCTGTCTCGGATGCGGCTGGTGTTGCGCGCAGACCAAGAGCATCCATGTTTTCCCGGATGACGTTGATCGGATCAGCCGGAAACTTAAACTGAAGAAAGAAGACCTTTTTGATCTTCGGGCTGGCCAATGGTTCATGAAACAAGCGAACCCCTGCCGCTGGTGGAATCAACGCACCGGTCGCTGCTCAATCTACAGCATCCGGCCTCGTACCTGTCGCGACTGGCCGCTGGCTGAAAACCTTGAACATAAACATACGCTGGTAGCCGCTGCTGACTGCCACTACTCGGTAGGCGTGATGGTCTTCAAGGTTCTCGGAACTCTTGCATTAGCCAGGGGCGACTCTTCGTCGCCGGCACCATGATGATCGATGAGAATCTGGCTAATTCTGTGACTGAACGGATAGCTATTATGGGTTGCGGCAGCGGCGGGAGCTACCTTTTACGGTTACTGAGGCAGCGGCGGCCGCAAAGCCAGGTCACACTTTTTGACTGGCCTTCAGCGAATGCATGCGGGTTGAAGGGCTGCGCCTGGGGGCTGTCCCGGCCATTATTTGAAGCGCTCTGCGGTGGGGTCGGTTTGACTGCTGACAAATACTTCCTCGGGAAGTATCACCATGTTCTGGTGAACGGACGACGGCTCAAAGCGGATCTGGCGATCATCGATAAACCAGCTTTTATCCGCGATTTGACAGGCAGTGTCCCGTTCCATGAGCCCGAAACAATGAATCCCGGTGATTTCGACAGGGTCATCGATGCCACCGGATACAAGCGCGCCTTCCTGCCCGCAGTGGAGTTGTGCCCGGTTGTCTATGCCGTCCAGATAAGACTCAAGGCCAAAACTCCTCAAACACCGACCGCAGTACTGAATCCCCATGGCGGATACTCATGGTTGTTTCCGGCCGGAAGCGGCGAAGTTCATGCGGGGTCGCTATCTCCATTCGGGTTTGATGCTGCCAGGCAAGCACTCAAATGCATCACCGGGGGGATAGCTCAAGATCGCGCTGTCTGCAGTTGCCGGGGGGAAATACGTTGTCACGGGCCGGCTTACCCCTTCGTTCAAGGCAGAATTTGGGGAATTGGCGAGGCCATCGGCCTGGTGGACCCGGTAACTGCGGCTGGAATCATACCGGCGATGACCTCCGCTAAGCTGTTGGTCGAAAACTGGGACTCAGAGGATGACTACTCAAAAGCCGTTTTAAAGAAATACGGCTATATGATGAAAGAGGCTGCGGCACTGAATCATCTGATGGCAGGCAATCTGCTGTCGTCATCAGACATTTTTCTTCCGAAGCAAGCGCTGGAAACCATTGGGCTGCAGCCGAATCTGTTCGAACTGATGGCGCTCGCCGTTCAAGGTGCGAAGGACTTTCTCGATAACCGAGCCGGAAAAGACAAGAGCCCCCAGTAGAGGTGAAACGTGAATCCTTTGACAGGGTTTTACGGCGCTCCTATAATCCTTCTAACGATTAATTCGGAGGTAAAAAATGGATTCTTGGGAGCAATGGGTCGTGGTCTTCCTGGTGGGATGGGCTGTGGTTCATTCTTTCATCGATTGGCAGATGAAAAAGAAGGTTGATGAACTGGAAAAGAAAGTAAAATAGGGATCGTGTATTTGAGGAGATCCAGAAAGGGGCTCCTCAAGTTTATCCGGGCTGCTGAATTACATCGACACCCATATACGATTGCAGCACCTCGGGGATAATGATTGATCCGTCGGCCTGCTGGTAATTTTCCATGACAGCGATAAGAACCCGCGGCAACGCCAGGCCGGAGCCATTCAAGGTGTGGACATAGTCCACCTTGCCATCTGATGCCCGGCGATATCGGATGTTAGCCCGCCGCGCCTGGAAGTCCCAGCAGTTGGAGCAGGATGATACCTCCAGCCATTCTTTGATGCCCGGCGCCCAGATTTCAATGTCGTAGCTTCTGGATGAGGCAAAGCCGATGTCGGCAGTGCAAAGCTGCTTGATACGGTAGGGGAGACCCAGCGTCCGGGCGATGTCCTCGGCGTCGTCTAACAGTTTTTCCAATTCCTCGTTGGACTTCTCGGGCTCGGTGAACTTGTAGAGCTCCACTTTATCAAACTGGTGCCCGCGCTTGATACCGCGGGTATCCTTGCCGGCGCTCATCTTTTCTCGCCGGAAGCAGGCGGTATAGGCGCAGTAGTTGATAGGCAGCTGGTCGTTAGACAAAATTTCCCCGCTGTGCAGGCCGGTCAGCGGCACCTCGGCGGTGGGTACCAGCCATAGATCGTCTACGGCGTCACGGTAAAGATTGTCGGCGAACTTCGGTAAGTTGCCGGAGCCGTATAATACCTCCTTTTTTACCAGGAAAGGCAGGTACATTTCCTTATAGCCGTGTTTCCGGGTGTGCAGGTCCAGGAAGAGAGAAATGAGCGACCGCTGCAGCCTGGCACCGAGTTCTTTGAGGACATAGAAGCGGGTGCCGGAAAGTTTCACGCCGCGGTCGAAGTCAATCATGCCCAGGCTTTCACCCAGTTCCCAATGGGGCTTGACCTCGAAGTCGAATTCCCGGATGTTGCCGCAGTGACGCAGTACGATATTGTCGTCCTCGCTGGTGCCTAACGGCGTGCTGGCTTGAGGGATGTTGGGCACCTGAAGGAGGTAACTCTGGAGCTGTTCGTCAAGTGTCCTTAAAACCTCTTCCAATTCGGAGATCTTTTCCCGGAGGGCGCGGCCGGCTTCGGGGTCCGGTGGCCGCTGCTTGGACTGCTCCTTACGCTGGCGCCGCAACTCGTCAAGTTCGGCCGTCTTCTCCCGGCGCAGCTTGTCGGTCTCTAAAATCTCATCGACAGGAGCCTTCGACTGGCGGCTGTCGACGGCGCGGCGCACCAGGTCTGGATTGTCGCGGATGAGTTTAAGGTCAATCATGGATTACTCCTTGTCTTTGAGAGCCGGGAAGAAAATGACCTCGCGGATGCTCTGGTTATTGGTGATGACCATGGTAAGCCGATCGATGCCGATGCCCAGGCCGCCGGTAGGCGGCATTCCATATTCAAGAGCGGTGATGAAGTCCTCGTCGATGGTTTCTTCCTCCTCGTCGCCGCGGCCCCGGCGGATCTCGTCCATGTCTGCGGCCAGGTTTTCAGCGAAGGCGGCAACGTTTTTTTCGCTCAGTGATCCGGACTTGTGCTCGATCTCGTGGATATGCTCTCGGAAGGTGCTCATCATTTTCTTGAGAGATGGATTGTCTGTCGCCTGGGTCTCGATTTCGGTGCCCAGGGCGCCGGCGCGGGCAGCCAAGCCGGCTACCTTTACCGGGTCGATGTGGGTCAACCCGGTCACCTGGTTTTGCATCTCTTCGATAAGCTCGGCGGTCAGGAGCGCAAGCTGGGCTTGGGTGTTGCGGTAGAGTATTTGGAGTTTGAAACGCCGTTCCTGTTCCAGTGGGTCGTTGAGTTCGGAGAAGGCATTGGCGATCTCCATGCCAGCGGCGAAGGCCTCGAAGCGCTCGACGACCCTTGGCTCGTCAGGCCTGGTCTTAGCCAACGGCGACATCTCAATAGGATAATCAACGAGGAAACACGGTTGGGTCAGGTTCGGCTCGACAAAAGTAGATAGCAATTCATCGAGCAGCTTGCCCTTGTCCTTCTTGGGGTCAACTGCGATGCCGAGTTCACGCATCTTTTGCCGCAGTGGCTCAATGCCGTCGTAAGCCAGGAAGTCGACGCCCGAACGCTTGAGCAGTTCGCTGCGGAAATCAATCCTCGGCCAGGGCGGATTAAAGTCGAGGGTGTTTTCGCCGAACTTGACGGTATAGCCGCCCGTGATATCTTTTACGATGCCGGAGACCATGTTCTCAACTGTCTGCATGACGTCCCGGTAGTCTGCGTAAGCCTGGTAGCATTCCAGCATCGTGAATTCCGGGTTGTGCTTGAAGGAGATGCCCTCATTACGGAAAATACGGCCGATCTCGTAGACGCCGTCGAAGCCGCCGACGATGAGGCGCTTAAGATGCAGTTCAAGGGCGATTCGGAGGTAGAAATCGCGGTCGAGAGCGTTATGGTGGGTGATGAACGGGCGGGCCGCGGCGCCGCCAGCGGCAGGCTGGAGCACCGGCGTCTCGACCTCGAGGAAGTTATGGCTGTCAAGATAGCGGCGGATACCGGAGATGATTAGGGCGCGCGCGCGGAATGTCTCCCGAACATCTGGATTGGAGATGAGGTCAAGGTAGCGCTGGCGGTAACGGGTCTCAGTGTCTTGCAGGCCGTGCCATTTTTCAGGCAGCGGTTGTAACGATTTGGTAAGCAGGGTCAGTTTAACGGCGCCAACAGTAGGTTCACCGGACCGGGTTCGCAGCAGTTTACCGGTAACTCCGATGAAATCACCGATGTCAAGAGCGGCAAGTATGTCCCAGCCTTCTTTGACGTGATCCTTGCCGCATAAGATTTGGATCTTACCGGAACCGTCGCGGATATCCAGGAAATTTATCTTACCCATGCCGCGGCGGGACACCAGGCGGCCGGCCACGGTCACCTCCGGGGCATCAGATCCGGCTTTTTCTGAAGCCTCGAGGATTTTTACGGCTTCCAGACAGGAATGGCTGCGGCGGAAAGTGTTGGGGTAAGCCTCGATGCCCAATTGTTTAAGGCGGGACAGCTTGTCAAGGCGTTCCCTAGTAATAGAGTCAAGTCGTGAAGTCATCAGTTACCTCTTATCGTGAGGTAATTATAGGTGATGACCCCGGCTGTGGCAAAGCAGGAAGCACGAATCCAGGCTTTCTGTCTTTATTCACCTGCTGTCTTGTGCCAATTAAATGAACCTGGAACTAAAAGGCCTCTTAGGAGCGTTGAACTCAAAAGTGAGCTCCCCTGTTCCTCTTTTTACCACAATTGTGACTCTTTCGTTCACGTCCAGCCGCCAGAGAAAACGGATGACGTCTGAGGCAGAGGAAACAGTCTGCCCGTTGAATTTGATAATCACATCAAACGGCCTCAAGCCTGACTTAGCCGCTGGACCTAGAAGATCCAGATCGAGAATCTCCGCACCGACCAACGCGGCAGCGAAAGGTTCACCGGGAATCACCTGGATATTGTCATCAATCATTATCCCCAGGTACGGGTGATGACCAATCTCACCTTGAACCAGATCGTTGTATACATGTTTGGCGGTTGCGACGTTGATGGCATAATTAATGCCTTGAGCGGTATCCAGGCCGGCGCTGTTGATGCCGACAAGTTCGCCTTTAAGGTTGATCAAAGCGCCGCCCGAATTGCCCGGATTGATGGCGGCATCAAACTCCATAAGGTCATAATACGGTGTGTTGTCGATCCAGAAAAACCGGCTCAGGTTGGACAGGATCCCGGCGGTGGCGTTGGCGCCGCCTTCGGCGGGCGACATCCCCAACGGGTAACCTATAGCAATAACCGTATCGCCGACTTTCATCCCGGCGGGATCTCCGAAGACAGCGGGCGTCAGGTTTTGGGCGGTGACCTTCACTACTGCCAGGTCAGTGATGTCATCCTCCCAGATCTCATCCACCTCGTAAATGCGCCGATCGCTGGTAATGACTCTGGCGGCGAAAGCCCCGTTAACCACGTGTTTGTTGGTTAATATATATCCCGCCTTGTCCATGATGATTCCTGAACCAGAGCCAATCCCCCCGGTGCCGCTGGGATTGCCGAAGGCGACTTCGATGAACACGACGCTGGGAAGGATTTTGGCGATGGCGTTAGGAACGGCGGTTGACGCCTGGATCAAACCTGAGACTTGCTGGTTCAAGCTTGAGAATTGCGCCGAAAGCTGGGCGCTTAAAGCAGTGACTTGCCCGTTGAGTCCCGTAATTGTATTTTCAAGGCTGGTGATCTCTGACGACAAACTGGATATTTGTGCCTGGGCATCTTCTGAGTGTTGATTGCCCTGAATTATTGAAAATGAGCCCAGGATAATAGCGATCACCACCGCGACAGACAGAATGATGGTGGATAAACCCTGTTTCTTTTCCACTGGCTGGCCTCCTTTAAGCCACCTTAGGCATGAAAAGAATCATAGCACCATGATTACATAAAAAAAAGAGTACCATCGGGTATTATTTTTACCGGAATGGCCGGGCAGGGTATCATTTTCCCGAAAGGTTTGCTGGATGGCTAATAGAACGGATTTGTTCCAGCCAGGAGGCGCTTTTCAAGCAACTTTTTTCCAACAGATGCTGGATATAGGCGCGGGTGACTGCGGTTACTTCAATATTCAATGCCCGTTCGATTCTGAGTCTGGCAGCCGATTCGTAGCGGTTTTCCAGGAAAAAGCGCATCACTTTCAACCCGCTGACCGATACTGCATAAGACGCCGGCGCGGCCACCGCGCAGTCAGGGCATAATATTCCGCCCGAGGCCGGCGCGAAGAAATTCGTAGTTTCTTTGAGTTCTGACCGACAACCGACGCAGCGCCGGAGTTCCGGCTGGTATCCCAGTGTTTTCAACAGGTGCAATTCAAAATAAAGGCTCAAAGGCTCCGGGCTGGAGGTTGAATTCAAATTTTCCAATGTTTCGACCAACAGCGCAAAAAGAGCCTGGTTGGCCTGCCCTTCCGGCGCGAAGTGGCTGACCAGTTCAGCAAAATACAGTCCGTAAGCCGTTCGCTCGAGCGAGTTTCTGATCCCGAGGTACGGCGATAACGTTTGGCTGCCGATTATCGTGTCCAGGTTCTTACCGCTGGCTAAAGTGAGATCAGTATAAGTCAAAATTTCCAGGTGCCCGGCCAGTTTGCTTTTACCCTTGCGGACCCCTATTGCCACCGCCGAAACCTTGCCAAACTCACGAGTGAAGAAGGTGATCACCCGATCTGCCTCTTTCAGCCGCGCCCGGCGGATAACCACAGCCGGGGTTTTCAGTTCATGCGGCGCGCTCATTAGCGAATCCTCGCCTGAAGCCTGGCTTGGACGGCCGGGCTTCTGAGTTCGCGCAGCGCATCGGATGCCACCCAACGGGCGGCGGGATTATGGGACCTGGAGATCTTTTCGGCCACCGCGATAGCTCGGCGGTTTAACTCAAAAGACCGTTTGCCTATCTGACGCAGCGCCCAATTAACCGCTTTCTTGACGTAGTTACGACTGTCGGCTGCGCCGTGTTCGATCTCGGCAAAGAAAACTTCGATCCGGGCACCTTCAGGGATGTTCCTGGCACCAACCACCAGCCGAGCCATCAGCACGAATCCGGCGCGCTTGACGAACTCCTCTTCCCGGCGGACCCATTCGACAGCCTTCTCGAACGCATAGGGCGTCGTCTCCCAAAGGTTAGACACTACCTGGTCACAGATATCCCAGGAGTCGAAACTTGCCGTCCAACGATCCATCTGCTCAGGCGTGACCTTTTTAGGATCGTCGACCAGGCTGGCTAGAATACGGGCTTCGTGTATGCCGGAGTCCCATAACGCCAGAGCCAGTTCGTGGTTTCGGCGGTATGACTTAGCCATCGTACGCAGCACCGGCATGGATACACCCAGGGTGTTGTCTGACTTAATGCCGTAACGGGCCATTCCGGCCGCGTTTGCCGGATTGGCCATCGATCTCAGATGGACGATAATGTCGTCGGCAAGACTCACAGCAGGCGCGCTCCGGGCGCTACGTCGAAATCCGGCGCGACTAAGACAACGTCACCATCTCCGCTAACGACGCCCAGCACCAGCACCTCGGAAACAAAGCCGGCGATCCGCCTGGGCGGGAAATTGACCACCGCCAGCAATGTCCGGCCGACAAGTTCTTCACAGGCGTAACGCCGGGTGATCTGGGCGCTGGACTGCTTCACACCAAGCTCTCCAAAGTCCAGATGAAGCCGGTACGCTGGTTTGCGGGCTTCTGGGAACGGCTCGGCGGCAATTACTCGCCCGGCGCGGATGTCGACACGTTCGAAATCGGTGTAATCGATAATCACTAAAACCACTTTTTGCGCTTGAAGTAAGCGACCATTGCCAGACCAAGGAAAGCCATAACACCGAGGATGCCGAAATAACCCCAGCGCCAGCGTAACTCCGGCATGTTATCGAAGTTCATTCCGTAGATCCCGGCAATAAAAGTTAGCGGGATAAAGATGGTTGAAATAATTGTCAGCACCTTCATGACAGCGTTCATCCGGTTGGAGGCGTTGGAAAGGTAGATATCTACCATATCGGAGAGCACCTCGCGCTGGTTTTCCACCGAGTCCATGACCTGCACAGCATGGTCGTGGACATCCCGAAGGTAGAGCCGGGTATTAGGTGAGATGAGGCCGGATTCGCTGTGTTGCAAACCGGAGACCATTTCTCTCAAAGGCCAGGCTGAGCGGCGTAAAAATAACAGTTCGCTTTTAAGGCGCTTGATCGCGCCCAGGAGCTCCGATGTCTGTTCCTCGATCAGGTTTTCCTCGATCCTCTCCGACACCTCACCAAAGTTTTCCAGAACACCGAAGTAGTTGTCGACGATAGCGTCGACAAGAGCGTAAAGCAGAGCGTCGGCGCCTTGCTTGCGCAGCGTGCCTTTGTTCTGCCGCAGCCTTTCCCGCACCGGATTGAAGGCATCGCCGCCGCCCTCCTGGAAGGACAATACGTAGTTCCGACCCAGCACCAGGCTGACTTGCTCCGCTACGATCTCTCCGTCCTCGTCCCGGTAAAGCATCTTGAGGACGATGAAAAGGTAGCTCTCGAAGTCCTCAATCTTGGGCCGCTGCTCGGTGTTGACGATGTCTTCCAGCACCAGCGGGTGAAGGCCGAAATGGCCGCCGAGCTGGTTTATGAGAGAGGTGTCGTGCAGTCCGTCGATGTTGATCCAGGTGACAGAGGCGGTATCCCGGAAAGGGAAGGCTTCCTCGACTGATTCCAGTTCGCGCTCAAAAAGCTGGTTCTGATTGTAGTCAATCAGCCTGAGCCGGGTCTTCTCCGCCCGCCGCTCGCCGATGTGGATCAGCGTCCCGGGCTCAAGGCCGGCCTTGAGCGACCGTTTTTGGGTTCCGGTCATCTTGGATCAAAACTCCTGGCGGTTCTCCATAGCGCGGGACAGAGTGACATCGTCGGCGTACTCGATCTCGCCGCCGAAGGGCAAGCCCCGCGCCAGCCTGGTCACTTTTACTCCCAGTGGGCTGATCAGACGCTGCAGGTACATAGCTGTGGTCTCGCCCTCGACATTGGCGTTTGTTGCCAGGATGATTTCCGTCACATCGCTTCCATCGAGGCGAGCCATAAGCTCTCTGATGCAGATATCATCGCTGCCCACGCCTTCAGCCGGGGAGATGTTGCCGTGCAGCACGTGGTAAACGCCCTTATAGACTCCGGTGTGCTCCAAGGTCAGCATATCCTGTGGTTGCTCAACCACACAGATTCGGCTCCTGTCCCTCACCGGGTTGCCACAGATGAGACAGAGGTCTCCGTCGGCGATGTTGCAGCATACCCGGCAGCGCCGCGTTTTCTGCTTCACGGCTACCAGCGCATCAGATAATTCCCTCACCTGTTCCTCGGAGGCTTTGAGCAGATGGTAAGCCAGGCGCTGGGCACTCTTCGGTCCTATTCCCGGTAGCCGGGACAGCACGTCAGTCAGGCGGTTTACAGCTGCGGCGGTGGACTTAGGCGCTTCCTTCATATTCATCCTTAAATGGCTGTGAAAAGCGTGTCAATAACACCAGAAAAAATGATAATCCGCCTCCGGCTATCCCAGACCCGGCAGTCCCATTCCGCCCATCATTCCTGCCATTTGTTTGGACGATTCCTTTTTAGCCTTTTCCATGGCGTCGTTTATGGTTTTCAGGATGTTATCTTCCAGTTGCTTGGTTTTGGCCGGGATGACCGCTTCCGGGTTGATGGTTATCGAAATTAGCTTCTGTTGGCCGTTGGCGGTGACTTTGACCGGCCCCCGCTCAGCTTCGACGATAATTTTGGCCAGTTCTTTCTGGATCTTATCCAGCTGCTGTTTCAGTTCCATGGCTTGCTTTACTTTTGAGAAATCCATTTATCCTCCACTTTTATTATCTCGGCTCCCCTCTTCTGCGCCTCCTTGACCAGATGGTTGCTTACCTGGTCAAAAACACAAGCCACCTGGCACGGCGCCCCGACGCAAGCCGAGAGTATTTCCGCAGTAATTTTCTTGTTTTCGGGTTCATTGATCTTGTTCATATGGACGGCGAATTTGAAGGACAGGGTGATCGTGCCATTGTTGAAGCTGACAGGCTGGACGATGCCCGCAGATCTCAGGATGGCCAGCGCCGTCGACCGACGCAGCCTTGGCGGCGCTTGAGTCAGTATTTGGGGCCATTGATCTTGCAATTCTTCGAGCGTCGTTACCGGCGCTCCGGTCAGTTTCGGCTCATTCACCGGGGGCGGAACTTCATCAACCATTCGTTCTTTAGCGCCAGGGGAAGGCTGGGAATCCTTCGGCTGGATGGCCACAGGACTGACTGGAACCAGCGGCAGGTCGGCGGATACAGGTGTGGCCGCGGCAGCGGGTTGAATCGGTGCAACCGGTTCCCCTTTAGATTGCCGAACACTTTCCTTTGGTGGTGACGGCGAGGTCACTTCGGCAGGTTTAGCGGCGGGCTCAACTTTCCTGACCGGTAGTTGCGCCGGTTCGGCTCTACCAGGCTTAACTTCGACGATTTTTTCGGCAGGCGATGGTTTTATCGTCGCGTCAACAAGAGCCATTTCCATGGCCAGCGGAGTGCCCATATCGGTTCCGGCGGATAGGGCGGAAAAGCCTTTCAATGCTTTCAATATCTGTTCGATGGTCGTGGCAGCGGCTAGAGCTTTAGTCTCGGCCAGTTCATTGTCACTCAGCCCTGCGGCATCGGCGGAACCGGCTTTGACCATGAGCAACTGGCGTAATCGCTCGACCAGTTCTCGATTGAATTGCTTCAGGTCGACGCCGTCGGCGGCTACGCCGTGCAACAGGCGCAGCCCGGCGGCGGCGTCACCGGTCGCAATAGCGGCCAGAAGTTTTCCGGACCGGTCGTCGCCGGTGAGGCCCAGCGATGACTGGACATCTTTAAGACCGATATGGCCGCCGCGGACCGTGGCAACCTGCTGGAGCAGGTTCTCAGCGTCGCGCAGGGCGCCGCCGGCGGCCCGGGCCAGCATGGCTACCGCGGATTCGCTGATGTCGATGCCTTCGGCGGCAGCCACTTCCGAGAGTTTGCCGGCGATGTCTTTGGCGGAAAGCCGGCGGAAATCGAAGCGCTGGCAGCGGGACATGATAGTAGGCAATATCTTATGCAGTTCGGTCGTCGCGAGGATGAATATGACTCGCGGCGGCGGCTCCTCCAACGTCTTCAGAAGCGCGTTGCTCGCGCTCGTCGACAGCATATGGACCTCGTCGATGATATAGACCTTGAAGCGGGCTTCGGCCGGGGCGTAGTTGACGCGCTCTTTAAGTTCGCGGATATCATCGACGCCGGTGTTAGACGCGGCATCGATCTCGATCACATCCATGGCCCGGCCGTCGGTGATAGCCCGGCACATGGAACAGGTGTTGCACGGTTCGCCGGCGCCTTCATTGCTCAGGCAGTTGACCGCCTTGGCTAAGATGCGCCCGGTGGAGGTTTTACCCGTGCCCCGGGGTCCGCAGAAAAGGTAAGCCTGAGCCAAACGGCGTTGATTCAAAGCGGATAGCAGAGTGCGGGTTATCGGCTCCTGGCCGACCACTTCAGAAAGCCGCTGCGGGCGCCATTTTCGGTAATAAACCTGGCAAGACATAAGCGGCGTAATTATACCTTAACTGACACCGTTTAAGATAATACAGATTTAGCCCGCCCAGCCGAACGGACACCGGGTCTGATACAATATAAATAAACTTGGAGAACGCTATGCCGGTACAATCTAACAGAGCAGAGTCATGGGTTGATATTTCAATGATCCTGGACCATGAGATGGGCGTTTGGCCGGGCGATCCAAATGTCGAGATCACCCCTGTCCGGCAGATCCGGAACGGCGCGCCGTATAACCTTTCATCTATTTCAATGAGCCTTCATTCCGGTACTCACCTGGACGCCCCCCGGCATTTTATCGAAACTGGTTTGTCAGTTGACCGGGCGCCTCTTGATCTGCTGATCGGGCCAGCTCAGGTTATAGAGTTAACAGGTGGAGAGCCGGTTACGCCCCTGATGTTTCAGAAATGCCGGATAGGAGCATGTAAAAGGCTGATCTTAAAGACGAATACCGTGGGATTGCCGGCGGCGGGAAAGTTCAATAGAGATTATCGCTACATCACCCCGGAAGCGGGGCAATATCTGGTCGAAAAAGAGATCGGATTGGTCGGTATCGACAGCCCGTCAATCGGCCCCATCGAGCCTGATGCTTATGATGTTCATCGCAGTCTGCTTGATGCGGGCATCTGGATCTTAGAAGGTCTTGACCTATCCATGATTACCCCGGGCATGTACGATCTGATCTGCCTGCCGATGAAAATCCGGGACGGTGACGGGGCCCCGGCCAGGGTTGTTTTACGGCGGCGGTAGAGCCAATAGTTCTCTTGCGGTCACTGCAGGGCAGGAATATATTATCTATCGGAATACTTAGGGAGGCGAACGCTATGGAACCGGTGAAAGATACGGTGAAAGTTGAAAAGCTCTTCGCCAGCGGTCACGTGTCTCTGGTTGATCCTGACACCAAATACCGATATACGATGATGGCTTACTGCCCCAGAGACAACGGGCGGGCATACATTTCCCGTTTTGAAAGATGGGGTTCAAGACTTTCTCGCGTCGTATTCAGCTGCAGCGATTGTCTAAATACCTTTGAAGCGGAACCTCAGGATATCTGGATTGTGTAGGTTCCTCAGATTTCCAGGCGTTTCAGACTGGTGCCGGGTTTAACTTCAGTAAGAATCATGGCTGCCAGGACTAGCATGCCGCCTAGGATTATGCGGAGAGTCAATTGGTCTCCGGCAAGTAGCACGGCAAAAAATCCAGCGAATACCGGTTCCATGGTCATAATTACCGCGGCTCTGGCTGGACTCATCAATGACTGGGCCCAGGTTTGGATGATGAAGGCGAAGGCGGTTGCCACCAGTGCCGTCAGCGCCACCGCGCCCCAAACCCCGGCGTCCGGCGGCAGGGTCAAGCCGTTGGGCACAGCCGCCGCCAGGCACAATCCTCCAACGAAGGCAATTTGCAGCAGTGCCAAGCCGTAGATGTCGTGCTTCGAAGACCATTCGCCCAAACCGACGATGTGGAGGGCAAATAACACAGCGCAGAGTAGAGTCAGGAGTTCGCCGATACCGGCTGAACCGCCCCGAACCGAAAGAATGGCCAGACCCAGGGTCGCCAACAGCACTGCACGCCATACATTGGGGCCGGTCTTACGCCCAAGAACTAACCATGAAATAACCGGAGTCAGCACCACAAACATACCGGTGATAAAACCGGAAACTGATGCGGATGTATGCTGCAGGCCGTAAGTCTGGGTAATGTAGCCGAGACCGAGCGCCAGGCCAAGCCAAACCGACCTTATGTAGCCCTCCTTCCCCATTTTCCGCAAAGCCATAGGGCGAAGAGCCAGCATTGCAGCCGCAGCCACGCAGAACCTGACGGCCAGGAAGTCCATGACCGGAACTTTGGAGACCGCGTCCTGGACGACAACAAAGGTAGCGCCCCAGGCGGCCGTCACGGCGACCAGGGCAACCGCCGCCAATCTTGTCGAACTCCTCCAGTTGTTGAACATTCGCCTCCCATTGAGAAACCGAGGGCAGATTATAGCAGTTTGTGGCGGGAAAACCCCAATCAGAATAAAATGGTATAAGAAAGGCGCTGTTGGAACATATTATTCGTTCTCATAGTTCTGAATGAGTGGCATTATGGATGAAGGCGAGTGCCTGATAAATATACCGTCCGACCGTGGTTACCTTTCAGGTGATCTGTGCCTCCCGGCGAAACCGGATGGTATGGTCATATTCGCCCACGGTAGTGGTTCATCAAGGAAAAGTTCACGCAACCGGTGGGTTGCCGCCGCTCTGAGAAGCGTCGGGTTCGGGACCCTGCTCTTCGACCTGCTGACACCGGGAGAGGAAGCGGTGGATCGGGTTACAGCCGAATTCCGCTTCAATATCGAATTGCTGACACGGCGCCTGCTGTCAGCCACCGATTGGGTAAGAACCCATCCGGATTACTGCAAATTACCGATCGGATTTTACGGCGCTTCCACCGGCGCCGCCGCCGCCCTGTGCGCTGCCAGCCAGCGCAGCGATACCGTCAGGGCTGTGGTATCCCGAGGCGGCAGGCCGGACCTGGCGCTGCGCTGCCTGCCGGCGGTGAGATGCCCAACAATGCTAATTGTCGGCAGTAAAGATACGGATGTTATTCCCCTGAACAACCTGGCACTGGAAAGGTTGAACACGGCTAAAGAGCTGGTCATAGTAGCGGGAGCTTCCCACCTTTTTGAAGAACCGGGAAAACTGGATGAAGTCCGCAGTTTAGCGGCAAGCTGGTTCTTAAAATACCTGACAGCCGCGTCGAACCGGTGTTGAAACCGTATCAGCAAGGTTGGGGCAGGCTGGAAAAGACGATCGGCAGGTGGGGGCTGAGGTAACGCTTGCCACGCGCCACCGTTCGGATGGCGTCGGCAAGCTGTTCCACTGAACGCTCTTTGGTGACGTACCCGCCGGCGCCGGCGCGGAATGCTCCATGAACGTATTCCTCGGCCGAGTGCATCGACAAAACAATGCACTTGGTCGCCAGGCCGCGGCTGCGGATTTCTCGGCAGAGGCGAATTCCGGAGTACCCCGGCATTTCGATGTCAGTAACCAGTACATCCGGCATCAACTTGTAAACCATATCAAGCGCTTGTTCGCCTCCGGAGGCGCCGCCGATCACCTGGATGTCCGGTTCTAAATTCAGGAGAGCCGCGACGCCTTGTCTTACAATTTCATGGTCGTCGGCCAGTAGAACTCTAATCATAGGTTGTGGTAATTCATTGATTGAACTGGAGATAGGATACCACCTGGTCTCGCCGGGTGATATTAGTAAAAGTACTTAAAGTGGCGTGTTAATTTGCTCAAAAATGAGACGAATTGCTATTCACCAGCATTGGAGTCGTTGTTTGGTAGAACGATTTCGATTAACGTGCCTTCACCGGGATGGGTCGTAATATTGAACTTCCCGCCGACAGCGGATACACGTTCCCTCATTCCGGTCAATCCGTTGGTCTGCCCGGCGCTCAGGACGGTCAGGTCAAAGCCGATGCCATCGTCGGCTATCGAAAGAAGCACATCATTACCCTCATCGGAAAGGGAAACGCTGGCGGTCTTTACTCCGGCATACCGCAGGATATTGGTTAAAGCCTCCTGAACCGTGCGGTAGGCGCACAACCGGCTGTCAGCATTAAGCCGGGTATCGTCAAAGGCTGAATTGAAACTCACAACGAGACCGGTCTGTGCCCGGAGTCTCTCAAACAAAGCCCTGAGCGCTGGTTCGAGCCCCAGCACCTCAAGTATCGAGGGGTGAAGGAACATAGAGATATCCCTGACCTGGGCGATAATCCTGCTGACTTGAGCTGAGGCTTCTTTAATGCTACTCGCGGATATTCCCTCTAACTGCCTGGCAGCGGTATCAAGAACCATTTTCAACATGGTCAGGTTTTGGCCGACCTCATCATGCAGTTCTTGAGAAATGCGCCTCCTCTCATCCTCCTGAATCTGGATCAACCTTCGTGATAATGATCTGAGTTCGCTTTCAGCGGCAGCCCGCTGCTTGACTTCGGAGGCCAACTCAAGGTTGACCCTACGCAGAGATTCTGTTCCCTGACGCACCGCCGTTTCCAGTCCTTCAGATGATTTCTGAAGGGTATCGGCCGCCCTCACCCGTTGGGTGGTCTCGATCGCGGAGCACACCAGTCCCTCAAACCGACCCTTGCTATCCCGAACCGGGGCGAACGTCCAATCCCAATAAGTAATACCCCGCTCCGGTTGCCCGGCGATGAGTAACGGACTGTCGCGGCGGTTACCCGGTTGGCCGGTAGTCATTGCTCTCCGGCAGGTATCGGCGAGGTCAACATCCTCAAACAGGTTCAAAAACAGGTCGCCTTTAGAGGCCGGGTCCACGGAAAGGTTGAAAGCCTGTAGGAACGCGGAATTTGTTTGTGCCACCTTGAACCCGGTGGTCAGCAGCGCAATCGGGATCGGCAGGCTATCTGTCTTTAACTCATTTACTGCGGCAACGATAGAATGCAGATAGTCCGTACCCGCGCTGCCTTCAGGTTCGTTTCCCAAGTTAGCCTCCCCGGTTCGTTCGGCGCTGGTAAGAGACAGGAGACACAATGATCATCCTAGCCACCATCATGGTTTTCCGGCAGACCTTCGTTCTCCGCACTAATAATTCCCTTCTGGAGGGCGTAGCGAAGCAACTGGCTGTGGTTGCGCATATCGAGCTTGCGCATCAAATTTGCCCGATGCGCCTCCACGGTCCGTGGGCTGATAAAAAGGCGCCGGGCGATATCTGATCCGGTATGGCCGCGAGCCACCAGGTGAAGCACCTCCCGCTCGCGGGTGGACAGTTGCTCGTAAGGATCGGTTATCGTATCCGTTTCCTGCTGTTTGATGTAATTTTCAATCGCCCTCTGTGACAGGGAGGCGGACAGGTAGTGCCTGCCTTTCATAACCTCGCGGACGGCTGAAACCAGTTCATCAACCGTCGCCTCTTTTAGAAGGTAGCCCTTAGCTCCGGCCCGCAGGGCTCCCTGGACGTAGGTCTCATTACCGTACATCGAAAGTATCACCACTACCGTCCGGCTAGAGTGCTTCACGACTTGGCGGCAGACCTCGATGCCTGAAATGCCGTGCAGCATCAGGTCCACGATCAAGACATCCGGATGAAGCTGTTCCACCTGTTTGACGGCATCGAGCCCATCCTCGGTTTCGCCTACCACGACAAAGTCCGTCTGGCTTTCCAGCAACGCCCTTATCCCTGCGCGCACCACCCGGTGGTCATCGGCAAGGAAAATGCTGATCGTCATATCGCCTCCCGTGGCGGCGCTAACCAGAATATCCGATTAGTCATAATAAAAGTATAAACCAATACTGGTGAAATCCCAAGACAGTATTCGGCATTTGATTTCAGGAAAATTCAGGGCATTTTCAAGAATAACTACGTAGTTTTACGGATACAAAGCCCGGTTGAGTTAGTGTTTAATGAGGGCATTCAACGAGTCCGGAGCGGGAAATGGATTTAATACTGGTCATGGGATTGTTGCTGGGTGCTATAATCGCGGGCGGCTGGGGCTTGGAGACCGAATTCAATCGGGAAGTAAGACCAGCCGCGGTTTCCTCGGTCCAGGTAAAGACAGGAACAACCGAAGAGTAGGTCATTGGGTTCTGACATAAAAACCGGAGGTAAGGACAGTGTATCACTTTAAGAGTTGTCCCCGGTGCGGTAAAGGCGACCTTTTTGAGGATTCTGATGAATATGGCACCTTCGCCCAATGCTTCCAGTGCGGGTACGTAGGTTACCCCGGCAAAATCCTGACACTGGAACAGGCAAGGGCGGAGCAGTTGCATCGGCGAGGGCGCCGTTAATTTGAGAGAACGCAGATCACGGATGGCGTTGTAATTGCCCTCCGTGATTGTTTATTTAATGTTTGCTTGGTCAGGGCGTCGAAAGTTGAAGTAATTTGATAACGTCGTCATCTTCAAGTTGTTCAAATCTGACATAAAATTGTCCTACTGCATTAAAAAACGGCGGCACCCGTAAACAAATCAGTTCGTCGGCGGCGGCCGCAATATCTTGAATGGCGCCTTCCGGCGCCACCGGCAAGGCGGCTATCAATCTTGACGGACTTTCGTGGCGACAGGCATCCAGTGCCGACCTGAACGTTGCCCCTGTTGCCACACCGTCATCTGTGACAATTACAATCCTGCCTTTGAGCGGCACACGTTTCCTGGTTCCCCTGAACAGACGACCGCGCCGTTCGATTTCGGAGAGTTGAAATGTCCGTTCCCGCTCGATCGTATCTGGTTTGATATCAAGAGCTTCAACGACATCCTTATTCAGAAGCACATGGCCGTCTTCCGACACCGCCCCCATCGCAAGTTCGGGCTGACCAGGCGCTCTCAACTTTCTTGAAAGTACGATATCGAGTTCTGCCCTCAACCGGCGGGCAAGTTCCGCCGCCACTGCCACGCCGCCGCGGGGTATTCCCAGAACTACCGCATGAGTATCCATCAGGTGACTCATCGAGTCCGCTAACAGGCGGCCGGCTTCTTGCCGGTCAACGAACGGTGCAGCGCTGCGGCTGATGACGCGGATTTGTCCCACAGGTCTTCCTTAAATAGAAAGCTACTTGTCCTTGAATAACTTTGCCAGTTTGGGAGCGATTACTGCTCTGCAATAAGGCTGATCGGAATGGCGCCTGTAATAATCGTGATGGTAGGTTTCTGCAGGGTAAAATACGTTCAGTTTCTGAATCTCGGTGACAATCGGGTCCTGAAATTCACCGGCAGTCTCAAGCTTTTCGATGTAAGCCCGTGCCTCGTTCTCCTTAGACTGGTCGGCGGTTAGAATTATTGACCGGTACTGGCTGCCGATATCTGCGCCCTGACGGTTCGCCGTCGTCGGATCATGAGCTCGGAAGAACACTGCCAGCAAATCCCTGAACGTAATCACTGATTCATCGTACTCAATCCTGACCACCTCGGCATGACCGGTCCGCCCGGAGCACACCTGTTCATAGGTGGGTTTTTCTACGGTACCTCCAGCGTAACCCGGAGTGACCCCCGTAACGCCTTTTAAGCGGCTGAACACCGCTTCAAGGCACCAAAAACAACCCCCTCCAAAGACAGCGCTCTCCATTAACGCTCCCCCTCTCCCGCGCCCGGCGTGAAATCGAGCGACAGCGAGTTAACGCAGTGACGGGTGTTTTTTGGGGTTTTACGTTCGCCCCGGAAAACGTGACCCAGATGAGCGCCGCATTTCGCACAGGTGATTTCGGTTCTTATTCCATCCGAGTCAACCGTTTCCTTGACCGCTCCCGGTATCGCTTCGTCGAAACTTGGCCACCCTGAACCGGAATCAAATTTGGCATCGGATTTAAACAGTCGTGCGTTGCACCGCCGGCATCGGTAGGTGCCCTCTTTAAAAAACTTGTTGAACCTTCCGGTACCCGGCGGTTCAGTTCCTTTATGAACCATGACGTGTTCTTCCTGTGCATTAAGCTTGTTGAATTCCATACGGGAAACTCCATATTTTGATGTCTTAAGTCCATTATGAGACTGCCGCCTGGTGTTGGCAATAAGTAGTTCTACCTATTTACGGATAGGAAACTCGCCTGTTGTCCCATGACCCGTTTTCGTTCTTATGTTATAATGCTGGTAGTTTCGGTGCCTGCAAAACGTTTTTCTCGGAGACTGACATGCGAATCGGACCAATGGAAATTATCATCGTTCTGGTGATTGTGATAGCTATCTTTGGAATCGGCAAGCTGCCGGATATCGGCCGCTCTCTGGGCGAGGGACTCCGTTCCTTTAAGAAGGCGACTCAGGAAGTTGATTCTGAAGTTAAATCCATCAAATCATCGATCGACGGAAAACCGGCCGAAAAGAAGGCTGAGCCGGGCAACGAACCCTGCCCGCCGCCGCCCCCTGTCAGCAACGATGATGAATAATCCTGGCCTGGTTGTACCAGACTAGAGAGAAAGTAATGCCGGCCACAAACTGCGGCCGGCTGACAGCAATGCGGCGCCGTGGCGGTCAAAAGTCAGCCGCTCATCGGCTGCCATCCGGTCGAACACCCTTTTATCGGCGCATCTCTCAATCAGCCGGTCAATCTGCCGATCGCTGAGCCGTTGAAAGGCATGCATCGCCAACCGCCCGAGTCGTAAATCCCAGCCTAACCGTGCCTTCCATGCCCTTTCGTAGCTCTGTAAGGCGGC
Source organism: Dehalogenimonas alkenigignens (assembly GCF_001466665.1). NCBI lineage: Bacteria > Bacillati > Chloroflexota > Dehalococcoidia > Dehalococcoidales > Dehalococcoidaceae > Dehalogenimonas > Dehalogenimonas alkenigignens. Next base: position 1,546,774 of record NZ_KQ758903.1, on the reverse strand, counting down.
CGCATCAAGTTTGTTCCTGGATAGCGCCTTCGTCATGGTGTCGGCGGCGATATCGGCGCAGGTCATGCCGTAGCTCAAGCCGCCGCCGGTGGTGGATTTCACCTGACCCGCGGCATCTCCAACCACCATAATCCGGTCGGTGAAGGTTTTCGGGAGTGTCGAGAAAGGTATCGGGCGGCATTGGATGTCGTCTGTTACCTGGTGGATCATCCCCCGGCACCTTAGGAAGTCCGCTAACGCATCCAGGCTGTTGTCGGCCTTCGTGCGCGTCAACAAACCCAATTTCGCTTTTCTATCCGAAATCGGTGCCAGCCATCCGAAAAATCCCGGCGCAAACCGGCGGCCTAGAAAGAGTTGGACTTCAGCAGGTTCGGGAGTATCCACTTCCACCTGGAGACCGAGCGCAGCGTCCTTGATTCTTCCAAGTCCTAAGTTGCGAAGCAGCGCTGGGGTAAAGCCGGAGGCGATTACCGCCGCCCTGGCGGTCAGATTGTATGATCTTTCGCATGAAGCAACGCTGACAATCACCCGGTTATCGTCGGTTCTTATGGATTCCGCCCGGGTATTTAGAAGTAGTTTGGCGCCTGATTCCACCGCCCGGGTGGTTAAAAAACCATCAAGGGATCCGCGGTCGACAATAACCGCCTGGGGTGAGTCCCGCTGCGCTTGAACCGACCTTCCGTTGGGAGCGTATATTGTGGCTCTTTTTAATTCCCGCATAGCGATCACCGGGTCGATCTCGAAACGGGTAAATGCCTCGCAGCTGATAATCCCGGTGCAGCAGACGGGGTTTCCTAATTCTGCCCGGCGTTCGATCAGGATCACACTGTAGCCGGCCGCGGCTATGCGCTGTGCCGTTCTCGAACCGGCCGGGCCGGCTCCTATGACGATAACATCACTATCCAAATTCAAACTCACTCCGGGTAATCTAGCCCAAACAGGCTGCCCGGGGCAACATTCAAGCCGGTTTGATTTGCGCGCGTGCCCATAAAAAAGTAAAAAATCCTCTCAGGTTATTAAATCATAACTAAAAATACGTATCTTGGCGGATTCCTATTTCATGATATTAGGATTAAACTAAGACAACACTAGAATTACGATGGTTAATACCAGCTTAACACCGGGACAATTTCCGGATCCGGCGAACCCTATCGTTCTTGAGAGGTGCCATGAGAATCCTGCTGAGCATTCCTTTGCGCGACGGCATGTACACCAAGTTCCCCGATGAACTGCTGTCGATTGCCGCCGTTTTGGAAAAGGGCGGTCACAAAGTAATGCTGCACGACGCCAATCTGGGTGACCGGACTGCGGAGTCGTTCGCTGATTTTAATCCCGACCTGGTGGGTTTCTCCGTTTCCACGGGGTGTATCGCGGACTCGATCAAGAAAGCCCTGGAGTTCAAAAAGGTATATCCCAACATCAAAACAGTGTGGGGCTTCCGACACCCGTCGGCCCTGCCGGAACAGACACTTCAGGAAGAATACGTCGATTACGTCGTTATCGGCGCCGGGGAATACACCCTGCTTGAACTGGCGGCCTATCTTGAAAAAGGCGAAGGCCAGGTGTCGAAAATTAAAGGTCTGGCCTGGAAGAACGGCCGAGATATCGTTATTAATGAACCCCGCCCCTTTCTTGAAGCTCTGGATGAGCTTCCCGACCCGGCCTGGCACCTCGTCGATCCTAAAAAATACTGGGATGTCTCCATCATTACCTCGCGCGGCTGCCCGTATACCTGCACCTTCTGCGCCGACGCCAGCTTCTACAAAGGCAACGTCGCTGACCTTTCCGCTGAGCGCATCGCCGCCCAATCGGAACGGATACATAAAGAATTCGGCGTTAACTATCTGATGTATACCGGCGATAACTTCGGTATCAACCGGGAACGGCTCCACAAGTTCTGCCGGATCATGATAGGCAAGAAACTCAAACTCAAGTGGAACTGCCAGATCTCAGGCACGATTGATGAGGAGACAGCCAAATTGATGGCCAGGGCGGGCTGCACCGCCGTTATCCTCGGCGCCGAGAGCGGCAGCCAGAAGATCCTTGACCTACTGACCAAGGGCAACGTTCAGGAATTTGAGAAGACCTTCTGGAATCTGGTCCGCCAGCGGATTATCCCGACGCTCTTCATTCAATACGGCTTCCCGACGGAAACGGCCGCGGATTTTCAGGAGACTCTCGATTTCATAAAACGGCTGGACAACCCGCCGTATCTGTTCATGAAGTTCGTGCCCTATCCTAAGACGGTGCTATTTGACCGCTGCGTGGCAGAAAAACTGGTCAGCGTCCCTGACAGGCTTGCAGGCTGGTCCACTTTCCAGCTTCATCATGCCACCGCTGCCAACCTGTCGCAGGTCCCGGTCAAGATGATGGATGACGCCCTGGCCAGTTTCCGCGCCACATTTGCCACCCGACGCTTCCGTTTCATGCTGCGGCATAACCCGGCCTATTTCATTACGGCGATACGGGAACCAGGGCAATTTTTCGGCTCGCTTTCCTATCTTATAAAGAACTACCTGAACGCTCTGTTCGACTCCGCCAACGGCCGCGAATCCTGGCTGGTCAAATTCCAGCGGGTCATCGGCCGTAATCCGGAAAAAAAACGATCATCACGAAACTGGCTCCTAAAGAGACCTGAATCTCCGGTGGTAATGACCGCCGGGACGGGATAAAAGGAATAACGATCAAAGGAGGGCACTGTAGACACAATGTGTAACTATCTTGGGGCGGAACTGGTGAGCGTTGACGCCACCAAACCGCACCGCCGCGGCAAGCCGGCGCTGTTGGCTACGGGCATCGCCGGGCTGGCCATGCTGGTCGCCCTGACCGGCTGTGACGGTTTCACCGTCGACCTGGGCTCGGGCGCCACCGGGGGGAAACTTGGCGGCAACGATACGCCCATTGTCGAGGAAATCACCTGGGTGGATGTCACCGACGCCGAACTAATAGCCAATTGGCAGCAGTATGTGGGTCAGGAAGTCTTCGTCCGCCGGACGGTAGTAACGGCTAAAATCGCCTCGCCGTATGTGGCGCTGGCTGAAAAGATCAAGGTCGAACTGGCTAACGGCGATGAATTCTTCCAGTACCTGGCGGTGACCGATACGGTTGAAGCCAGAGGTATCGTCACCGGGCTGGATGAAAGCGGCATGGTGGTCATTGAAAACGCCCACATGAACGTGACCTTCAGCTGCTACCCGCGGCTGCATTCGGCCAACATCGGCGACCCGGTAGCTACCGGCGCCAACGGCCTAGAAGGCACCGGCGTCGGCCTGGGCAATACTGATTAACCGCTGCGTGTTTCTAAGGAGGTGATTGTCTAGAAGAGAACAGATTCAAGTTCAAACATGGGATCCAAAGTCGCAAACAAGTCGCAAAAACAAAGTCGCAAAAAAGAATCAAGGAGAAAATAGTGTCGAACAAGTTTCACAGTACCGTCAGCCGCAGAGAGTTCATGAAAGTCATGGCGATGGTGACCGGCGGTGTCGGCGCCATGGCGGCCGTCAATCCGGCTTTCCATGATGTCGATGAGCTCATTTCCGCCGGCGCTGTCATGCAGAAGCGCCCCTGGTGGGTCAAGGAGCGCGAAGCCCACAACCCGACCACCGAAGTTGACTGGGATGTCATTAAACGCCCCAACCCGACGAACACCGGGCAGCAGACCGAGATGTGGGCTTACTATCACGGGCAGGCCCGTGCCGATGCCGCCTCCGCTAAGGGCGCCGAGTACGCCAAAGCCAAGATCGCGGCTCAAGCTCCCGGTTACACCTACCGCGGCCAGGCCCTGAAGACCGCGGTGACCACCTCCTGGTCCGCTTACGTCAGCAAGTCCTGGGCCGGCGCTTCCACCAACGGCACCTGGACCAAGGGCGGCGGCGCCACCTACAAGGGTGTTGCCACCCCCGCCGACCGCGGCGAGCCCAAGTGGAACGGCACCCCGGAAGAGAACAGCCACATGCTGAACGCCTACCAGAAGTACGTCGGCGCCGCCATCTCCGGCTACGGCGAATTCTCTTCGCTGGACCGCGAGAAACTGCTGTGCACTAACGTTAAGCACAACGCCGCCAAGAAGTTCATCATTGACGATACCGCCGATACCGCCTACGAAAACTCCACCGCTCTGGCGGTACCGGCCAAGAATCAGATGTATCACCTGGTTCACTGGGAGCACATGTCCCACGAAATGTCCCGCGCCGCACCGGCCATGGGCGGCCGCTTCAACGGCTCGGACTTCGTGGCCACCGCGCTCAAACCCTCGGTCTACAACTTCCTGCGCTACATGGGCTACCAGATGATCGGCGACGGCGGAGACTCCAACTATCCGTTCATTGAAGCCGCTGTGGCCAACCTCACCGGCGTGGCTGAATCCTCCCGCAACAACGTTTACAGCCTGACCCCTGAACTGGGCCCCATCGGCCGCATTCACTCCTACATCACCGATATGCCGGTAGCCGCGACCCATCCCATCGATGCCGGCATGTTCAAGTTCTGCGCCGACTGCGGCAAGTGCGCCCGCGCCTGCCCGGCCGAGTGCATCTCGCTGGCCAAAGAGCCGACCTGGGAGATCCCGGACATCAACGGCAAGCCCAACCTGATGCACAACAGGGGCACCAAAGAGTTCTGGTCTGACGGCGCCGCCTGCCGCATGGTCCGCACCGAGCTTGACGGCTGCAATGTCTGCTGGGGCAACTGCACCTTCACCACCAACAAGGGCGCCATGGTGCACGAACTCATCCGAGGCACCATATCCAATATACAGATTGGCCCGCTCAACAACTTCTTCTTCCGCATGGGCGAGGTATTCGAATATGGTGCCGGTACCCATGAGGGTGGTTCCCCCAAGGCTGAGGAATGGTGGGATCGCTCCTTCCCGGTCTTCGGCATGGACTCCACCGTCACCTCATTCGACGGCGGCTACAAGAAATAAGCTTTTCCAAGCTGGAGCATCCAGCCCGGAAAACAAGAATAGAGGCGGGCGCGAGCCCGCCTCTATTCTTCAAACGGAGTTCACTTGGAAGGTAATCTTTCCCTAACGTAAACTAAGCATGATGGCGGATTGACCGCCGGACGTTTATATTACATAATGTTAGTGCAGAGTCTTTAATGAGTTAGTATCGGCAGCGTAAAAACGGTTATCCAATGAGCAAATTCCATTCAAACATCTCAAGGCGTGATTTCATGAAAGGTCTCGGCCTGACCGGAGCCGGCATGTCGCTGGCCGCGGCCGGCGGTCCGCTGTTTCATGACCTGGATGAACTCGCCGCTGGGGCAGACACCCACCATTACCGCAAGTGGTGGCAGAAAGAGCGGGATTTCGAAGACCTGACCACGCCGATCGATTGGGATATGTTCAGGCCGTATGATACCCGTAAGCTATACATGCTGCCGCTTTCGCTGGTGAAAAGGCAGGCTGATGAACGCAACGCCCGGCATGTCCGGGACGTTGCCGACAATACTCCCGGTGGCACGCTCCGGGACATCGCCCTGGACGAGGCCACTTATGACAACTTTAATATGCAGCATCTCGGCTGGCAGGGCAACATCCGCACCGCGTCTCCGGCCGACCGCGGTCTGCCGGCCTGGCAGGGGGCTCCTGAAGACAATCTGCAGATGATGAGAGCCGCGGCTCATTTTTACGGCGCACCCCGGGTCGGGGCTATCGAGGTGAATGAGCATACGAAGCGCCTGTTCGACCTCGGCACGACCATCTGGGAAGATATCCCGGCTGCTTATATCGATGCAGCCGGTGTGTACCATATTCCCAGCCGCTGCCGCTGGATTCTCACCTGGCTTACCAAGCAGAATTATCCCCAGTCATTGTATGCCTTGAGAACGGATGATACTGGACCTGACCGCAATAAAACCTTCGAACTCGGTCAGGCTTCTCGCAACGCCTCTTATTCGCATGCTCCTCAGATACGCTGGAATGTCACCGGTTTTCTGCACGGTCTCGGGTACCTGGCGCTGCAGCCGGAAGTCCGGGCCAATGTGCCTTTCGGTTTGTTCTCCGGACTGGCGGAGCAGGGGCGTACCGCTTACTGCTGCTCGCCGGATTACGGCCTGTCCATCCGTTACGTTGATTGGGCGATAACCGATCTACCGCTTCAGCCGACCCGGCCGATTGATGCCGGGGTGACTGAATTCTGCAAGTCCTGCAAGCGTTGCGCCGAGATATGCCCGCCGGGCGCCCTGTCGCTGGACGATGACACCTCGTGGGAAGTTGCCGGGCAATGGAACCGCGGCGGCTTTAAAGGCTTCCACCAGCACTGGCAGAAGTGTGCCGAGTGGGGCGGGCCGCATGACTGTTCTAACTGCCAGATGACCTGCCCCTTCAACCATCCTCCGGATGCCTCTATTCATAACATGGTCAGAGCGGCCTCGGCCGTGACGCCGGCGCTGAATGGTTTCTTTGCCGGTATGGACCGCGCGTTCGGCTACGGGCGGCAGAAAAGTGATGCGGAACGTGAAGACTGGTGGCAGCGTGATCTTTCCAAATGGCCTTATGACGAGCTGAAAGGGTTTGGGGTCAAAGACTGGTGATGAAGCAGTTCAGTACCAAAAATAATTTGCTGCCGCTGGTAATACCGGCCGCGGCATTGATGATCCTGGCGTTTCTCCCTTCCAATAATTCCGGCGCCGGTGATACTACAGATATTGATCGATCCAGTGACCTTACCGGCTCCTTTACCATTAGCGGTGACCCGCTGGTGGCGCCGTTGTCCCGGGTTTGGGCGGCCGAATTCATGAAGCTGCATCCCGGGGTGGTTATAACGGTCGTTGAGGATGCGTTCTCCGGTATTGACGCTTTGTCCCGCGGCGCTGCGATATACCAGTCAATGCCGCGGCTGGGACCGGCCGATGCCGAAACGGCGCCCGGGATAGAAACAAATCGCATCCGAATTGCTTCGGACGCGTTATCTGTCATCCGCTGGCCGTGGAATCCGGTGGAACTGATGACGCTGGAGCAGGTATCCGGCATTTACAGCGGCCGGATCGTCAACTGGAAAGAACTTGGCGGGCCGGACGAACCAATAGCCGTTTACGCCATGCCGCCTGGCACCCCGGCTTATGATTTCTTTAAGGCGAAGGTATTGCGGCTGTACGGTTTGCCTTCTGCGGATGAAACCATCGAGTTCGGGTCAAATGTAATCTTCGTCAGGTCGGCCGAAGAAGGCAACGACCTGGTGGCCGAAAACCCGTTCGCCGTCTTTTTCACGCCGGTCAACATCGTCACCCAGGAAGTGACGCCGACCTGGATCGCCCACACCGCCGGTGAAGAGCCCTCAAAAGCCTGTTTGGAAACCACTTCGGCCGGAATCTTCCCCATCTACCGCCCCCTGTATTACTATACGGACGGCCAGCCGGGTGGCATAGTGCAGGAATTCATTGATTTCTGCCTGTCCGAGCCGGGGCAGGACATGGTTATGCTCGGCGGGTATCTGAGACTATTTTTCCCCAACCTGGACCAGTAAAATCCCCATCCAATCTAACAAGGTGTCAAAGCTCCAGCCCTTTGATTATAATCCTGCCTGGGGCGAAACCGATGATAATCAAAAACGGCGAAGAACTGGGTTTGTCTCCTCTGCGGCGGCTTGCTATTGACTTGATTGAAGCCGGCATCCAGAGCGTTCAGCCGGACCGGGTCATCCCTTCAGTGCTCAGTTTCAATCCATCAAGCCGGACGCTCGATATTCCCGGCCACCGATTCCAGATCCCTTGCCGGCTATTTATTGTCGGCGGCGGTAAAGCTTCCGGCGCTTTGGCAGTCTCTCTGGAAAAAATTATCGCTCCTGATCATATTTGCGCGGGTCTGGTTGCCGGCAAAGGCGGTAACTACCAGACCCGTCGCGTTGAAGTCGTCAATACCGGGCATCCGATACCCGATGAACGCAGCGTTCAGGCTGCTGAACGTATTCTAGGCTTCAAGAACATGTTCGACATCACCGGCGAAGATCTGGTGGTTTGCCTGATTTCAGGCGGCGGTTCGGCTTTGCTGTCCAGCCCAGCTTCAGGAATAAGCCTGTCTGATAAACAACAAGCTGTCGATATTCTGATAAAGTCCGGGGCGAACATCACTGAAATCAATGTCGTGAGAAAGCACCTGTCAAAAATCAAAGGCGGCAACCTGGGGCGGCATTTTTCCCCCGCCCAAGTGATATCGCTGATAATTTCCGACGTTTCAGGCAACGATCCGTCCGTCATCGCCTCCGGTTTGACGGCGGCGGATACGTCCACTTTCGATGATGCTCTGGGCGTAATCTACCGGTATAAATTGGCTGCGCGGTTACCGCCGAAGGTGATGAACCACCTCATGAAGGGTAGGGATGGAAGTGTGCCAGATACTCCCAAATCCCTTCCTAATTGCCATAATTTTACAATTGCCGATAATCAGCTGGCTCTGACGGCGATGCAGACCCGCGCTAAAGATCTTGGGCGCCGTGTTTGGATTTCGCCTTCATATATTTCCGGGGAAACTGCCTCCGCCGCTTGCCTGGCCGCGGCCGATATTATTGGTGGCAAGTATAATGAGTTTGATACCGTCATTTTCGGCGGCGAAACAGCCCCCGTGGTACCGTCAACTGCCGGTGCCGGCGGCCGGAACCAGCACTACGCCCTAGTCGCCCTCCAGGAATTGAGAACCATGCCCGGGGAGTGGCTGGTGGCATCTGTCGGCACCGACGATTCTGACTTCATACCGGATGTCGCCGGTGCCATGGCTGATCGCGCCACGCTGGAGAAGGCAAATCGCCTCGGGCTCAATCTAACGGAATTCACCGATAACTTTGATAGTAATTCCGCATTTAAGAGCATCGGGAATTCGTTGGTGGTGACAGGTGATACCGGGACCAATGTCGGCGACTTTGTTTTGTACCTGCTCGAGAATAGTACCAAAGTTTAATTACCGCGTTATTTTCAAAAAAACCTGTTATTCCCCGTACTATTGGTGTATCATTAGGTCATGCTTCAAGGCAAATGCCCAAACTGCGGTTATGAATGCGTCGGCTGGGGACTTCAGTTCCCGCGCCATCAGTCGTGCGCCCGCTGCGGCACCGGCCTCCAAATCACCCGGGATGGCAAACCGCTGGGTACCGGATATTCCCCGTTCACCGCGGAAAAAGAATCCGTGCCCGGCCCCTCGACCACACCCACCAAAGAATCCCGAATATAAATACTATCTATAAGTCGTATTGGGGATTGTTCATTTTACTAAAGCGCTGATAGCCTTGAATTGCGGTGCTTTTGCTGTCTGAAGCAGTTCAAACAGCGCCATTTCAACCCCGCTCACTTTGACGCCCTCCCGTTCAAGTCTCCGCAGCGCCAGCTCGCGGTTTTGGGCTGAGCGCGAGGAAACGCAATCACTAACGAGATGCACCTCGTACCCCCCAGACAGTAGATCGAGAGAAGTCTGATAAACACAGATATGGGCTTCAATACCGCAAACCAGTATTTGGTTACGCTTCGAGGTCCTGATCTGGTTTATTATTTCGGTTTCACCGCAGCAGCTGAAGCTGAACTTCACTGGTGCCCCCGCGCTAGAGATGAGTTCTGTTATTTCTGACAGTGTTTTACCGAGGCCGGCTGGGTTCTGTTCGGTGAAAATAATCGGTACGTTGAGAATATTGATTCCTTTAACGAGTTTCAAAAGATTTGAGAGTAGGATCTCCCTTTCATGGATGACCGAAAACAGTTTTTCCTGCACATCTATAATTAGCAGCAGCGAATTTTCTAATTTAAGCACGCTTTTCCCCTGAATTTGTATTCATTTCATGTTACCCGAAACCACGGGTTCTGGTAAATACCTCACCTGGAACTTGTCGCCCACCGACCAATACCGGCAAAGTTACTTTACGTAAAAAAATATTCATTTCTCTTGCCCTGAGACAAAGCAGATATTCAATGCCTGCAGAGGTGAAAAGTATGGGTATATGGGCGAAATGATGGTGAGTACAATATAATATACAACAAAGAATAGAAAAGAAGGATAAAAAACGGTAATAAAGAAAATATCTCTTGATAATGACCTTGCAATTAGGTACTAGTACCATGTATGATATCCGCATTCCAGTTTGCAGAGGGTTATGAACCTTCAAAGGTCGACAAATTGGGATATTCCAGCCAGAAATGGCATCTCACCTCTCTCGAACTTGAGAAAACTTTGACCCATAATCCAGTAATAAAAACCGAAAGGTGGGGAAGGATGTACAAAAGAATTTTGGTTCCGCTCGACGGATCCAAGACCGCTGAAGGCGTGCTGCCTCATGCAAAAGCGCTTGCTTATGCCGAAGGAGCTGAAATCGCCTTACTGAATGTTGCGGCAAATCCCGCTCAAGAGTTTGCCTTCGAGGACCCGGCAATCGCCGGCTACACCGTCGCCGAGGGCGAAAAAAGCGCCAACAAATACATGACCAAAGTCTGCGATGAACTCAAAGCCGCCGGGTTTAAGGTTACCTGTCATCTGCGGGAAGGCGGACCCGCCACCACCATTCTTAAAATGGCTGAAGAACTCAAAGCCGATGTCATCGCCATGTCAACTCATGGGCGCGGTTGGCCGGCTAGCTGGCTGATCGGCAGCGTGGCTGAACGCGTGGTCCGTCATTCCAAGATCCCGGTGATGATGATCCGGGCGAGTGAATAATCATGAATACCCGGCACCAATCAGTTTTGAATTAGGAGAAGGGAGGTTTCATGGCAAGCATAGTTGATACCGCTAAAAACGGCGCTCAAAGCTTGAAGAAAGTCATCTTTGCCTCGTCCTCAGGTACCATGATCGAATGGTACGACTTTTACATTTTCGGCTCGTTGGCCACTACTATCTCCGGCAAGTTCTATCACACCGGCACCGAAGTCGGCGACATCATCGCCTGGCTCGCTACTTTCGCCATCGGTTTCATCGTCCGCCCGTTCGGCGCTGTGTTCTTCGGACGTATCGGAGACCTGATCGGCCGGAAATTTACCTTCCTCGTCACCATGTCCATAATGGGTTTGGCGACCTTCGCTGTCGGCCTGCTGCCAACGCGTGAAACCCTTGGCGATTTTGCCGGCATCATTCTTATCACACTTCGTATTCTGCAAGGCCTGGCTCTCGGTGGCGAATATGGCGGCGCCGCGACCTATATCGCTGAACACACTCCGCCCGGCAAGCGCGGCTTTTACACCAGCTTCATTCAGACCACGGCTACACTGGGTCTGTTCTTATCCCTGGGTGTCATTCTGTCTACCCGCCTTATCGTCGGCACCGAAGCTTTTGGCGAATGGGGCTGGCGCGTACCGTTCCTGGTCTCCATCTTCCTTATCGCTTTATCCATCTGGATCCGGTTGTCCCTGAGGGAATCCCCGCTGTTTCAGAAACTCAAGGATACCAAGACCGTTTCCAAGAACCCCTTGAAAGAAAGCTTTGCCAATCCGTATAACCTGAAATGGGTTGCTCTGGCGTTGTTCGGTGCTACCATGGGTCAGGGTGTCGTTTGGTACACCGGCCAGTTTTACGCGCTGTTCTACCTTCAGAAAATCTTCGGAGTGACGCTGGTGGACTCCAACGTTATAATTGGCGTCGCGTTGTTGTTTGCTACCCCGTTCTTCATTTTCTTCGGGTGGCTGTCCGACAAGATCGGCCGTAAGAAGATCATGATGGCAGGTATGTTCCTGGCGGTTGTGACTTACTATCCGATCTATGGTGCGATGGCTGCCTTTGCTCCAACCGACCCCGGCCAGCATTTCATGTTCGACTACATTGGTTACAATATGCCTGCTCTGATGGCTTTGATATTCATTCAGGTCATTTACGTGACGATGGTTTACGGACCTATCGCTGCCTTCCTGGTAGAGTTATTCCCGACTAAAATCCGCTATACCTCGATGTCGCTGCCTTACCATATCGGCAACGGCGTTTTCGGCGGACTGGTACCGATTTTCGGTCTGGCCTTGATCAACTCCACCGGCAACAACTTCGCCGGCCTCTGGTGGCCGATGGGCGTGGCTTCGATCTGCTTTGTCGTCGGCATGCTGTTCGTTAAAGAGACCAAGGATGTTGACATCACCGATGCTTCAACCTCGATCTCCATGATGGGTCAGGTAGCCGGCGAAAAAGCTAAAGCAGCTCTTGGTGGTTCACCGGTAAAAGAATAACCTGGATTCAGTTTCAGCTTTTAAAAGCGTGGGGTAGCAATGCCCCACGCTTTTATTATTGCCTCAACCCGTGGTCTTGGATATGATAGTGCCAGTTAACTGTTTCTAGAAAAGATGCGGTGCCGCAAATGAAAGGACGTCTTTACGATGTCAACCTTACTAGGCAGGATACTAATTCAAATCCGCATGCTCGTCTACTTGCTGCGATTGCTTTTCGGCGGTTACAAAGAGGGAAATAGCCGTTTTTCGTATCATCGGCGTTCGGCTGCTATGCCACTCACCTTCATGATGGTTTTCATCGCCCCGGCGGGTGTTTTTCTGACTGCTCTTATATTGCCATGGCCAATTCTGACCTGGGTTCTGGCTGTTATCCTCGGATATGCCCTAGTATATACCGCCGGGCTTTATTCTTCGATGATAGCTTTGCCCCACGAGTTGACCCAGGATCGTCTCATCCTCAGATATGGCGCTATTGCCTCCGGAGAGATACCCTGCAGCTTTATCAAATCGGCTGCCATCAGCCGAGAATGGTTAGGCCAAACCGGCGACGGGTTGAAATTTGGATTAGCTGAGAATACTGCCTGTTTCAGTATCGGCAGCGCCACCAGTATGAAACTTGAACTGAGTCAACCAGTGGAAATGACCCTGTGGGGCCAGACCACGCAGAGGGTGACATTCATTTACTTCCACGCCGACGAACCCGATCGCATGATCGCCGAAATCAATAAGAGGTGCCCGGTGGCGGAAAGTTCTGTCGCTGGTTTTTAATACACTCCCGGCATCCGATAGGATTGACGATCCCGTCCAAAGCCCGTTCGGCTATTGTTAAGGACGTTCGAAACCTCTGGCAATAGTGTGCCGGATCGGATATCTGGAGGGCGGAGGCGTTAGCTGCTTATAACTCGTCCTGGTGAATGCGCTGCAGAGCCAGGAACAGAAACAGGCCGGTAAAGACCAGTGAGATCAGCACTGTGACTATCCACGGGCCGTTTTCATCGGTGCCGCCGGTGACCGTGGCCCCGAGTTGGAGTAAGTTTCCCGGCAATAAATAAGGCAACCAGTCGGCCAGATCGGACAGCGGCAGGGACAGGAATATTTGACCCATGACCAGAGCTACCGGAATGCCCATCACCGGCATGCGGCTCTCAAACATCGTGCCGAGCATCAAGGTCATTGACAGGTAAAACAGGACCGCCAGCGAAAGAAGCAGCATGCCGCCGATAAATGGACCAGCCGGCACAAAAGATTTGGTCGCCAGTGAGAGTTGCGCGTAGGCGACAATCCCTTGAATCACCACCGCAGAGGTAAGAAATCCGGAGGAAATGGCCAGGAATTTAGCCATGACGAATCCGGTGCGGGAAGCTGGTTTAGACAGGACCCAGGCCGCGGTGCCGGAGTTTTTCTCGCCGATGATTGAACCAGAGGCGATCACTGCGGCGCCCATGGGAACGAGTACTCCGGAAACATACATGAAAATGGTAATGGTGAACGGCCCCGGGTCCATCTGAATGAACATTGCCAGGACGAAATTAAGCAGCACCAGCCAGGCTAAAGTCTGAATGGAGAATGCCCTGGGATTCCATACCCGTTCCAGTTCGCGTTTGAACATATTCGGGAAACCAACCTGCCAGCCCTTGGCTTTGACCGGAATCAAGTCAGCGGCGTCATGAAAAACGGTAATCTCAGCCAACTTTTTCCCCCTCCACCAGGTTCATGAATACTTCTTCCAGTTGGTGTTTTCTGCGGCCGAAGTCAACAACAAAGATACCTTCAGCGGCCAGCGCTATCCGCAGCAGATTGCCTTCGGCTAATTCGATGCTTTTAACGGCGATTTCCCAATCCACGTGTCCGCTGTGGGCTTTCCGGGAGATACTTTCGACCCATGGCTGCGACATCAGCGAATCGTGAAGTCCAGCGACGTCTCCCCGTGTGATCATCGAATATGTCGAATTCTTCCCTGCCAGAAGCCTGTCGATACCCGACTGGGTGACCAGTTCCCCTTTGTTGATGATGATGACTTCGTCACTTACTCTTTGAACATCGGACAGGATGTGGGTCGAATATAAGATCGTTGTTTTTTCGCGCAATTGAAGCAGCAGCTCCAACACGTCTCTCCGGCCCATCGGATCAAGCGAGGCTGCCGGTTCGTCGAGGATAAGTAGGTCCGGGGCGTGGATATAGGCCTGGGCAATTCCCAGCCGCTGGCGTTCGCCGACCGAAAAACCTTTTATTGGGCGGTCGGCGACACGGGTCAATCCCACTATATCCAGTGTCTCGTTTATCCGTTTCTCGACCAATTCAACAGGACCCTGATAAAAGAAGCGGCAGACAAAACGCAGCGTCTGGCGGGCGGACATATACTCGTAGAAACGTGGGTCCTGGGCAAGGTAGCCGACTCGCTTTCTGATGTCGAGACTATCCTTGCTGATGTCCATGCCGAAAACCGTGGCACTGCCGGAGGTAGGTTTTTGCAGACCCAGAAGGAGCTTGATGGTGGTGGTCTTGCCGGCGCCGTTGGGACCCAGGAAGCCGATGATGGCATTTTCACGGACAGTAATGTTCAGGTTATTAACCGCCGTGACTTTTTCGTCGAATATTTTGGTCAGCCCGTCGGTGGTGACGACTACTGCTTCAGGCATATAACTGTTCTCCGGCGGTAATTAATGACCGGTGAAAGAATGGATTTACTCTAAAGTGAACACGCTTAATTGTCAAGATGGTAACAATCGTAAGACAACCGTGATGTAAAAATATTTCACTTTTTCATCATAATTGGATAATATAACATCGGATTCCGGTTGGCTGACTTTATTTACTTGGGTGTATAATAACCCAAGTTTTCATTGTCTACAGCGCCGGCAAGCTTCAGGAGGCAATATGGGCGGTGAAGTATTCGTTCTTGGCATTCTCGCATTGTTCACCTGGCTGATCCCATTTTTCGGTTTACCTATTCCCATTATCGGCCTTGTCTGGGGCATCATCATCCTCAGGCGGCGGCCAGCCAAGAAAGGCTTGCCCATTGCCGGAGTCGTCTTATCTTCGATAGGTCTTTTCCTGTCCGTCAGTTATTCGGTAATCAGCATAATTTCGTCTCCTGATGACCTTTTCTCCTCCAATAACCCCCCCGGTGGCGGCGGGCCGCCGGCGTCGACAGGGCCGGTTGACTGGAAGGCTGACGGTAAAATTGAGATTGGCGAATACGAAGGCAGCCTGGTCGTTGGCGCCAACTTCCAGGTGTACTGGAAAACTGACACTCAGTTTATTTATATGGCCATTAGCGCGCCGACCACTGGATGGATTGGGATCGGGTTCATCGACAGTTTAAGAAGCGGGCCGATGGATATGATCGCCGGATACGGCGGTGCCGGAGTTGCCGCGGGCAATGTCTATGATATGTGGTCAAATTCCCATTATCCCAACTGGTCGGTGATCAGCGACCCGGATACCGGAGGTCAGATGAGCCTGCTTGAGAGAGCGGCGCTGGAAGAGATCCCGGCTGCCAGCGACGAGAGTGAAAGCCCGCCCTATACCGTTCTTGAGTTCCGCCGCCGGTTCACCACAGGAGACGCTTTCGACCTGCCGCTGCTCTCCGGACCGAACCTGTTCGTTTGGGCTTACGGCAATAACGAAGATGTCCGGGCGACTCCTACTTACCGCGGTTATGGTGTATTGGAACTCCCTTAATTGAACTCGGTGCATGTGAAACGGCGGCGGCGGTTACCATAACCGCCGCCGCCGTTTTCGTTCCCAGATTAAAACGGGATTAACGGATACTTCTGGCGGTCAGAATGACGCCGCCGAGTGCCAGCAATCCGCCCAAACCCGCCAGAGGTGAAGGTGTTTCACCCAGCCATATCCAGGCGATTATGGTTGCGGCAATTGGATTCAGATACATGAAACTGGTTGCCACCGAAGCCGTGGTGCGGCTGAACACGTAATTCCAGATGACGTATGCCATGGCCGCGGGAAAGATGCCTAAATATACCACCGCCAGTGCAGGGCCGAGCGCCGCCTCCGGTAATTCGGCCGCTAACTGCGGCAGGAAGAATAGCATCAGAGCCGTTCCAACCCAGAAGGCATAGCAGGTCACCTCCAGGGGGGTATAAGTCCGTAACAGCCGCTTCTGGATTACGAAGTATACGGAGGTGCATACCGCGGCAAGGAGAATGGCCAGCGCGCCTTTTTCCAGTTCAAGGTGGCCGCCTTCTCCCAGAGCAATCAAGCCGATGCCGGTGAAGCTGGTGACGATGCCCAGCCACTGGCGCAGCCCGAGCCGCTCATTTAGAGTCACTACCGCCAGTAATCCAGTGAAGATTGGCACTGCCCCGATGATGAAAGAAGCCGAAGCGGCGGTGACGGTCTGCTCGCCGTAAGCCAGGCAGATATGGTAAACGGTTATGCCAATAAGCCCGCCAGCCAGGACAAGGGGCATGTCGGACAGCCGCGGCAGGCGGATGCTCTCTCTGAACACTACCCAGGCAGCCAGTGTAGCAGAGCCGATGAGGAATCTGAACAGCACTAACGCGCCCGGTGAAAAGCTCTCCAAACCAGCCCGGATGCCGGCAAACGAGGACGCCCAGAATAACATGGTAATAGCGATCCCTATAAGGGCGCGCCGGTCAACTCCGCTGCCGGTACTCAATCATACTCCTGCATTAATTTAAGGTTGACTGCGCCTGGTTCATTTTTCCACATCTGGATGCGAAAGGCGGGACCATCGCTTTGATGTGATGCCGATGTTCGCGGCAATGGCGGTAATTCTGGCACAAAAACCGGCGGGGGTACAAATACCGACTGGTTTAGCTACTTGGTTATGGTGACCATCACCCCGAAATGGTCGGATGCAGTGCTGGTCAGAATCGCCGGTTCGGAGAAGGTGATGTCAGGCGTGACCCAAATGTAATCAATTCGCTGAAACGGGTCCTTCGCGCTAAAAGTATATGCCGGCGGCGGTTCGATGGTTGCGATAACGTCTTTTATACCTAAACCCCGCAGCAAACCGATTTCGGTGCTTGAAGGTTCGGCGTTCAGATCACCCATGATAATGGTACGCTCTGCCGGGTTAAAAAAAGCCATCAACGCTAATAATTGTCCGATTCTGGTCTCTGTATCTTCCTCGACATGGTGAAGGTGGGTTGCAATTACCTGCAAGTTCTCACCGCCAACTCTAATCTTGGCGGAGATAAAACCTCGCTGAAGCGGCAGGCCATCTGACGGTAACTGATGGTTCTGGGCGGAGATGATCGGGTACCGGGAGAAAAGAGCGTTACCCCAGAAAGGCCCGGTGGTCGGGCCAAAAAAATAGTCCATTTGGAGTCTTTCCGCCAACCAGGTCAGCATATCGACTCGACCGTTGACCAGCCAGCCGCGAGAGATTTCCTGGAGAGCGACGATATCGGCGCCGCTCCGCTCGATCTCCAGTGCCAGCGCTTCCAGTTCCAATTTTCCAATGTAATTGAAACCGTTATGCAGGTTGTATGAGAGTACTTTAACCGGGAATCCTTCATCACTGGGGACAGCTGGTTGGGTTTCGGTCGAGGCGTGGACCGCCGGGGGCACTAAGGCGACGGCGCAAGCCAGCAGTGCCACCGCCCACTGTTTCCGATTTACCCTTAGCCGGGTTTTAGAATACCGCAGTGAGGTCAGCGCTCCGCCAGAAACCAGCACCGCTGAAACCATCACCAGCATCGAATTTTCATATGGCAGCGCGATTTGATATACCGCGTAGTAAGCCAGGATCAGGATGGCTAAAAGCAGCATGCCCACCCCGTTGGCGGTGGAAAGGTTCATTGTGTGGCCGCGCTGCGTGTTGTTCATACCAAGAACTACTGTAAAGAACAGATAACAGGCAGACACCTGGGCTAATAACAGGAGCGCCAGTCCCATCACTCCGGTGGAGAAGGGGAAAAAGGCGAAGGTCACCAGCAGGCCGGAACTGAAAAGTGTCGCCAGATAGGTCGCGTCGGCATGCCGGGTGTGTAGAAAGAAAGCGCCGATTACACCGGCAAGTTCCGCCCCGATGAGCCATAAATAGGTGGTTGCGGTGTTTAGTCCGGTGAGAGTGGACTGGGAAGGGATGTTTTGGAGGATCAGGAGTTGGAGAAAAAGGAAGGGACCGACGATTATCCAGGCCCCGGATCGACTCCTGATCGGCCCGGGCGGCGAAACTGGGATTTCCCCCCATACTTTGACGGTGGCAAACATTAGCGCTGCCACCTGGGAGGCGGTCAGCAGTACCGGCACCGCGGATTGCTGCCATATTGGATCGTATGTCCCCCAGGCTCCGCTCAGAAGGCTGTCAACTACCAGCCCGCAGAGAAACCCGGCGGCAAAAAGCGGAATGGCGGCATCTTCCTGGCGGCGGACTTCATCGAGATAGACCGGCAGGAACAAAGTAAAGGCGGCAGTGCCCGCGCCGGCGGCTATCAGGCCGAAAATCGGGTCGCCCGGCCATATCTGGACGAAAATGGCTGAGGCTGAAAGGCTGATCAGGCTCGCCGCAATGACCCGGCGATATCCCAGTTTACGCCGCAGCAAGCTTGCCAGGAAGGCAACTCCGAAAACGGCAAAAGCGATGGCGCCGAGTTGGAAAGCACCCAGCTGGAACCTGTCGCCCAGCACCCAGGTCAACCCGGATATCAGAACCCTGATGCATTGCAGCCCCAGCGCTACTGCCAGGGCGGGTAGGGCAATAGCCGAAACCGCTTCGGGCAGCCGGACGTTTAGTTTGGCCAGAATTTCGTCGCGGCGCACGGTTCTAATATTACCACGTCCCTGAGACCAGGAAAAAACCGGCGGTCGGGGGAGGTTCGTCCTGCCTCATCTTATTCGAGGCGTCGGCGGAGTATCTTCAGGTTTTGGGTATCTTCCTTATTATATTCTAACAGGGTCTCCAGGGCTTGGTCATCATAATCATTGAGATAACGCCACCAAAGCCTGACCGCCTGGTAACCGTTAATGTTCGGAAGGCGGCGGCGGATTCCCAGGCTTACTTCAACTTTTTTAAGCCCGCCGCGCAAGCCCTGGCGGTGGCAATGGTGCATCAGATCGCAGTGGCGGATACCCTCAGCCATCAGGTCAACACCCAGGCGCCGCCGGATATAAGGAAGGTCGAACCGCTCTCCGTTGAAGGTGTAGAGGACTTCAACTCCGCGTAACGCTTCGAGCAGGGCTTCGGGGGTGATATGGTCACCGACCAACTGAACGAATTCTTCATCTTGGCCGCGGCAAATATGGATGCCGATGACGGTAATGGGACAATCATCCGGGGAGAAACCGGTGGTTTCGATATCCAGGTAAGCCTCGCAAGCTATGGTCATCAGGCTCCATTATACCAACCACTGCCAGGCGCTTATAATTAACATAAAAAATAATGGATACGATTGAAATAATAATATTGCGAACCACTTAGGGGTTTATTCAGGAAGTTAAGCCACTGCTCGGACTGAAGTTCCGGCGGAAAATGGTTGGAAACCTGCTTATGAGACCCTTTAGGATCCCAGCCTACCGTTTGGCGCCGGGGACTTTTTGGAGCAACTCGTCGAAAGCTTGGAACCAGCGCAATTTCACTTCGTCAGACCAGGCGGGATCGAAATCGGGGAATTTGGCCAGCAGCATCTGACTTATTGACGGGGACGGCAGAAAAAGAGGCGCGGTCGCTTCGTTAACAACGATGTTGCTGTGAGGCAGCGCGGCTGTCGGCGTGGGCTGTATTTCCAGAGAATCAGCGGGTTTTGCCGCCGTTCTCCTGTTCTTGCGTCCCGCGCCTGATGAGTAGTTAGACTTGGATTTTTTAGTGACAAACGGCGCCAGGTTGATCGCGGCATCTCCCGCTAGCCCGATGTAGAATTTGATGCACTTGCGGCCGACATCGGAAGTTATCTGAAAATTCTCGCGCAGTTTTTCTTCGAGTTGAGAGTAGGTAGCCGAGGCTGGATCGAGAGATGTAAGGAAGAAGGGATAGGCTTCCATAGCCAACTGGCGCAGCAGATCAGAACGCTGGGGGCCTTTTGCGAACACTATCTGCCGCAAACGCAAAGTCGGTACGCCGCCGGCATCTATCAGCTTCAAATATTTCAAAGCCGCAATTAGCTGACCGCCGGTTGAGCCCGACAGTTTGTCGCCCCAAAAACTTCTATCGATCCGCGCCGGTACGGCGGATTTTAGTCCGTCCAGAAAATTCCAAAACGTGCGGTAAGAAACATAAGGCGGCAGCGTCTTGGAAACTGGCATATTCATAGCTGAGTCGCCCTTATTTTAGGCCACAAGGACAAAAATGACAAGAATTTTATACTTGGAAACAATAAGTTGGAGGACAAAATCAACACTCTTTTGGAAACAGCCTGGACAAAATTGGACACAAATTGACGCTTGCGTTTGGCAGCGCATAAGATAGTCGCAAATTTTAGAACAGGAGGAGTTTATCAATGGGAACGGCAATCGATTATCAAAAGGTAATGACCGAGATCGTCACCATCAACCTGCCAGGTCCGCAGGAACCTACCCCCGGCATGAGTGGCGGCGAACTGCTTCACGGTTTTCTGGCTGAGCTTCGTCGCTCGCCCGACGCCAGCACCAGGGCTTTCGTAGAGAGCCTGTGCGCTAAATGGAATGTCCGCTACCGCGAAGGCGGTAAATAGTCTTCCATGTCTGACTCTGGAGGGTATGTGAAGGAACGAGTGTCGGCGATAGATATCGGTGCCGATAGGATATGTACAGTGGTTGCTGAGGCCAGCCAACTGGGAGTATCCGTCCTCGGCATCGGGGTCGCACCCTCCAGGGGTCTCCAAAAAGGTATGGTGGTCAATCTGGATGAAGCTCGCCAGTCCATCCGGAGTTCACTGGCACTGGCGGAAAGATCTTCCGGGCATCGAATTGACTCGGCGGTGATCAGCATCACCGGCAATCATCAGCACCGTGGTGTCATCGCTCTTATAAAGGAAATCCTGCCGGGGCTGCGCGAGCCGGAGAATCAGAGCGCCGGGCAGCTGCCCAAGGGGTTCATCACGGAGATAAAGAGGGTTCCTCAAAACGTCCACCAGCAGCATATTGAAAACTTGGGAGTCAGGCTAACCGAACGCCTGCGCGAGGTCGCCGGCGCCAGGTAGCGGGCTCAAAGAGGAGGAGAAATTGAAAAAACGACTTTCAGCAATTGATGTAGGCACCACCAAGGTGTGTGCCATTATGGCTGATGCTGATGAAGCCGGGGTCCGGATTCTCGGTGTCGGCGTGGTGTCATCGCGCGGTCTGCAAAAAGGCATGGTGGTCAATCTCAACGAAGCCAGAGAATCAATTCGCAAAGCGGTTAGCATGGCCGAGCAGACCGCCGGATTTAAAATGGCATCGGCAATCGTCAACATCACCGGTCGTCATATCCATTCGGCCAACAATCGGGGCGTGATCGCCATCTCGCGCAAAGACGAGGTTGTCAAGCAGGCGGATGTCAATCGGGCTCTGGAAGTTGCCCGGAACACCGCTATCCCTGCTGATCGCCGCTTGCTGCACCTGCTTCCTTTATCCTACACCGTTGACGGGCAGGAAGGTGTCAAGAGTCCGGTCGGTATGCACGGCTTCAAACTGGAAGTCGAGACCCACATGGTTACGGCTTCAGCCACCGCAGTGGAGAACCTGTCCAAGTGCATAAAAGGCGCGGGCGTCGAGATCGATGAGATGATCTTTTCCCCCCTGGCTTGCGCCGAAGCGGTCATCTCGGCCGATGAGATGATGGACGGTATTATTCTTGCCGATATCGGCGGCGGCACGACCGACATTGCGGTATTCAAAGACGGCAAACCCATCCACACGTCGGTTCTGCCTGTTGCCGGCTATCAGATTACGCACGATATTTCAGTCGGTCTCGGCGTCAGCTGGGAGCTGGCTGAGGAAATCAAACTACGTTACGGCAGTGTCATGCCGGTCGGTGATGAAGGCAATGACCAGATGTTGTCAGAGGGCGGCCATTCTTTCCCACAGTCCCAGGTCTCCGAGATTATTCGTTCTCGGGTGGAGGAAATGGTTCGTTTAGCCCTGCTGGAGGTTCCTGGTGAGGACTACCAGAACCTGCTGCGCGGCGGCATGGTACTCACCGGCGGTTCGGCCAATCTCCCCGGCTTGGCTGAGATGGGACAGGAAGTTGCTCGCCTGCCGGTTCGCATCGGCGCCCCGCCGGCCATGTACGGGGTCTCCGAACGCCTGACCGATCCAGCGTTCACTACCTCGGTAGGCCTGATCATGTGGCGAGCTAAAAGCCGCACCGAGATCCCGGTCAAACCAATTTCCGGCTCATCCGAGAGCGGCGGCGGATTCTTCGGCCTGTTTAAACGAAAATAAAAAATAATCGAGGAGAAAAAGAATATGGCTAAAACGATCTATGTCCCCAGCGGCGCTAGAATCAAGGTCATCGGTTGCGGCGGTGCCGGCTGCAACGCCATCACCCGCATGGTCCGGGAGCAGATTCGCGGTGTTGAATTTGTTGCCATGAACACCGACGCCCAGGCTCTGGCTATCACAGAATCCCCGATGCGGATCCAGCTGGGTGAAAAATGCACCCGCGGCCTCGGCGCCGGTGGTGATAACAAAATGGGCCGTAAAGCGGCCGAAGAAAGCCGCGAGGATATCCTGAAGGTTGTCGAGGGTTCCGACATGGTATTCGTCACCGCCGGCATGGGCGGCGGCACCGGCACCGGTTCGGCGGCTGTGGTTGCAGCCGCGGCCAAGGCGACTGGCGCTCTTACCATCGCTGTGGTCACCAAGCCCTTCGGATTTGAAGGCTCCCACCGCATGAAGGTTGCCGAAGAGGGCATCGAAGAACTGATGCCCAATGTCGATACCATGATCCTTATTCCCAATGACCGCCTGTTCCAGATTTGCGACAACAAGACCGGCGTCGATGGCGCTTTCCGCATGGCTGATGAGGTCCTGCATCACGGCGTTCAGGCTATCGCTGAGGTCATCACCGTCCCCGGCATCATCAACCTGGACTATGCCGATGTCCGCGCCGTGATGAAAGATGCCGGCCCGGCCTGGATGAGCATTGGTCGCGGCAAGGGCAACAACCGTGCCGTTCTGGCCGCCAAAGAGGCGCTCACCAGCCCGCTGCTTGATGTCTCCGTTGACGGTTCCAAAGGTTGTATCTTCAACGTCGTCGGGCCCGATAACCTGACTCTGTTCGAAGTCAACGAAGCGGCTGAAGTCATCCGTCAGGCCGTTGACCCGGAAGCCAACGTTATCTTCGGCGTCAACACCGATGACTCGATGAAAGATGAAGTCCGCTTGACCCTGATCGCTACCGGGTTTGCCGACAAGTCGACTTCGGTCAACTCCCGCGATAAGGAAATTACCCGCCTTCTCCGCAATATCAAGACAGAAAAAGAACTGGAGATCCCGGCTTTCCTGCGGCAGCGCGGTCTCGTCGGCGCCCGCCGGCCAGAACCGGCCCGCCCGACTGCGCCCGCTTCATATAGCACCAAACGGTGGTAAGACCCGGTTATTCCCTTAGACATGGGGTGGCGGTTGGTTACCGCCACCCCCCTGGAGCTGAATATGAACTGCCGTATAACAGAAAACGAAATCCAGGAATTCATGCGGGAGTTTGCCGATGACCTCGAAAGTCAGGAGATGCTGCGTCTGCTGCGGCTTCTGGGCCGTCATCCTTACACCCGGTTTTCCCGGTCAGCCCTGGCTGAGAGTCTGGATATGAAACCCAGGGATATCGACCGGACGATCTCCCGTTTGAAAGCTAAGGGTCTCCTTTGCACCGTCGAAGGAAAAGAAACCGCGCTTTATGCGCTGACAGATAATGAATCGTGGCGCCGGCTGATCACCAAGACAGCCGCACTCGACTTCCGCCAATTGGCGATGCTAGAGGGGCGCCTGATCTAACTACGTTTTTTCCGCCTCATTCATAATAGAATAGACCGCCGGGCTCCTCCTCCCCCGGCGGTCTATTCTATTTCAGCCGGTGCCGAAGTGGTTGGGTAAGGCACATTTCTGTTAAAATTGACATAAAATGACATCTGAACTCTCCCTGTATTTCCATATCCCGTTCTGCCGGCGTAAATGCAGCTATTGTTCGTTTATCTCCTATGCAGGACGGGAGGGTCAGGTCGTGGATTATGTTGAAGCGCTTATAATAGAACTGCGGCTAACTCGACGTCCCGGTGCTGTCGTTCGAACTATCTATTTCGGCGGCGGCACGCCCAGCTTGCTGTCAGCCGGCGATGTTGGGCGAATTCTTGATGCCGTGCGTCAGTACTACCATGTCGACTCGAGAGTCGAGATAACCCTGGAGGCTAATCCCGGTACCGTCGACGAGGACTACCTCCGGAGGCTGCGGCAGGTGGGTGTAAATCGCCTAAGTCTGGGCGTTCAGAGCCTGGACGACGGCGAACTCATCTTTCTGGGGCGCCTGCATACAGCGGTTGACGCTAAGCGGACAGTCGAGAAAGCCCGAGCCGCCGGCTTCACTAATCTTAGCCTGGACTTCATCTATGGATTGCCTTCGCGTTGCCTCACCGATTGGGACTCGATGCTGGACGGCATCATCGCGCTGGGCGCCGACCATCTTTCGCTCTATGGTCTGACGCTCGAGCCCGGTACCAAACTCGGCGAGGCTGCCGCCCGCGGCGAGCTCCCGGCCGTCGATCCCGACAGGGCGGCTTCGGAGTACGAATTGGCCTCGGCAAGGCTTTCGGCGGCGGGGTATCAGAACTATGAAATCTCTAACTGGTCCAAAGTCGGCTTTGAGAGCCGCCATAACCTGGTCTACTGGCGGCGCGGGGAGTACCGTGGGCTGGGGGTCGCCGCCCACTCTCTCATCGATGAAAGACGTATCGCCAATACCGACAGCCTCGATGGCTATGTTGGCGCCCTGGCATCCGGCAACCTGCCGCCGCATGAAATCGAAATTATCGGCCAGGCGGGCGCCCTGTCGGAATCAGTTATTCTGGGCCTGCGCTTGGCCGATGGCATCTCGCTGGATGACATAGGGCGGCAATATAAGATAGACTTATATAGCCGATACGCCGCCGTGATCGGAGAGTTGTCGGGCTTTGGTCTGGTCGAGGTTTCCGGCGGCCGGCTGCAGTTGACGCCGAGAGGCAGGCTGCTGGGCAATGAAGTCTTCATCCGTTTCCTGCCGGATGAATAGGGTTAGTGCCCGGTTGCGTAATGGCATCGTGTGTGGTGCTCTTGGACTAAGCCACTGGGATTTGTTTCGGATTTCGAATTTCGCACTTTGGATTTAGGATTTAGATGGAACAGTGTTTCATACGTAATTTTTGCATCATCGCCCACATCGACCACGGCAAGTCAACGCTAGCCGACCGCCTTATCGAGAGCACCGGTACCATGCGCCGCGAGGAGATGAGCGAGCAAGTCATGGACCGCATGGAACTGGAGCGGGAGCGCGGCATCACCATCAAGGCTAAGGCCATCCGGTTAAGCTACACCGCGGCCTCCGGCCAGCAGTACCTGTTGAACCTGATCGACACCCCCGGTCATGTAGACTTTTCCTATGAGGTCTCGCGCACCCTGGCCGCTTGTGAAGGGGCGGTGTTGGTCATCGACGTCACCCAGGGCATTCAGGCCCAGACCCTGGCCAATGTCTACCTGGCGATGGAGCATGACCTGGAGGTGGTGCCGGCGCTAAATAAGATCGACTTGCCTTCCGGCGAGCCTGAGCGGGTAATGTCTGAAGTCAGGAGCGTGCTTGGCTACGGTGAAGCTGAGACCCTGAAAATCTCCGGCAAGACCGGATTGGGCGTGCCGGAGCTGCTGGAAGCTGTCGTTGCCCGTATGCCGCCGCCGTCCGGGAGCCCGGACAGCCCTCTCCGGGCTTTAATTTTTGATTCGCACTACGATCCCTACAAAGGCGTCATTGCCTATTTGCGCGTCGTTGACGGCGCCATTAACCGGGGCGACAAGCTCAAGTTGATGGCACAAGGGACTATCTTGGAGGTGCTGGAGGTCGGCTATTTCGACCCGGCCGAGCATCCCGTGGAAAGCCTGTCGTCTGGCGAGGTGGGTTACATTGCTACCGGCCTCAAGACCGTCGGCGACTGCTCCGTCGGTGACACTGTGACGTCTGTTGTTGGCCCGGCCGTAGAGCCGCTGGCCTCCTACCGGCCGGCCAAGCCGATGGTTTTCGCCGGCATCTATCCCACTACCGCCTCGGATTACCACGAACTGCGAGAGGCCATGGAGAAGCTCAAGCTCAACGACGCCTCGCTGTCCTACGAGATGGAGAACTCGCCCCTGCTGGGCCATGGCTTCCGGTGCGGCTTTCTGGGGCTGCTGCATATGGACATCGTCTACGAGCGGTTGGAACGTGAGTTCGGCCTGTCGCTGGTGGTCACCGCTCCGGGCGTGAATTACGCTATCACCAAGACCAACGGCGAAATCATCTCGGTGGTCAATCCGTCCGAGCTGCCGCCGCCCACCGAGGTAGCCCGTATGGAAGAGCCCTGGGTCAAGGTGCGTATTCTTACGCCGTCGAAATACATCGGGCCCATCATGGAACTGGAGCGCACCTGCGGCGGTATGCACCGCCACACCGAGTTCCTGGGATCAGCCACCGGCGCTGAGGGTACTCAGCGGGTACAGCTGGACTATGACATGCCGCTAAGATCGATGCTGACCACCTTCTACGACCAGCTCAAGAGCCGGTCCAACGGCTACGCCTCCCTGGACTACGAGTTCGACGGCTACCGCGACGCCCGGCTGGTCAAGATTGACATCCTGGTCAATAACACTCTCGTCGACGCTTTCAGTCGAATCGTGCCGCCGGATCAGTCCCATGATGTCGGCAAGGCGCTGGTGCATAAGCTCAAGGAGGTCATTCCGCGCCAGCTCTTCGCCATCCCAATTCAGGCTGCGGAGGGCGGCCGCATCGTCGCCAGGGCAGACATCCCGGCCAAGCGCAAGGACGTTTTAGCCAAGTGTTACGGCGGCGACATCACTCGCAAACGGAAGTTGCTGGAGAAGCAGAAAGAGGGCAAGAAAAAGATGAAGTCCATCGGCCAGGTGGAGGTGCCCAAGGAAGCCTTCTTCAGCGTCCTGAAGACTGAGCTTTAATAATCGGCAGTTAGATCAGCCACCTATAACGGAGTCTTAAGAACAGGGCACGGGTGGAATATTCCACCCGTGCCCTTAAGGTTACACGCGGTCCGGATTGCTGGTTATCTAGTAATCGTAACCGACTGTGTTTTCAACGCCATAGATGGGCGGGCAAATGTCCCAGAAGCTGGCCGGATCCTTCAACCCGTAGCCCATGAAGTCATCCATCTGGCGGAAAAAGGCGTTGAACATCGGGGTCGTGCTGGCGACGCTTTTTACCACATTGTGGATGCCGGCCTTTTCGTATTTGGTAAAAGTGCAGACCGCCAGGCAGGTTCCGGCATTGCAGCTGTCCGGCAAGGACTGGTACGCTCGGCACTTGCGGGAATCCTCAAACCAGGCTTTGTGGCCGGGGTTATTCCACGGGCCGGAAACTTCCCAGCTGGGTTCTTTGTCAAACGAATGGGCGCCCTCAATGCATGCTTCAGCGCATTTCTTGCATGTTTTGCAGAACTCAAGAAAACCGGCATCTATGGGTTTGTCGTCGGGCAGAGGCAGGTCGGTCACATACCGGAAAATACCTACTGTGGGCCCCCACTCGGGAGTGATCATCCGGTTCATCCGCCCCATTTCACCCAGACCGGACATAACGCCGAAAGCCGGAGCGATGCCGGTGCCGTTGCCGCCCTCGGAGAGAGCGTAGTATCCCAGGGAAGTCATAAAGCCCTGAAATTGCTCCTGAATCCATTGAGCCCGCGGATAGCGGATCTGGACCTGCAGTGGATACGGATTCCGCTTCCACAACTCCTGGGATTCCTGATTGACCACGGTAATCACCCATTTGCATTTGTTCGGATATACCTGCTCCTTACCGGAAACGTATGATGGAGCGTCGACATCGGCAAAGGTGTATTTTTCCTTGTTGTTCGGCCCGTATTCATACATCAGTTTCATGGTTGTGTCCGTTTCCAACCGCGTGAAGCCGATGGACAGCATGCCGTTGAACCGTAAAAAACTGCGTACGACCGAGGCATTTTCTTCTGGCGTCCCTTCCCACTTCGGGAGCCCGAGTTTTTCGGGAGTGGATGCCGTTTTCCAGTTCTCAAAACCATTGCTGGTGAGACCGCGGGAGGCATTGCCGCTGAAGGCGTAATCCCGGGCAGTATATCCGGGGTCTTTGGCGGCTTTATGCGCTTTGACCGCCTCGGTTTTGGCGGCAGCCCGGCGGTCCTGTTCAGCTTTGTCGATGTAAGTCAAAAGATATTCCGTTCCTTTGCCGCGCATGGTATTGCCTTCCGAGAACTTCTTCATGTTCTGCCAATCGATCTCGGTGGTAGGGGTTTCCGTTGTTTTGGCCCACCAGGGGCGTCTGTAGCCGCTACCGGCAGCAGCCATTTCATCCAGGTCATGGAACACCGGGGCTGCCGCGCCCGCGGCGGCGATCCCGGCGCCGGCCACTCCTATCGCTTTCATGAAATCTCGCCGACTCATCGTAGAATGATACTGTTTCATATTTCCCCCTTTTCCTTCTGTTGTAATTGTTGCTACCACTTCAGTGCAATTCACTTTATCATCCGATACTTAAACCCTCGCTTTCGATTTCACATTCTCTAAGTAAGTTGATTGACTTGGTATAGATTGTATTTCGTAACCTGGCTTTGGTATATCCGCCATCATGCCTATATTTAATGAGACTAAGATTACTGAACCTTTAATATATAGTTGTCCTTAGTTAATAGTTTGTAACCGGTAGCATGATTAATTTGAACCCAACCGCAGTTCCAGGTTTTGTGCCGCGGCGCCCCATATGTTACTATTCTGGACACTGTATTCTGAGGAGAAATCGGATGACTCAAGGGAAGAAACCAGTATGTTTCATCGTCGGCATCGGTCCCGGCGGTTCGCCCAAATGGCTGACCCATGCCGCTGAGGAGGCCATTAAATCATCCGATATTATCCTGGCCTGGGATTGGTCGCTGCGTCCGGTCAAGGATCTGGTAGCCGGCAAAACGCTGTTCTTTCAAGAGACCAAGAATTATCTGCAGAAAGAAAAAGAGGCAGCCGAGCGCGCCCGGCAGACCGGCGAAACGGTTGCCGTCCTGCGCGTCGGCGACCCGTGCGTCTCATCCTCTCTGTCGCAGGTGCTGGGTGTCTTTTTTGATTTCGATGTCCGTATTGTACCCTTGGCCGGCGCCGCCCAGTTCGCTGCCGCCCGCGCCCAGATCTGCCTTGACGAATCAGTGCTGATTTCCTTTCATGACGGCCGCGAGGATATCAAAGAGCGGAAACTGAAATTCATGGTGGATGCCTTTGGTATCGGCCGCCACCTGGTGGCTTTGACCAACGAGACCCAGGTTCCCCGCCAGACGGCGGCTTACCTGTTGGATCACGGCCTGCCGGCAGATACCCCGGTACTTATCTGCGAATACATGACTATGGAAGACGAAAAACTCTACCCCACCACCCTCGGGGCTGTTCGGGACACGGAATACCGACTGACGTCGGTCATGGTGGTTAAAAACCCAGGCGGCGCGCTGCCACGCACTTAAAATACCTCCACTTTTGCGCCGTTACTGGGGTCTGATAAGAGGGAGTGAGCCAAAAACTGCCCTTAATCGGATGTCCGGTCATAAATGCCAGGCGACGAATACAAGCGAGAATAGCATGGAAGATTCACACCGCGCCCCGGACTATTCCCCCTCCGCCGCCCTGACCTACGAGCCGCTGAAACGCGGTCTGACGCAGGTTTTCACCGGCGGCGGTAAGGGCAAGACTTCGGCCGGCATCGGTACTGCCGTGCGGGCTTCCGGCCGCGGCTACCGGGTCTATATTGTATATTTTATGAACCGAGCCTATGACTCCGGCGAACAGGAAGTGCTTCACCGTCTGCCGGGGGTCAAGTGGGCGGCTTTCGGCCCCGGCCTCGTGCGCCATCCAGAGTCGCCTTCACCGGAAGTCAGGGAAAAGGCCGGTCAAGCCCTGGCCGAGGCGCGGCGCGCCATGCTTTCGGGTGACTGGGACGTTATAATTTTAGACGAGGTGAATATCGTCACCGGCTGGGGTTGGCTGGATGCCGCCGACGTAGTTCGCCTCATCAAGGACCGGCCGGAGAATGTTGAGTTGGTCTTGACCGGGCGCCTGGCGCCTCAAGTGGTCATCGACTCCGCCGACCTGGTGACCGAAATGGTCAAGATTAAACATCCCTATGACCGGGGCATCCCCGCCCGCCGCGGCATCGAGTATTGAAAGAGGACCTTCAGATGAAGGACCTCGGTAATCCGGTTTGAGAACGACGCTGGTTTAGTGACCGGCAATGCTTCTACTTTCTCGGTTTCCCCGGCGGTTTTGCGTATCGCTGGCTTCGCACGTCTCGGGCGGGCTTGTCCTCTCTCAGCCTCAAAAATACCGGCGCCCGCAGGCCGCCGTCACGGGTGCGTTCGGCGAATTTCACCTCGGCGACAAGTACTGGCTTAAGCCAGGTGATGGCGGACTCCAGTGGCAGTTTGTGATCGAACGGTGATTTCTCGACAACCAGCTGTCTCATACTTTTAATCATCTCCTGGAGTAGGGCTTCATTGAAGCCGGTGCCGACGTTAGAAACGTAGTTAAACCGGCCGCCTTCGCCGTATTGGCCGAGCACCAGCGAGCCGAACGCTCCCGCCCGGCTGCCCTGTCCCGCGGTGTAGCCGGCGATGATGAACTCGTCGGCCTGCGTGGCCTTGATCTTGAGCCAGTCGGCGGATCGTTTACCCGGGTAGTATTTGGCGTCGCGGCGTTTACCGATGACTCCCTCCATACCCGCTTCAACTGCCGCGGCGAAGATTTCGTCGCCGTCGCCCTCAAGCCGTGACACCCGTTTCACTGATTTCCCAGCTCGCAACACGTCGTCAAGGATTTTTACCCGGTCGGTTTGGACGGCGCCGGTCAGGTTGTACCCATTCAGGTGAATAAGATCGAATACATAGTAGATGAAAGCGTACGGGCTCTCCTGTCCGCCGCTGCCCTGTTTAACGTGCTGCTGCAGGCACTGGAAGCACGGCTTCCCGCGTTCATCTAGAGCGACCAGTTCGCCGTCGAAAACAGCCTCCGCTACCGGCTGTGTGCCCATCTCGGTGGCGATGCCCGGGAAGTTGTCTGTATAGTCCTGGAAATTGCGGGACTGAAGTTTGGCCCTGCCGCGTTTTACCAGGGCGATGATGCGGTAGCCGTCGAGTTTCGGCTCGAAGTACCACTCAGGGTCGGTGAACGGCCCGCCGGTCAGCGTCGCCAGCATCGGCGCCACCTTTTCGGGCATCTCTGACCTGGCAGCGCCCGGCACAGAACCGGAATCGAATGAAAGTTTCTTTTCTATCGCTTTAAAATCCCGGTCTATTTCTCTTTTACCGCCATAATCTTCGGTTTGGCTTTAGCCAAACTCGCTTCGAGAGCGGCCATGAGATCCTCGGTTTCTTTCTCTGGAGTTACTTTTGGCGCCTCGATCTTCTTGCCCTTGAGCTTGGCGGCGATGATTTTTTCCAACGCTGCCCGGTATTCGTCGCGGTACTGTCCCGGTTTGAACGGTTCCTCCATGCTCCGGATGAGCGAGACGGCCATATTGATCTCTGCCTTTGACGGCGCGGCTTTACTCTCAGCAACCTCCGGCGCCTCGGTGATTTCACCGGGGTAGCGCATAGTGTGGAGAACCAGGGTCTCACCGTAAGGCCGGAGGCAAGCCAGATGCTCCTTGCGGGCAAAAGCTACCTTAGCCACCGCCACTTTGCCCGTCTCCAGCATCGCCAGCCGCAGCAGCCGGAAGGGTTTTTCACCCAGTTGCTGCGGTTCCAGATAGTGGCTGTCGAAAAAGTAGATCGGATCAATCTCCCCGGCATCGACGAAGGATTGGATATCGATGCTTCGCGTTGTCCGCAACGGGACCGCCTCGAAATCGTCCTCGGTGATGACAATGTAGTGGCCTTTGGCATACTCGTACCCGCGGACGGTATCCTTGATGCTGAAATACTCGCCGTCCTCCGGGCAGTGCAGCACCTGATTAGGCTTTATCAGGTCCTTGTTATGGAGATAACTGAAACGCAGCGGCCGTTCCCGCACCGCCACCGACATAGATACCGGTATAACCACCAGGCCAAAGCTGATGGCGCCTTTCCAGAATGCCTTGGGCATATTATCCTCCCGGACCTGTTTTCTCCACTATATCGCATCGGCCGGTTTAGGGCTACCGTGGGGGGACAGAAAACAGGGGCGGAACATTTTACCAATTCGGCAGCCTTTGGCAGCAGAATCAAAGTGCCGGTACCCGACGATGCCGGCAACATTTTGCGTCGCGCCGCTGCCTCGGCTAGAATTGGGGCCAAGCATATCTTTAGGAGAACACGTGATCAAAGCTGTCTTTTTTGACCTCTACCAGACTCTGGTGGGCTATACACCGCCCCGTGAAGAGTGGGAATCCAAGATGCTTGATGGCCTGGGCATCAAAGTGCCGCCGTCAGCTTTCGCCAGGGCTTTCACCGCCGCCGACGAGTATTTTTACACCGAAAACGCCAAACGCCCGCTGAGCAGGCGGACTAAGGAGGAGGTCACTGAGGTCTATTTCAAACACCAGTCGATCGTACTCAGGGAAGGCGGCATCCAGCCCGAGCCGGATCTGGTTCGCCAAATGCTCCTCCGGTGGCGCGACACCAAACTCAAACAGACCCTTTTCGACGATGTCATCCCGGCGATGACTGAGCTCAAGCGCCGTGAGCTTAAACTGGGCGTCATCTCCAACGTCGATAGGGATATTAAGCCGCTCATGGATGAACTGGATTTAACCCCATTCCTCAGCATCGTCGTCACCTCGCAGGAAACAGGTTTCACCAAGCCCCACCCGGAGATTTTCCTTGAAGCGCTGCGGCAAGCCGATTTACCGGCCGATGAGGTCATCTTTATCGGCGACCAGTACCAAATAGATGTCCTCGGCGCCTCGGCGGTAGGTATGCGTGCTGTTCTGCTTGACCGCGGCGGATTCTCGGAAGCGCCGTCTGAATGTGTCAGGGTCAAGAATCTTTACCAGTTGAGCGCCCTGGTAGACCAGGAGACCGCCGGATGGAAATGATCATTGACGGGTTCAAGGATGGGGAGTTCATCCCCAGGCGCAATACCTGCGACGGTCCGGGACTTTCCCCGGAGATCTCCTGGAGGGGCATCCCCGCCGGGGCTAAAAGTCTCGCCTTATTGATGGACGATCCTGACGCACCGCGCGGCCTTTTTACCCATTGGATAATCTGGAATATCCCGGTATCGGCGTTCAGGCTGCCGGCGGGCACAGCCCGTAAGGCGGAGCTTCCCAATGGGATAATGCAAGGTGTTAATTCAGGAGGCGCCTACGGCTATTACCCTTCCTGCCCGCCGCCCGGGCCTGTCCATCATTATCGTTACCGCCTGATGGCCCTGGACGCCGTGCCGGTGTTGAACCCCGGCGCCGGGCGGGAACAATTCGACAGGGCAGTCTCCGGCCACGTCCTGGCTGAAGTTCTGGTCACCGGGTTATACGGCCGCTAAGCCCTGGAGCCGGTCACCGGGCCCAACAGCACCGGCACTGGAGACTGGCGCAGGACCTTATCAGCGACGGAGCCAAAAGCCCAGCGTGTCAGGCCGCCCCGGCCGTGGGTAGCCATTACGATAAGGTCGACGGCGTGAGTCGAGGCGTAATTGATAATTGCCTCGGCCGGGTTCCCTTCGGCAATAGCAATGTCAGCAGCGATGCCGTCGCGGATCAGGTCACCGGCGATCCGGTCGAGATAGCTTTGAATCTCTTCCCGGTTGACCGTGTCCAGCTTTTCGGCAATATCGTCGCCTAAGGTCTGCCTCACGCCGCGGTCCAGGGACTCCCTGACTCTAAGGAGCACTACCGAAGCCGAAGCTGGTTTAGCCACAGCGGCAACCTGCGGCAAGATGGTTTCAGAAAGCTCAGAACCATCAAGCGGCACCAACAATTTTCTGTACACGGAGTCCTCCAATCAGGCTTTTATATATTTGAGTTTACTCGACAGTAACGCTCTTCGCCAAATTACGGGGGTTGTCGATAGGCAGATTCAGGGAAAGCGCAGCGTGGTAAGCCAGCATCTGGGCGGCTGCCGCGGCAAGCACCGGTTGGAGCAGGGGGTCGGTACGGGGTAGAAGGATGACCCTGTCAGCAAGATCCTCCAAATCCTCTTCGCCTTCGGGCGCTATCGCCAGCACGGGAACCCCCCGCGCCTTGACTTCGCGTATCGCGGTCAGCATTTGCGCTCGCGTCTCGTCGGTACCCATGAAGGCGATCACCGGGGTGACCGGCGAAAGCAAGGCCAGAGTGCCGTGCTTGAGTTCGCCAGCGGCACATCCCTCGGCGTGGATATACGTAATTTCCTTCAGCTTCAAAGCGCACTCGAGAGCAATCGGCAGAAATATGCCTCGCCCGATACAGATAATGTTCTTGAAGGATGCCAGCCACCGGGCGGCGGAGGCATGAGCGTCTTCCCGGTCGAGAATCCTTTGCAGCCTCGCCGGCAGAGCCCGAAGTTCCCCCGTTAAATCGAGCGCCCGCTTGGGCTCTTTTAACGGTAAGGCCAGGCCCATATTGAGCAAAGTGACCAGTTGGGCGGTGAAGCTTTTGGTGGCGGCAACCGACATTTCCGGCCCGGCATCGGTGAGAATCGTCTGTTCGGCCAGGCGCGTGATCCTGGACCCTGGCACGTTTGAAACAGCGACCGTATAAAAGCCTGCCTGGCGCTGTCTGTCTAAGGCGGCGCAGGTATCGGCGGTCTCGCCTGACTGCGACAGGCCGATCACTGCCCGGTATCGCCGCGTGGAGCCTGTGACGTCGAATAACTCTGTCGCCAGCTCGGCGTTGGCTTGAATTCCCGAGAGCCTTTCTATCAAGATTTTTCCCGCCAGACAGGCATGGTAGGAACTGCCGCAGCCGATGAGGAGAACACCGCAAGTGGTCTCTCCGAAAGAATCGCCTGGCAGCCAGGCTGACTGTTTTCGCTGGATTATGTTTCGAATAATCCGCGGCTGTTCATGGATTTCTTTCAGCATCAGGTGTTGATAGCCGGCTCTGGCTACAGCCTCCGGGGCCCACCCGATTGTTTGATTTGCCCGGCTGACCAGTCTTCCTTTTGCATATATCTTCACGGAATCGGCTTCCACGGCGGCGATGTCGCCGTCTTCCAGGTGAAATACCCGGCCGGTGTATTCCAGCAGAGCGGGCACATCCGACGCCAGCCAATTTTCTCCCTCGCCCAATCCTATGACGATGGGGCAGCCATTTACAGCAGCGACCAGCCGCCGGTTGTCAGGATGCAGAGCGATGACGGCGAAAGGACCGTCGAGTTCTTTGACTGCCTTTCCCAACGCGTCTACTAAGTCACCCTGGTAATATTCTTCGGTCAGGTGGGCAATCACTTCGGAATCTGTTTGCGATGAGAATTGATGTCCGGAATTTTCCAGCCGTTTTTTCAATTCGGCAAAGTTCTTGATGTTACCATTGTGGGCGATAACTACAGCCTGGTCGCAAGCCATGAATGGATGCGCGTTTTCCTGAGTTACCGTGCCGACGCTGGCCCAGCGGGTATGGCCTATCCCGTAAGTCCCCGGCATTTCCATCCCCCGGTCGGCAAGGTCCTGGACCCGCGTCGCGGCTTTCACAAGGTTAACCCCGGTCTCAACGGTCGCCAGGCCACAGGAATCGTAGCCGCGGTATTCCAGTCGGAGCATCATGCCGAGTAAAACGGTCTTAGCCTGGCGCGAGCCGACGTAGCCGACGATGCCGCACACCCTATACTACCCTGGAGCCGTCGGCAAATCTGCCGGTGATATTTTTCATTGCCATGACGGAACTTTCGTTGCCCAGGACCACTCCCGGCGAAGCAACCACAGATGCTTCAAGACGGCAGTTTTCGCCGATAATCGAGCCGGCCTTCCGCACCAGCCATTCTCCGTCGACTTTTATCTCGGCCTCGCCGCTGCAGGATGAAAAGTTAGCCCCGATGCTGCACCCCGGGCCGATTATCGAATTCTCGATTACAGCGCCCGGACCGATAACGACGTCGTCGCCGATGATACTGTTAGTAATCACACATAACGCCCCAACGGATACACTGTCCCCGATTGATACCCCCGGACCGATAACTGCCGCCGGGCCTATATTGCATAATCCGCCGATATGCGCCGGGCCGGTGAGATAACTCCCCGACCGGATGCGGCTGGACGTTCCGATGGAGGTGGCGCCGGAGGTGAATACCCCATTCTCTAAAGTGCCGCGGATATCAGGAGGCAATGTTTTCAGGGCATGATTGTTAAGCTCCAGGAGGTCCCAGGGATAGATTGCGTCAAGCCAGGTTCCGTCAGCCTCGACTGCCCGAATCCTAGCTCCCTTTGCGACCATTGTATTGATAGCCGCAGGGATATCCGACACTTGCCCGAGGTGCTGAAATATCGTTTTGTCCAGTTTGAAGATGCCCGTACTGACCGGCTTGTCGCATGGCTGGGCGGGCTTTTCAATAATCTCTTTCACCTCGCCCCCGCTAATCGAAACAGCCCCGTACCGAACTGTCTGGTCATTTGGAATCCGTTTTACCAGCAAGGCCAGCGGGTCAAGCATGCAGATTTCCCTAATCGTTGCCGCCTCAATAAGGTGGTCGCCCGGTAGCAGCAGGAATTCATTATCCGCCAGTGACTCAGCCTGCTTAAGGGCATGGCCGGTGCCGGCTTGATGTTCCTGTATGACATATCTGATATTCACGCCTGAAGATGACCCATCGCCCAGGGCGTCAAACAATTGGTCGCGCCGGTAACCTGCGACGATTACTATATTGCGGATACCGCAGGCGATCAGGGATTCAATAACGTATCCGATAATCGGCTTTCCGGCCGCCTTGAGCATGACTTTAGGCCGTGATGCGGTCAACGGCCGCAGGCGCTGCCCCTCGCCGGCGGCAAGGATAATGGCTTGTCTCATCAATTTACTCCAGACATCAATAAACCGTCGCGCCGGGCGCAAGGACGCCCTTGGCAGCCGCCCCCGGTCCAATCCGCGCCCGGTGCCCCACCATGGTCCCGGGATTGATCGAGGCATTGATACCGGTGACGACGCCGTCTCCGAAGATACCGCCCAGTTTTTGCCTGCCGGTGTTGATTCCGTTTACCGCGATCGTTTTTTTATCCAGCCGCAGGTTGGCTATTTGAGTTCCGGCCCCCAGGTTGCAATTTTGCCCGATTATACTGTCACCCACATAAGAGAGGTGAGGAATCCTGGTGCCTGTCATGATGATCGAATTCTTGATTTCTACACCGGAGCCGATATGACAATCATCCCCGATATCCGTTGCCGGGCGGATATGGCAGTTTGGCCCGATAACGCAATTTCTGCCAATTTTCACCGGCCCTGTGATGTAAGACCCGGCTTTGATCAAGCTTCCATCGCCGATGGCGACAGAGCCGGTAATGGTGGCGCCAGGCTCGATCATGCCCTCGACGGACGGCGGGCAATTCGCCAGCGCCGATTCGTTAGCCTGAAGCAAATCCCACGGGTAACTCAGTTCTGACCAGGTGCTGACCAACCGGTAACCGACTGGAATTCCGGCGTCGATAAGCGCCTGAACCGTATCGGTTATTTCATACTCGCCTCGTGGCGATATCGGAGTCTGCTGTACGAATTTCAGGATATCCCCCGTAAAATGATATACCCCGGCGTTAGCCAGTCGGGTTGGCGGGTTGGTACATTTCTCGTACAGCCGGACGACTTGCCCGCCCCGAGTCTCGATCACTCCCTTACCCTCGACATTTGGAAGTTCAACGATAGAAATCAGATTGGTTTCCGCTGAAATCAGCGGGACAATGTCGACTGATTTCAGCATGATGTCGCCGTTCAGTAAAACAAAGGCGGTACCCAGGAGATGACTTGACTGGCGCAAGGCGTCAGCGGTACCAGCTGGCTGCCGCTGAATGACATATCTGATATTTACTCCCCACTTGCTGCCATCGGTAAAATAGTTTCTGACCGCTTCATCGTGATAACCGACAACCAGGATGAAATCGCCGGCGCCGGCGGCCGCGCATTCGGTAAGCAAATGTTCCAGGATCGGCTTTCCAGCCACCGGCAGCATCACCTTGGGGCGAGTCCCGGTAAGCGGGCGCATTCTCGCGCCTTCTCCGGCGGCCATAATCACTACCGTAGAGGTATTACCCATCATCGGCATTCTAAGGCCGGCGATTTTGAGTGTCAACGGCCAAGTTTACGCGGGGAGGAATTTCGGTTATATTGACTCGTGTTGAAAAAAACGGCCAATCGAACGGTAATTCACCTGATAGATCAGCCCTCGGCGCCGGACTTGAAACTGCTCGAGCGTTTGGCCGATCTCGGCTGGAATGTTCATCTGGTGTACCGGAGGGCAGGGTCAGACCGCCTGATAAACAGCAGCTTAAAGATTACCGCTCACCGGTTGCCACTAAGCACCCGCTATCCATGGGTATATCTGGCTTTTATTGCTGCCGTACCAATAATATATCCCGTAAAATCGGATATTATTCACGCTCATTATCTGACGCGGTTCGGAATCCTGGCTGCGGTGTATCGCAGATTTTTACGTTTCAAACGCATGGTGTTAACCGCACCCGGCCCGGATGTCCTGATTGAAGCCAGCCGGGGAATGGTCAAATGGTCGGCGGAGCACGCGCTAAAGATGTTCGAGATAGTCACCTTTTCTTCCGAACCCGTGTCCGCTCGCCTGAAGGAACTCGGGGTACCGTCCAACCGGATGCTGCGGCTTGATTGGGCTGGTTCAGAAAAAGAGATTGAAGTAGCGGCAGCGTCACTCGAAAAGCGATACGCGGAGCTGATCGGCCGCTTCGAAGGCTAAATCCGGCTGGCGCCGAGCTGCTTCAGGTTGTCCTGGTAACGCTTGCGCGAGGCATGTACCGCCTTGATGGCTGATTCCCGATCTTCCCAGCCCTCGACGCCGGTCTTCTTTTTCTCCAGTTCCTTGTAGATGATGAAAAAGTGCTCGATCTCCTTCAACAGGTGAGGCGGGACGTCTGAAAGTTCCTGGATGAAGTTCCAGTGGGGATCCCCCATGGGGACGCACAGGATTTTTTCATCGGGTCCTTTTTCGTCCCGCATGCGGAACAAACCCACCGGTTTGGCTTCGATCAAGCAGCCGGGAAAGGTTGGTTCGGATACCAGCACCAGAGCATCCAGGGGATCGGTGTCTTCGGCTAGGGTATCGATGATGAAGCCGTAGTCCGACGGATAATGCACCGCAGAAAACAACATGCGGTCGAATTTGATTATCTTGCGCTCTTTGTCGTACTCGTATTTATTGCGGCTTCCCTTGGGAATTTCGATCAGTATGGTCAAAATCATTTCTTCAGTTTCGGCCAGCCGTTCCCGCCGGACTTTTGGACAAGTGTCTTCTTCGTTACAGCCGGTGAAGATGCGGATTTCGTTGGAGTTTCTATCCTGCGGTACCTTCAATGACATTCTTTCTCCTTAATAACCTTCCTGCATTGTATCAGAGCCGGCCGGCCGCGTCACCACCGCTGCCGTAAGGGCTGGTTTTTCTCTTTGACCCCGGAACGCTGGATTGATATTATGGGCGCTATGAAAGAAACACCCCCATTTTTTCCTTTAGGTTCGGCAATCAACGATCACGGGCACCTGGTGATCGGCGGCTGCGACTCCATGGACTTGGCTGAAACATACGGCACGCCGCTCTACGTCTTCGCCGAAGAGGACATCCGGGCTCGCGCTCGTGAGTTTAAGCGGGAGTTTACCGGGCGGTTATCTTCATCTCGAGTCGTTTATGCCGGCAAAGCCTGTCTTAACCGGGCGGTAGCTAAAATCATCGCCGAGGAAGGCCTGGGGCTTGATGTTGTTTCCGGCGGCGAACTGGAGATTGCCCGATCGGCTGGCTTCCCGATGAAAAACATCTATTTCCACGGAAATAATAAGTCCGATGCCGAACTTGAACTTGCCTTGGCAGCCGGGGTCGGGCGTATCGTCATTGATAACGCCTGGGAGCTGGCACGGTTGGATGGCATTGCCGGCGCCCGCAGCTGCCGGGCTGATGTCATGTTGCGTATCAAGCCGGGCATTGACCCGCATACTCATGCCAAAATCACGACCGGTAATATTGACTCCAAATTTGGTTTCGGGCTGGAAGACGCCGATTCGGCAGTTGGGCGGATTTTAAGCTCTAACTCTTTGAAGTTGGTCGGTTTTCATTATCATATCGGTTCGCAGATATTTGAAATCCAACCTTTCCTGGACGCTATGCACACCGCCCTCGGATTTATTGCCGGGGTCAGGGGGCGGTGGGGTCTCATTGTTGATGAGCTGGATGCCGGCGGCGGTTTTGCCGTCCAGTATCTTTCCGGTCAAGCGCCCCCTTCAGTGGGTGAATACGCGGAGGCTATCGTCTCTTTTTTCAAAGAGGAATGCCGCCGCCTGGATTTAACATCGCTGTCGCTCACGGTGGAACCGGGGCGGGCGACCGTTGCCCGGGCCGCGGTGGCGCTTTATTCAGTGGGCGTCATCAAGGATATCCCAGGCATCAGGCGCTATTTGTGCGTCGATGGCGGCATGGCTGACAATATCAGGCCGGCGCTTTACGGCGCCTGTTACGAGCCGTACCTTGCTAATCGCATGACGGAAAGAGCGAACCAGCTTTATACTGTAGCCGGTCGGTTCTGCGAATCCGGCGATATCCTGGCCGCTGACGTAAAGCTGCCGGCAGCAGACCCTGGAGATACCCTGGTCATGCCGGTCTGCGGGGCATATTGTATCCCCATGGCATCGAATTATAACGCCTTTTTTCGCCCGGCAGTGGTCATGGTCAAGGAAGGGCAACACCGGTTAATCCGGCGGCGCGAGTCGATCGAAGACCTGCTGCGGACCGATCTTGGCTGAAATGGCTGATTGGCAGATAATCGGGCAAAAGAATGTAGCCGCCTTTTTGGCGAAAAGCCTCGAAAAAGGGGTACTGTGCCACGCTTATCTGCTTACCGCTCCCGAGCATTCCGGCAAGACTGCGCTGGCTTTGAAACTGGCCCAAGCCCTTAACTGCACTGGGGACAACTCCCCGTGCGGCGGTTGCGAATCTTGCCGCCGTATAACCGCCGGTATTCACGCCGATGTCCGGTTGATCAGTGTTCAAGCCGCAGACGAGGACGGTAAAAACAGGGTAGAATTATCCATCGAACAGGTTCGAGAGATAAATCATGCCGTTTCACTGCCGCCTTTTGAAGGCAAATTTCGGGTGATTATTATTGATGAAGCCGAACGTTTGTCCACCGGGGCTGCTAATGCGTTGTTAAAAACGCTGGAAGAACCGCCGCCCGGGGTGGTTTTCATCCTGACGACTGTCAGAGAGAATCAACTGCCTGAGACGATTCGGTCACGTTGTATGAAGCTCAGGCTGGCGGCGGCGCCGCGCCGGGAAATAGTCCGGTTTCTTGAGCATGGCCTGGGGTTTCCGGCGGAACGCGCCGATTTACTGGCGCGCCTCAGCCAGGGCAGGGCAGGCTGGGCCATTACCGCCGCCCGAGACGAAGGACTGCAATTGGAAAGGCGCGACAATCTTCTGAAGCTTACCGATGCTCTCGGCTCGGGATTCGACTTCCGGTTCGAACTGGCAGATAAACTGTCCCAGCGTTTCGGTAAGACTCGTACCGAAATATATCGTCTCCTGGATCAATGGCTCAGCTTCTGCCGGGATATCCTGCTGGTAAAACTTGACATAAAAGAAGAAGTTATTAATACTGATTATGAGATAATTACTGCGGAACTGGCAAGCCGGATCACCGCCGCGGAGGCGCAGCGTCTGATCGGGTCCTTGAATGCCACGCGGCGCCATCTGGAACAAAACGCCTCGCCCCGCCTTGCCCTTGAGGTGTTGATGCTGAACTTGCCGGTGATAAAAGGGAGTACCAATAGAATTGGCTAATGTCGTAGATATTCGTTTAAAACGGGCGGGTAAGCTGTATCAATTCGACCCGGGGGATTTTGACCTTCAAGCAGGGGTTAATGTGGTTGTCGAAACCGCCCATGGTCCGGAAATAGGGCGGGTGGTAAATCCGGTCCGGGAAATGGCCGACGATCAACTCGAGTCGCCTTTAAAACCGGTGATAAGGTTAGCTACTGCTGAAGATATTGAACGCCGTCACAAGACGTGTTTCGCCGAGTCTCAGACGCTTGCTGATTGCGAGGAGTTGGTAGCGAAGCTCGGTTTGCCGATGAAATGCCTGGCGGCGGAATACAATCTCGATGAGAGTCACCTGACAGTATTCTTCAGCTCGGAAGGCCGTGTTGATTTTAGGGAATTGGTCCGCGAACTCGGCCGAAAACTCCACGTTCGAGTCGAATTGCGCCAGGTCGGTCCGCGGGACGAAACAAAGCTGCTCGGAGGTTACGGTCGTTGCGGCCGTGAGTTGTGCTGCGCCAGTTTCTTGACTGATTTTGCCCCGGTATCAATTAAAATGGCCAAAGAACAGAACCTGCCGCTGAATCCGGTCAAGATCTCCGGCGTCTGCGGCCGGCTGCTCTGCTGCCTGGGTCATGAATATGAAGTCTACAAGGAACTAAACGAAGAGCGCGCCCGTTGTTGCGCTGCAGCGGCAGCGGTCGAACCCGCGCTTCAATCTATCAGGCCTGTTTCTCCGGAACCGGCGGATAGGATTTCAGTGGCGCCGATCACCGAAGCCGATGACCAGACGCCGGCCGATGGAATAAAGGCGGAAGCGGCCGGAGTAGCCCATCGCAGACGGAGAAAAAGGCGCAGATAATCGTTGAAGGACGCCGCGGCGTCCTTCTTTATATCATATGGTTTAGAGTTAAGCCGGCAGGTACTTCTGCCAAATGTGCATCCGCTCCTGGTACCGGTGTGAGACGACAACCAGCGGCCTGCCTTCCGGCATACCGGGTTTTTTAAGCAGTTTCATGTTTGCCTGCTCAGGGGTTCGACCAGCCTTGTGGCGGTTGCATGGCACGCAGGCGGCTACCAAATTTTCCCACGAGTGGCGCCCGCCCTGGAAACGGGGGATGACGTGGTCGATGGTCAGAGGCTGGGCTTTTTTACCGCAGTACTGGCAGGAAAAATCATCGCGGTGGAAAATTTCCCACCGCGTGAGTTTGTGCCGGGGGCGCGGACGTCTCACGTGATGCTGCAGCCGGATGACCGAAGGCATGGGAATGGAGAGTCGGACGGTGTGGAGCAGGCCGAGGCCGTCTTCCAGCATTTCCGCTTTGCCCTGATAGCATAAGAGGATAGCGCGCCTAACCTGGCAGACGTGGATGGGCTCGTAATTCTGGTTCAGCACCAGCACCGGGTGATTGAGCATTTCAGCCTTATCTCCCTAGTGGTGCCATTTTAGAGATAAAAGGCGGACGGCGCAAGTTTCCCGGCAAAGGGCAATTTACCCTCAGCTACACCTGTTTACCGCCCGAGCCTTACTTTTTGAATTGGCGGGATGGCCGTGGCGCCGGCCTTCTTGCTTTGGCGTGGGAAGCGTCGCCGCGGTAATCGGGCGCGGTGATGTTGAAGACCATGCTGAACTGGTGGTCGATGAAGCGCGAAGAAATGGCCGGTTCGATTTCGTCGAGAGACGCCCGTGTCGTCACCACGGTGGGCAGCCGGGCGTTGTAGCGATAGGAAATCACCTGATAAAGCTTCTCCTGGGCCCAGGGCGTAGTCGCCTGTTCGCCGAAGTCATCAAGCACCAGGAAAGGCGTCGTCTTGACCCGATCAAAAAGCTCATCGTAAGAAACTTTGGCATCGGGACTGAAAGCCGACCGTAAATGGTCAAGGAATTCCGGTACGACGACAAAGAGAGCGGTTTGCCCTCCCTGGTACCTGAAGTTCACGATTGCCGATGCCAGGTGAGTCTTTCCGCAGCCGGTGACGCCCTGAAGGATGAGCCAGCCTTCGGGCGCCCGGGCGAAATCATGGGCTACCTGGTAGGCGCGGGCAAGGTTATCCCTATCTTCGGGAGGCAGATTAAGGCGGTCCCGATCGAAAGACAGAAAGTTCATCGTGCGCTGTAAATCCA
Organism: Dehalogenimonas alkenigignens; assembly: GCF_001466665.1. Taxonomy (NCBI): domain Bacteria; kingdom Bacillati; phylum Chloroflexota; class Dehalococcoidia; order Dehalococcoidales; family Dehalococcoidaceae; genus Dehalogenimonas; species Dehalogenimonas alkenigignens. Next base: position 1,502,536 of record NZ_KQ758903.1, on the reverse strand, counting down.
GCCCCGGAGGCCAATCCATGTCGGCGCCGCCGGTCGCCAGGTTCAACACTTTAGCCAGGCGCGGATCCGACAAACGGTTCTTCAGCCGGTCGTCCAAATTATCCATGGGCAGTGCCGTCGCGATGACCGTCGGCAGTTCATGGTTGAAACGGTAGGTGATCAGTTGATCCATTTTCTCGCGCGCCCAGGCGGTGTCGGACTGGACGCCCAGGTCGTCAATCACCAGGAGAGGTGTGTTTTTTATCATTTCAAAAGTGTCGGGAAACGGATTATCGGCGTTCGAGGCAAAGCCGGCCTTAAGGTCGTCCAGCAGATCGGGCGCCGAGCGGTAGAGTACGGCGTGACCGGCGTCGATGCGGCGGTTGGTGATCGCCGCCGCTAGATGGGTCTTGCCGGCGCCGGATGGTCCGGTCAGGACCAGAAATCCGACAGGAGATTCAGCAAAAGTCAGCGCCGCGTGGTAAGCTGACTTGAACCCGGCGCGGTTTTGCGGTGAACCATGCCGGCCTTCCGGCAGCAGATTATCGAAAGTCAGCGACCGCAGGGTTCCAAGGCGGGAATACTCAGCCAGCCGCCTGACTTTCTCGGCGTCGGCGGCGGAGTCAACGCACCGGCAGGGCACGGTGAGGGAATAATCCGGTTTGCCATCCGCGTTCCGGGCGTACACGAAGCGCGCGCCGCGGCACCCCGGGCAATCGCTGGGCGTTTCACCGGGGTGGGAATCAGCGCCGGACAAATTTCCCGTATTTGCCTTTGGTGTATTTGTCAGGGTCTTTTTGAGGATTTCCGAAATATGTTCCATCGTTCCTGCCGCCTGCGGCCCAGTTTTCCAGTATTTTGCTGATGTATCGCCAGTTGCGCTTGTTAAGACTGGCGGCCTCTTTGACTGCGTCCTTCACCCAGGATTCAGGGTAGAGTTTCAACGCTTCCTTGAGTTCTTCGGCAATGATGGGTGTCAGAAGGCCGATATTCTGTTCATACAAGCTGAAAATATCCGGCAGTTCGGGTGATGACACAAACTTGACAGGTTCGTTTGGCGTGATGCTCCCGAGTTTAATCCTGCCTGCAATAATCTCCTGGACAGCTTCGCGGTTCCGCCCGTCATTCAAAAAATACAGGGCTACCGGTTTACCTTTTTCGACCACCGCCAGCTTGATGGTGGTACCTCTGGCCGCCGTCTCGCTTAATGCCTGGTCCGCGGCGGCTTCATCCAACCCGGAGTTCAGATCAGCGATCTCGGCCGCGGTGACATACGGCGGGAAGCCCTTTTTTTGATAAAGCACCCTGAAGAACAGCAGGGAGGCTTTGAGTTCCTCGAGACTGCTGATAAGCGGCAGCGCTTGTGCCAGGAAGGGTTTCGGCACGGCGGTGAATTCGAATTTATCGGGGAAGCCCTCGAAAGTTTTCATTTTGATTTGTACAGGTCGCTTGTTACCATGGTCAGGCAATCTCAGCAATGGACTGCAGATTTTCGAATTTGGTCAGCGCGTGCCGGAAACGCACTTTAATCGTTCCGGTGGGACCGTTGCGGTGTTTGGCGATGATGATGTCGGCGATCTCCCGCGGATACTCCTTGTCGGGGTAGGTAGCGGCCCACTCCTCCTCTTTGAAATAGACCTCCTCGCGGTAAATGAATATCACGATATCGGCGTCCTGTTCGATTGAGCCGCTTTCACGCAAGTCCGAGAGCTTTGGTTCGTGTGACGACCGCCATTCGACAGCCCGTGACAGTTGGGAAAGCGCCACCACCGGCACGTTGAGTTCCCGGGCGATTCCCTTTAAGGCGCGGGAAATATAACTGATCTCCTGGACCCGGTTGTCACCCTTGCCGCTGCCTGAGTCTCCCTGCAGCAATTGGAGATAGTCAACGATTATCAGGTCGATGCCGTATTCAAAATGCAGGCGTCGGGCTTTGGAGCGCAGGTCGGCGATCCGCAATTGCGGCGAGTCATCGATGTAGATAGGCGCCTCGGACAGAATCCCGATGGCGTGCATGATCCGGTTTTCGTCATCGGGAGAGGACAATCCCGGGGTAAAGTGCCTGACATTGATTCCGGCTTCACTGGACAGCAGCCTTTGTACCAGTGAATCAGAAGACATCTCCAGAGAGAAGACGGCGACGCAAGCGTGGTGGTCGACCGCGGCATTGCGGGCGATGTTCAAGCCCAATGAAGTTTTGCCCATGCTCGGGCGTCCGGCGACAATGATCAGATCGCCCCGCTTCAAGCCGCCGATGTAGTCATTCAGACCATAAAAGCCCGTCGGTACGCTCTCAAGGTGCTGCGCCGTTTGAGGCGGTTCCAGGTAGCGGTCGAGGATACTTTTGATGTGAATGAAATCGACGGAGGCGCGTTCGTTGCGCAAATTGTAAAGCAGGGTCTCAGCCTTTGAGATCACCGCGCCCGGGCTGGGGTCGGCGGAGTAACCCAATTCGGTGATCTTGATGCCGGCGCTGATCAGGAGGCGCGATACGGACAGGTTATAGATGATGCGGCCGTAGTGTTCCGCATCCAGCGAAGTTGGTACCGTGGTGAGCAGATGCGCCAGGTAGGCCGCCCCGCCGACCTTCTCCAGATTGCGTTGGCGGTCCAGTTCGCGGGCAACGGTGATCTGATCAATCGCTTCGCCGCGGTGGTACAGCTCCAGGGCGGCTTCATAAACGCAGCGTCCCGTTTCGCTGTAAAAATCCGCCGGCCGAAGAAAAGCGGCAAGCTCATAAATGACTTTCCCGTCGATCAGAAGCGAACCGTTAACGGCTTCTTCAGCGGCCAGGTCGTGAGGCGGCAACCGTGATTCAACCAAGGGCGCTAACTCCCTTGCGGTACAACTTTAACTTTGAGCACCGGGGTCAGCGCCCCGGAAAGTTTCACAGTCACCTTATAGTCGCCCAGGGAGCGGATGGGCTCAGCCAACTCAATCTTACGCTTGTCAAGTTCATATCCGGCCGCCCGTTGTACCGCTGTGGCGATATCCGCCGAGGTGACCGATCCGTAGAGCCTGTCCCCGGCTCCGGTTTTACCGGCTACGACCACCTGCAGCCCGTCAAGCAGTTTAGCGGCGGCGGCAAGTTCGGCTTCAATCCTGGCCTGTTTCTTCTGCTCAGCATCCAGTTTGGCTTGAGTCGAAGATCTGGCTTCGTGGGTGGCGGCGGCAGCCAACCCGGTTTTCAACAGGTAGTTTCGGGCATAGCCGTCCGGCACATCTTTAATCTGACCGGTTTTCCCAATATTCGGCACGTCTTTAAGGAGAACTACTCTCATCGATATCCTTCCGGTTGAGTTTCCGTTTCAGGGTTTGGCGTTTTCGGAGATAAATTTCTGGGCGTAGAGGGCGGCCGTCGCTCCGTCGCCGGCTGCGGTGACCACCTGGCGGACGGAGTTGGCTCTGACGTCGCCGGCGGCATAAATCCCGGGGACGTTCGTCTCCATTTTATCATTGGTGAGAACAGCGCCGTACTGGTCGATATTTATGAGGTTCTGAAGGTAACCTGTGTTGGGAATCAGGCCGACGGCGATGAACACGCCTTGGGCGGGCAGAGCTGATTCAGCTCCGGTCTGGACGTTTTTCAGTTTGAGCCGTTCAACCGAATCCTTCCCTTCGATGGCTGTAACTTCGGTATTCCAGATAAACTCGATTTTAGGATCGGAGAAGGCTTTTTCCTGGAGCACCTTGGTGGCGCGCATGGAGTCCCGCCGGTGAATGACGTAAACCTTTGAGGCAAAATGGGATATATGGGTCGCCTCATTCAGGGCGCCGTTGCCGCCGCCGACCACCGCCACAGCCTTCTCCCGGAAGAACGGCCCGTCGCAGGTTGCGCAAAAGGAAACACCCCTGCCGGTTAACTCGGTTTCCCCCGGGACGCCCAGCTTTCTTCGCTCGGAGCCGCCGGCGATGATGACGGCCGGGGCGGCGTAATCCCTGATGGGTGTGGTGACGATCTTTTCTCCGCCGTCAACCCGTATGCCGGTGACGCTGGTTTGAGCGTGCTCGGCGCCGAATTTGGTGGCCTGCTCGTACATTTTCTGGCCCAGATCGTAACCGTGGACAGCCTCGGTGAAACCGGGATAGTTTTCAATCTCCCAGGCTTCCGCCATGCGCCCGCCGATGGCTGAACCCTCAATGATCAGTGTCTTGAGTTTGGCCCTGGCGGTGTAGAGACCGGCTGAAAGACCGGCCGGTCCGCCGCCGATAATAATGATGTCATACCGTGACGGCGCTGACATTATCCTTGACCTCCTCGGCGATAAGCTGGGGTATACGCTGTTCCACCGTCCTTTTGGCCATCAGGATGGCGTTCTTGATTGCCTTAGCCCGTGACCGGCCGTGAGAAACGATGATTGTTCCTTTGACTCCGAGCAGGCAGGCGCCGCCGACCTCACGGAAGTCCATGCCTTTGACCATGTGACCGATGCCGACATCAGCCAGCAGGGCTCTGCCGCGAAGGTGAGAAGCCGAGTTTACCGCCTGGCTGACCTGGCGTATCTTGATGATGGAATCGCCCAGACCTTCGAAGGCTTTGATCAGGACGTTGCCGGTGAAGCCGTCGGTGACGATGACATCGGCCCGGTGGTGCACCAGGTCGTGACCTTCAACGTTGCCGATGAATTTCAGTCCCGGGGTCGTTTTCAGCAGCTGATGGGTCTCGATGACCAGTTTGTTGCCTTTGGTTTCTTCCTCTCCGACGCTCATCAGGGCAATGCGCGGGGATTCGATGCCGATGACGTTTTTGGCATAGATATTACCCAGCCGGGCAAATTCTACAAGATGCTGGGGGCGGCAGTCTGAGTTGGCGCCGGCGTCCAGCAGCAGTGCGGGGGCGTGAGGTACCAGCTTGATGATGCTGGCCAGGGCGGGCCGTTCGATACCCTCGATCTTTCCGAGCAGCAAGTAGGCGGCACATAACATCGCGCCGGTGGAGCCGGCTGAAACAAAAGCGTCAGCCTTTCCCTCTTTAACCATCATCGTACCCACCGCGATGGAAGATTTGGGCTTGTTCCTCAAGGCTTCAACCGGATGCTCGTTGAACTCGATAGTCTGAGGAGCATGCGCGATGGAAATATTCAACTTCTTGAGGTGTCTCCCGGCCTGGACATGCAATACCGGGCGCTTGCCGACCAGAATAATCTCTATACCCTTATCTTTGAGTTCCTGGGCAGCCTTGATGACGCCTTTGACTATTTCGTACGGGGCAAAATCACCACCGGAGGCATCTACAGCTATCCGCATACACTTCCCTTCCCTTGTCAACACTCGTGGGGTCGCCGGCCTTGTTCAAGACCGGTTCTTATTATGCTCCAACTGCCGCTTTAAGAGCAAGGCAGCTCCTAACGCGCCGGACAGCTCCGGCACCCCCGGCACGATGATTTCACAGCCCAGCCGTTCGCCAAAAGCCCTTACCATGCCGGCGTTCCTGGCCACTCCCCCCTGAAAAATGACAGGCGGTTCGATATTCCGGTTGCGACCGGCATCGGCCAGGAAATTGCGTGCCAGGGCCAGGCACAGCCCGTAGATGATATCGGGGACCGGCGCTCCGGTCTGCTGCGCGTGAATCAGGTCTGACTCGGCGAAGACGGTGCAGCGGCCGGCAACCTTGATCGGCGACGTGCTTTCCAGCGCTTTGGCGGCGAATTCTTCAATGGACAGGCCCAACCGCCGCGCCTGGTGCTCCAAAAAGCTGCCGGTGCCCGCGGCGCAGACGGTGTTCATGGCAAAGTCCTGCACCAGTCCATCTTTCAAGGCGATGAATTTGGAGTCCTGGCCGCCGATCTCGATGATGGTACGGGCGTCCGGCACCAGGTGGGCGGCGGCCAGAGCCTGGCAGGTGATTTCGTTCTTGATGGTGGTCGCGTCCAGCATTTGGCCGACCAACTCGCGGGCGCTGCCGGTGACGCCTAGGCCGAAAATCTCGCCCTCGATCTTTGATTTCACCTCGGCGAGGACCAGCTCGGAAGCCGCCAGCGGGTCGCCGGCCGTGGGTTTGTACGCCGAAGCGAAGATTTTACCATCAGGCGAAAGGGCGGTGGCTTTGGTGGAGATGGAGCCGGCATCGAGTCCCAGATAGACACCCATGTAATTTCTATATGATCTATTGTTTATTTGAGGGCCTTCTCAAACTCGGACCTGACCTTGGCCAGCGTCTCCGGGTTGGAGAAGAGGTCGGCGGCGGTCATAGCCATGCCGGCGGCGGCGTCCAGCATGCCTTTGATGCCCTCGTCCGATGCGGTGTAAGTGGCGAATTCCCGAGTATGGCCGGAAACGCCCCTGGGGGCGATGGCCAGGAAGCCGTGGAGCGACGGCGCGACGCAGGAAACATTGCCCATATCGGTAGAGCCGAAGGCGTGGGAGCTGTCATCGAGTTCAATGTCGCGGCCGAGGCTTCTGATGTTGTCGACAAAGAGACCGGCCAGGGTCAGGTTGGGCAGTAGCGGTTCGTAGGCGTGTTCGTCCCAGTGGTAGGAAAGCTCGGCGCCGGTCGCCAGCGCCCCGGCGCGGAAGCAGTTTAACACCTTTTCCTTTAATTCCTCTAGGTACTTCATGGTCATGGCACGCACTAGGAAGGTGCCCGCGGCGTGCCCCGGCACCACGTTGGCTGCCTTGCCGCCGTCGGTGATGATGCCGTGGAGGCGGGCGGAGGGCTCGATATGCTGCCGCAGAGCCGTCACTCCGTTATAACCGATGATCATGGCATCCAGGGCGTTAATACCTTGCTCCGGGTGGGCGGCGGCGTGAGACTCCCGGCCGAAGAACTCGACATAAAGCGTGACTACGGCAAGCGCCCGGGTAATGGCCGTCGAATCCGAGCCGGGGTGCACCAGCATGGCGGCGTCCAGGCCGTTGAAGATACCCTTCTTGACCATGGGGATCTTGCCGCCGTAAAGCTCCTCGGCGGGGGTGCCGATCATGACCACGGTGCCGCCGAATTTGTCGGCGAGGGTTTTGGCGGCGACGGCGGCGCCGACCGAAGCGGTGGCGATGAGGTTATGGCCGCAGGCGTGGCCGACCTCCGGCAGGGCGTCATACTCGCCGACGAAGGCGATGACCGGCGAACCTTTGCCGAAGGTGGCTTTCCAGGCCGTCGGCAGATCGGCGATGCCCATCTCGACAGCAAAGCCGTTCTGCTTGAGGTGGCCGGTAAGCCATGCGGCGGCCTGCTTCTCCTTGAAGCCCGGTTCCGGGTTGGCGTGGATGTCCAGGGCGATCTTTTTAAGGGCGGCGGCCTGGGTGGCGACGGAGTCTTTAATGCTGTGTTTGAGTGCGGCGAGGTCGTTTTTCATGGGTCTGATTATAGCCCAAGCTGAGGCGGGTGGCTATGATTTGGAGTATGTAACATTACCCGACCATCTCCACATGATCTGGAACCTGCCGGAGAACGATTCCGATTATTCGATCCGATGGAAGATGATCAAGTCAAACTTAAACCGACGGTATGCCGTTCCTATCGTTGCCGCAATGAGATTCAAAGTCAATGAAGGTAAAGAGGAGAAAGGAATTGGGCAGAGGCCGGTTTGGGAGCATGCTATCCGTGACCAGGCGGATGTTAACTGCCATTGCGATTACATTCACTGCAACCCGGTGAAACACGTTTTAATAACTTACACCACACTTTGGCGCGATAGTGGTATAATAAAATACATTGAGAACGGTTTGTATCCACCGAATGGTGACAATCAATGGATAAACAATTTCCGGACGTGAACCTTGAATGAGGGTGGGTTTCGCTTCGCTCCACCCACCCTCCAGGGACTGCCCGACCAATACGCTAACAAAATTGATGTGGGTTTCTTTAAAGGTATGTACGAGGTGCACATCAGATGGGTTTAATTGCAGCTTTCATAGGGATTGTCGCAATTGGAATCGTAATCCTATTCCGTGCCAAACGATGGCGTGAATATCTGGATGTGAGCTTCATCTATTTCGGGGTTTTCGCTTTGACGGGTCTCTGGATCGGATTTGGAGACAGATTTGGTTTGGGAAGCATTATTTTGCTCCTAATAGGGATTACAGGTTTGATAATAACAGCATTGGTTAAGAAAATGGCGTAAATACGGATCCCAAGGCAACCTATGGATAAAGACGTAGAAATTTCGGCTGCACTTATACTGTGTGGCGTCTTAATTGCCGGTGGAAGTATCTGATGGTTGGAACTGAATTTTCGTTGCATATTAAGGTTGTATATTTGCTGTGTTTCCGGCATCTTGATCATTATCTATGGAATTCGCCTTTATTTAAGAAATAAAAACAGCGCTAAATATATTTCTGTGTGACAATTATCTTCTCGGACTGTTTGTTATTAGAATCTTTCTCAACAAACAGGTTCCTGCCCGTAAACGCGTCCATACTCGTATAGTACATCAAGCTTAAAAACGTTGAGAGTGCTAGCCGGAAGACCTGGACCTGCTCCTGGTTCACTTTGAGGTTCTTGGCGACAAAGGTTTTCAACTCGCGCATGTCCGCGGCGGTGCAGCCAGGGTGAGTAGGTATTTCTTACGGGCGACGGGGGCGTCGCTTGGCAACCATTCTATTCGTTTCGGTGCGCTGTGTCCGTTTACCAAGAGTTTTATCCTCAGCGGGTTCAATAATGATGTCCTTCTGGAGGTTTTTCAGCTGCGGTTCTTTCTCAACGAATATCGGCTTGCCGGTAAAAGGGTTTATGCCGGTGTAATACATCAGGCTGGAATAAGTGGAGGGGGCCGGCAGGAAAATCTGGACCTGCTCCGGGTTCAGGTGGAGGTTTCTGTCGGCAAAGCTCTTTAGGTGCTTCATGTCCGCGGCGGTGCAGCCGGGATGGGCGGCGATCAGGTAGTAGGTTAAAAACTGCTTTTTGCCGGCATTGGCGCTGAGTTTGTCGAAAAACGATTTGAACTTGAGCGTGGAAGCGGCGGGCGGCTTGCCCATGAGCCTTAACACGCTGTCCTCGGAGTGCTCTGGGGCCACCTTCATCTGGCCGGAGATATGGTGGCCGACGACCTCTTTCAAATATGGCTCGCCGTGCTGGCGGTCGGCCAGCACCAGGTCCGGCCGGACGCCGGAAGCGACGAAGACCTTTTTGATGCCCTCAATCTTGCGCAGCTTTTTGAGCAGCGACACTTGCCTGGAATGATCCACTTCCAGCGACGGGCAGACCTCCGGGTAAAGGCAGCGCTTGGCGGGGCAGGCGCCGCGCTCCAGTTTCTGACCGCACTCGAAGCCGTACATGTTGGCCGTGGGGCCGCCGACGTCCCGGATGAAGCCGGTGAAGTCCGGGTATTTGGTCAATTCCCGGGCTTCGGCCAGGATCGATTGCTCACTACGCCACTGGACAGTGCGGCCTTCATGGACGGCGATGGCGCAGAAGTTACACTCGCCGTAGCAGCCGCGGTGGGAAAGAATCGAGAACTTGATCGTTTCCAGGGCTTTCACTTTACCCAGCGTTTCGTAATAGGGATGCTGGGCGCGCTCGAAACCCAGGCCGAAGACGGCGTCGAGTTCTAATTGGCTCATCGAGGGCTGCGGCGGGTTCTGCACCAGGTAGCGGTTGCCGTGTTTCTGGTACAGGCCGCGGGCGGTGATGGGGTCGTTGTTTTGGTAAAAGGCGTAGAACATTTCGGTGAAGGCTTCCTTGTCCTCCTCGACGAGGTCAAGTGGCGGCAGTTCAAGGTAGTTCTTCCTCACCGCTGCCGTGTCGGCCTCGCCGGCGATGTAGCACAGGCCGCGGATTTGCCGCACATCGCCGACTTGGTTGAGGGTTCGGGCTAGTTCAACCGTCGCTTTTTCAGCCATGCCGTAGAGCAGGTAATCGGCTTTGGCATCGAAGAGGATCGAGCCGCGGACCCGGTCGTCCCAGTAGTCGTAATGAGCCACCCGCCGCAGCGAGGCTTCCAGCCCGCCGAGGACGATTGGTGCGGTGTTCTTGAAATGCTGCCGGATGAGGTTGGTGTAGACGATGGCGGCGCGGTCGGGGCGGCGGGTGTTCCGGCCGCCGGGGGTGTAGTCGTCGCTTCTCCGTTTTTTCTTGAGCGAGGTGTAGTTGGCGATCATGCTGTCGATGCAGCCGCCGGAGACGCCCCAGAACAGCCGCGGCTCGCCTAGGCGGGTGATGTCCGCGGCTGAATGGGTATCGGGCTGGGCGATGACGCCGACGCGAAAGCCGGCCCTGGCCAGCATCTTGCCGATGACGGCGATACCGATAAACGGGCTGTCGATATAGCTGTCGCCGGTGACCAGAATGACATCGAGCCTGTCCCAACCCAGGGCGTCGAGTTCTTGTTTGGTGGTCGGCAGGAACATCAGAGACCGTGCTTCAGGCGCCGCTCTGTTTCGCGGCGCTCTCCAGTGTCCAGATCGCTTTATTGACGGTAACCATCACCGCGTAATTGCAGTGTTCCATCGGTTGAATTGTTTTATGGCCGGCCTCCGTTACACCAAGCGGCCAGACGCGGCAAGTGCTCGGGCGGTCGGCGTAAATGACGCAGCGGCCGTTTTTTGGATTCCACCAGCCGCAGGGATGCGCCTTTTTGATCAACCATTCTTTGCCATCAAAAGTAAACAGGTCTTCGCGCTTCTGCTTAAGTTTACGGCTGATGCGCAGGGTATCTTCCTCGTCGACAACGATCCGCTTCGTTTGAGAACAACACCAGCCGCAGCCGGTGCATGACTCCTTGAGCCGCTTCATCAGGCCTCTGGAATCGGGCCCGATGATGTCGATGACGCTGATCAGGTCGATAATTTCTTCAGGCTGCAGCTTGTGAGCCGGCGGGTAAATTTCGAGCAGCGCCGCGCCGACCCGGGCAACATACTTTTTGTATTTTTCCCCAAATTGGCCGCTGAAGTGTCCTGCCGCCAGACCGCGGGCGACAGCCAGATCGGCATCGGACACGCCCAAAGCTTCAAAATAATTCGGCATCTCTCAACCTTGCAGCCCGATTCTGTGTAACCAATGTCACTTCATTGATGCTGTACATCATGTAGTATAATACAATATCCAATGCAGGAGTGAACGATGCCTATTTACGAGTATTCATGCAAGTCTTGCGCCAAGAAATTTGAGTTGCTCCGCCGCCTGTCCGATACCGCGGCGGTAACCTGCCCAAAATGCGGCTCCTATGAAGTTGAACGTAAGATATCAAATTTCAGTTGCGGCATCGGGGGCGGTGCTGGCAGTTACGGCGGAGCCGGTTGCGGACCGTCCCCAAGAGTTTCATCTTGAGGGTAGCTCCCGGGTCCGGTTCGGATCCGAAAAACTGAAAAACTTCTTGCCTGGACAGGATTGTCTGTCCGGGTCTGGTTTGTTAAAATACGCGGAAAAAAGGGACTCGAATGCCGCTATACGAATACCGCTGCGAAAAATGTAAAAAGAAGTTTGAACTCCTTCGTAAGGTCACTGACACGTCACCTGTGACCTGCCCCAACTGCGGCGACACCGAAATTAAAAAGAAGGCTTCTACCTTCGTCACTACGGGGAAGGCGCCGCGCAAGATGCCCTGGGAGTTATCCTAGCAGCATAAGGCCCCGACAGGCTCTGCTGTCTGATAAATCCTCTTTCAGGAGGTTCCAGTGCCGCTCTACGACTATGTTTGCCAGAAATGTAAAAACAAATTTGAAATGCTTAGGAAGTTTTCGGATTCCAGTCCCGTTGCCTGCCCGAAATGCGCCTCAACTGAGGTAACCCGCAAACCCGCAACCTTCATCACCGGCGGTGATAAGCACAAGCACCATCCTCATTGGCCTTTTGAGCGGGGATAACCAATCACGATGCCGTTGAAAAAGCCTTCGAGTTTTTCGAAGGCTTTTTGCTTTTTATAACGCCTCTTTTTCCGAGGCTTCCACCGCTTTGCGCAGTTCGGCGTTAAGCATCGGCGGCAGGCCCTCAATATCCACTTTCAAGAATCCGCGAATGATGGCTGCGGTGGCTTCGTCACGGGTCAAGCCGCGGGCCATCAGGTATTCCACCTCGTCTTCGGCGATCTTACCCACCGCCGCCTCGTGGGACAGGTCGACGTTGGGTACCGTAGCCTTGAGTTCCGGGATGGCGTGGATAGAGCCGTTATCTTTAAGAATCAGGCCGCGGCATTCCAGATGCCCCTTGATGTCGGGCGCGTTGCCCTCCATGTAGCCGCGCGAAACGATCTCGCCGCCGGCGGTGATCGCCCGGGCGATCATCTCGGTGCGGGCACCCGGAGCGTTGAGAAAGGCTCGGGAACCCAGGTCCATATGCGAGCCGGGAGTGGCCACCATGATGGAGTTGAAGCGCACCGTGGCGTTCTTGCCGACGCATCGGGCGATCGGCGATGCCTGGATGGAGTGCACCGGCTTCATGATAACGTAGTTGGACAGGAACAACCCATCCTCTTCGATGATCGCTCCGGTGCGCGGCCGCACTTCGGTCTCCGGCGACCAGGTGTGAATCATGGAAAACGTTATCTTGGCGCCCTTTTTAATGTAGAACTCGGAGACGCCCAGGTGCAGACCCATCTCCTGGCGGTGGGCTACGGCGCAGCCGGTGATGATATGCAGCTCCGAGCCTTCCTCGGCGATGATGATGTTGTGAACATCCTGGACCGCTTTGCCGGCTTCCAGGTAGAGGCAGGCCTGGACGGGGTAATCGGTCTTCACCCCCGGCAGAGCGCGGATAAAATAGCCGTCGGCGCCGTGGAGTTCGACATGGGCGGTATACTTGTCGGCGTCCACCGCCACCGCCTTCCACCAATAGTCTTTGAGCCAGTCGTACTTCTCCCAGGCGGCGGAGATGCTCATGACCTCGATGCCTTCCTGGGCGGCGTGGAAGTGCACCGGCGTGTTGTCCATCTGGACGAAGGTGCCGGAGCGGCCGGTCCGGTCGTCAAGCATGATGCCGGACTCCAGCATGCGGCTTTTATCTTGTTCGGAGATGGTCTCCGGGCTGTCCAGGTAATCTTTTTCGCCCCTGACCGGCACCTTGAACCCGTCTAGGTCGATATCCGGCCCGGCGGCGGCTTTTTTAGCGGCGGCAGCCCGGGCGCGTTCGGAGAAATCAGGAGCCTTTACCTTTTGCAGATCTGACATGAGGCGCACTCTCCATAACCTTTGATTTTGATGGTCTCCAGAATTTCATGGGGGTCGCCCTCGCAGATGATGCGGCCTTCGAACATGACATAACCAGTGCGGGCATTGACATATTCAAGAATATGGCCGGTATGGGAGATGATCAGTCCGCTGCGGGTGCGGTTGCGCATCGGGTGGGTTTTTTCCAGCAGGTCGTTGATCAGGTCGCCGATAAGCGCGATGTTTTCCAGGTCAACCCCGGACTCCGGTTCGTCCAGGAGTACCAGATCGGGGCTCTGAGCCAGGAGTTGCAGCAGTTCGGAACGCTTGGTCTCGCCGCCGGAAAAGCCGTAGTTGATGTCCCGGTCCAGGAAATCGGTCATATTAGCCCTTTCCGCCAGGCGCGACAGCGTGTCGCCGTCCTCGCGGCCTCGGAAGCAGGCGGTAACCATATCCCGCGTCTTGACGCCGCGGACAATCGGCGGCCGCTGGAAGGAAAGACCTATGCCGACGCGCGCCCGCTCGTCCAGGGTGGCATCGGTTACGTCCTGCCCCTCAAAGATGATCTGGCCGCCGGTAATTTTGTATTTCGGGAAGCCCATGATGGTCATGAGCAGGGTAGTCTTGCCGCTGCCGTTGGGACCGTAGATAACATGAGTCTCGCCGGCTTTGATTGACAGGCTGATGCCATGGAGGATTTCTTTGCCCTCGACCGCTACCTTGAGGTTCTTAATTTCCAATAATTTATCGCTGTCCATTGACTACCTCCCGGATGATATATCTATTATCGGTTACCATTCCGCGGGGGTCAAATAAGAGAACCGCCGCAGGCTGGCTGGTATGCTATAATGGCGCGTTTTCAGATTAGAGGCGGCATTGACCAAAACAAAAATCGCCAATTTGATTTCCGACGGGCTCAATCCCCCGGCAGCGGGATTGATTATCCTCGGTTTAGTTGCTTCGGAGGCCGCTGGTTCGGCGGTTGAAGCATTGAAATGGTTTATTGCGGTGACCGGTCTGTGCTTCATGCCGCCGCTGCTCATCGCCGTTTATCTGGTGAGAACGGGACGCATGGACGCCCTGTTCTCAAACCGGCGGCACCAGCGCCACCGGATCTACGTCGTCGGGCTTTTCTTCAACGTCCTGGGAACCTTCATCCTGACCTGGTTGAATGCCCCGCAGCTCTTAACCGCCGCCCTGATCGCCGGTCTGGCATCCATAGTAAGTTTCGCTTTCATCAATCTTTGGTGGAAAATTTCAGTGCACGCGTCAACGGTTGCGGCACTGGTGACGGTGTTGCATATTCTCTACGGCGCTTGGGCGGTTCCTTCTTTGTCGCTCATCCCTTTGATGGGTTGGGCCCGGGTGCATCTCGGGCAGCATACTGCCGCCCAGGTGGCCGTCGGTTCCGCTCTGTCTTCGTTAATCGTTCTCATCGTTTTTACCCGGTACGGCGGCATTTAACGTAAGGCGTCAACGCTTGACCGGGCAATTCCAAACCGATACAATAACAAGCGTTGTTCGCGCCGGGGTAGCTCAGTTGGTAGAGCAGCGGACTGAAAATCCGCGTGTCCCCAGTTCAAGTCTGGGCCTCGGCACCACCCCCTGATCTTTAACAACATTCGGCTTTTTGCCGGAGTGGCGGAATGGTAGACGCGGCAGTCTCAAAAACTGCTAGGGGGCAACTCCTGTGTCGGTTCGAGTCCGACCTTCGGCACCAGCTTTTAGCTGATGAAAAGCCTTGCCGAGTTGTGTAGTGGTAGCACAGAGGACTTTGGATCCTTTTGCCCAGGTTCGAATCCTGGCTCGGCAGCCACACCCACACTCCCGAGTAGCTCAGTGGTAGAGCGGTCGGCTGTTAACCGATTGGCCGAAGGTTCGAATCCTTCCTCGGGAGCCAATTTTTTACACCATTTTGCCTCCGGTTCGGCTCTGCTAAGATATGGCTATGCCGAATCTCGATGCCTCCGTGCCACCTGCCTCTGACTCGAAAAAGATCCTCGGCGTACGCCCCAATGTCTTCTATCTTGGCCTGACCAGTTTTTTCACCGACATCTCGTCCGAGATGATCTTTACCCTGGTGCCGCTGTTCCTGGCCAACGTCCTCGGCGTGGCCCCGTCCGTAATCGGCCTGGTCGGCGGCGTGTCGGATTCTACCGAAGCCCTGGTCAAGATTTATTCCGGCCGGCTGGCCGACAGGCTGCGCCGCTACAAGGCGCTGTCGATAGCCGGCTACGGGCTGTCGACGCTGGGCAAACCGTTCATGTACCTGGCCGGGCACTGGACCGCCGTGCTGGGCATCCGCTTCGCAGACCGGCTGGGCAAAGGGTTGCGCACCTCTCCGCGGGACGCCCTCATCGCCGTCTCGATCGAACCAAAAGAACGCGGGCGCAGTTTCGGCCTTCATAAAGCCATGGACTCGGCCGGGGCTTTCCTCGGCCTGTTCATCGCCGCGACGGTCATCTACCTGACCCAGCGCGGCAGTGTCGATCTGACCCAGGACACTTTCCGCCTGCTGGTTGTCATCGGCGTCATCCCGGCCGTCATCTCGGTCGTCATCTTGGCCGCCATGGTCAAGGATCCTCAGCGGGCGGCAAGGGTCGAGGTCGAAAAGACCGGCCTCCGCGATACGGTCAATGGCATGAGCCGGGACTTCAAGCTGTTCCTGCTGGTGCTCGGCATCTTCACCCTGGGCAATTCGTCGAGCTTCTTCGCCATCCTCCGGGCGCAAAATCTCGGCAATTCCGTCCTCGATGTCACCCTGATGCTGGTTGTCTTCAACATCACCTATATGCTGGCGGCGACGCCGGCCGGCGTTCTGTCAGACCGGCTGGGCCGCAGAACCCTGATGATGATCGGCTGGGGCATCTACGCCGCCGCCTATCTGGGATTCGCCGCCGCCGGCGCCAGCTGGCATATCTGGCTGCTGTTCGCCGTCTTTGGCGTCTATTACGGCATCGTGGAGGGGGTGGCTAAGGCTTTCGTCGCCGACCTGGTGCCGCCGGAGAAGCGGGGTACCGCCTTCGGTCTGTACCACGGCGTGCTGGGCCTGCTGCTGCTGCCTGCCAGCCTCATCGCCGGTTTCTTGTGGCAGGAGGTTTCACCCGCCAGCCCGTTCTTCTTCGGCGCGGCGCTGGCGTTCCTGGCGATGCTCGGATTGAGGGTGCTGGTCAAGCCGGCTAGGCCAGCATGACGTTGTCGATTAACCGCGTCCGCCCGATACGGACAGCCAGCGACACGAGCACCGGACTGGTGACGAAGGTCAGTTCCTCGAGACTTCGGGCGTCGGCCACCGAAACATAATCGACGCGGGCTAGCGGTTCAGCCAAGATCAGTTCTGTCATCCGTTGCCGGACGATTTCGGCGTCCTTCTCTCCGCCGTTGATCAGTTCCTGAGCCAGCTTCAATGACCGGTAGAGCACCGTGGCGGCGCTGCGCTCGGCCGGATTCAGATAGGTATTGCGGCTGCTCATGGCCAGGCCGTCGCTTTCCCTCACCGTGGGCAAGACCTTGATTTCGACCGGCACGTCAAGGTCGGCGACCATCTTCCTGATGACCGCCGTCTGCTGGGCGTCCTTCTGTCCGAAGTAGGCTCGCTGCGGCTGGATCAAGTTGAACAGTTTGAGGACGACGGTGGCTACTCCGCGGAAGTGGCCGGGCCGCGCGGAACCCTCCAGCCTGTCGGCGATTTTTCCGGGCACGACGAAAATATCGGTGCCGGGGGGATACATTTCCCCGGCACCGGGTAAAAAAACGGCGTCGGCGCCGCTGTTTTCAAGCAGCTTTAGATCCAGGTCGGTGTCCCGGGGATAGGCGCCGAAATCTTCGTCCGGTCCAAACTGGGTGGGATTGACAAAGATGCTGACAACAGTATGCTCGCACTCGGCCTTCGACCGGCGTACCAGGGACAGGTGGCCCTCATGAAGGAAACCCATGGTCGGCACCAGACCGACGCTCCCCGCCAATTGTTTCCGGTAATCCCTTATCGCGCCGATCGACCTAAGTACTTTCATCTTCCCGCCGCAGGTCTTCGATGACCGCCTCATTCATGTCGAAACCCTGTTCGGCGGCCGGAAAAACCCCGCTCTTCACGTCGCTGGCGTAGGTCGTCACCGCTTCGGCGATGTCGGCGGCCAGCCTGGCGTAGCGGCCGGCGTGTTTGGGTACGAAGTCGGTGAACAGGCCCAGCAGGTCGGAGATGACCTGCACCTGGCCGTCGCAGCCGGGCCCGGCGCCGATGCCGATGGTGGGTATATTGATTCTCGAAGTGATATAGGCCGAAAGCTCGGACGGCATCGTTTCCAGGACGACGGCGAAGGCTCCGGCGGCTTCCAGAGCCCGGGCGTCGGCCAGCAGCCTCCTGGCCGCCTCCGGCGTCCGGCCTTGTACTTTGTAGCCGGAGAGCTGGTTGACCGACTGCGGAGTGAGGCCGATATGACCCATCACCGGCATGCCGCAGTCGACCAGTTTTTTAACCTTGTCGGCTACGGTGATGCCGCCTTCGAGTTTGACCGCCTGGGCTCCGGCCTCCTGGATGAAGCGGGCGGCGTTGCGCAGTGTCTCTTCGATGGTGATGTGGTAGGTCATGAACGGCATGTCGCCCACTACCATGGCTTTACTGGAGCCCCGGACGACGGCTTTGGTGTGATGGATCATATCGTCCATGGTCACCGGTATAGTCGATTCATATCCGAGGACCACGGTGCCCAGGGAGTCCCCGACCAGTATGATCGGGATGCCGGCGGCGTCGACGATTTTCGCCGTCGAATAGTCGTAGGCGGTGAGCATGGCGAACTTTTCGCCCCTGGCTTTGTAGTCCCTGACCTGCTGGACGGTGGTTCTCATCTGAGGCTCCTTCGTCATTTCCCGCGAAAGCCGGAATCCATCGGGGACCTTAAAAGGAAATCGCGCCGATAGCCTGTTTTACCGAGGTAATCCGGTTTTTTTCGTCGACGTAGACCAGTTTCGGCATGTGGCTGGGAAGCTGGTCTTCAGCCACCTGTTCATAGGTCAGAATGATGACCAAATCCCCTTTACAGGCGCAGCGGGCGGCGGCGCCGTTGAGGCCTATCTCGCCTGAGCCCGCCTCGCCTTCGATAGCATAGGTGGCGAACCGGGCGCCGTTGTTCAAATTGAGCACCTGCACCTGCTCGAACGGCAGGATATCGGCGGCTTTCAAGAGGTCGCGGTCGATGGTGATGCTGCCCTCGTATTCCAGGTCGCAGCGGGTGACCCGTGCCCGGTGCAGCTTGCTCTTCAGCATCGTTCTCATAGTCTCTTCTCCAGCAATGCTCTGAGTTCGGTGGCTTGTCCCTCATCTATGCCGCCTTTGGCGGCGGCGATGGGTATGGTTTCCAGTCCGAGTTCCCGATAAATATCCAACGTCTGCGGGGCATTTTCGACGAGCGCCTCGAGGTGAAGTTTAATGGTGGCCGTGTCGCCGCGGGCGATCGGCCCGGTGAGGCATTCCGGTATGCCGATATTCTCGATGTTATCCAGCGTGCCGCGGATGAGGGGTACCAGGGCTCTGGCGGCCTGTTCCCGGTTGGCGAAGCCCAGCCACAGCCCGGAGGCCAGGGCGACGAGAGTCACCAGGTAGTTGGAAGCCATGACCGCCGACGCATGGTACAAAACCCGGTCGGCGCCTGAAAGCTCCACGCTGCGGCCGCCCAGCCGCGAAGCCATCTGACGAAGCAGCGCCTTCAACGGCTCCTCGGCTTCGATGGCGAAGGTGATGCCGGGCAGAATCTCCGCCTCGGCGCGGGAGCCGATGGCCTGCAGCGGGTGAAATACGCCTGTGATCGCTCCCTGCACTCTTAGCGGCTCGAGGGCATCAAGCGGCGTCGCCGCGGAGACGTGGCAGGCCATCATCCCGGGCCGGGCCGTAAGCGCCGCGGCTGTCCCGGCGATGGCCGCGTCGGGAACGGCGATGAACACCACATCGGCCGCCTCGCAGATGCCTTGCGGCTTGTCGAAGGCGATGGCTGAAGGCAGCCGGTCAGCCAGTTTGTAGGCTGAAGCCGGACTGCGGCTGGCGACGGCGGCCACAGTGTAGCCAGCCCGCGACAGGCCCATGGCCAGGGCGGTGCCCGCCTTTCCGGCGCCGATGATGCCGATCTTTAAACCGCTGCCCGTCATAAAAACGCCGATGCCTCCCCGGCAAAAGCAGGGAAGGCATTTCCTCCCGGGCTATTGCCGTCTCGTTCCTTCAAAAGAAGGATACAAGCGGACTGTTTATATTATTATTATATCCCAGGAGTACCTGCGAGGTAAAACCAGAGAGCAGAAAAGCCCGTTCGTGGTTAGCTTGTCGAACCGTGACGGGTCGGCCAACACCTGGTCATTTGTGGAAAGATGAATGTGAGACTGGATGCACCAGTTGCTACCTGGAAACTGAGCTACTGGTAAGCCTGCCGAACCATTCGTTGCAAAGAACTTCGAGGCCGGGCATCGGCGATTTCCTGAACAGGTCGGCGTGGAGTTCGGTGACCGAGACGCAGTCATCTTCGATAGCTTTGATATCGGTGCCGGCGGCGGCTTCGGAATCCAGTTTGCGGCGCATCAGCCAGTAGAACTCGCGGCGGCCGTCGTGGCCTTCCTTGACGGTGTCGATGTGGGTCTTGTGGGCCAGGTGACAGAGCCTGACGCCTTTGATCCGATCAAGCGGTATGTCCGGGGCATTGACGTTCAGGAAAATATCGCCGGAAAGGCGGCCGGCGGCAATGTCGGCGGCGATGATGGCCGCCAGGCGGGCCGGGGTCTCGTGGTTGTTCGACTCGATGTTGAAGGTGGACACGGCGACGGCCGGGATGTTTCTCAGATACGCCTGCAGCGCCGCGCCGACGGTGCCTGATATCAGGACGTCGTCGCCGACATTTGGGCCGTTATTGATGCCGGAGACCACCAGGCCGACCGGCTTCTCCATTACCCGTTCCAGTCCCAGGATCACCGCGTCGCCGGGAAGTCCCTCGGTGGCCCAGCACTCGATGCCGCCGATATGCGAGGCCACTTTACCGACGCGCAGCGGGTGGCGCAGGGTCAGCGAGGTGCCGGTGGCGCTTTGCTCCCGGTCCGGCGCGACAATGGTAACCTGGCCTATGGCGTCGAGATGGCTGGCCAGCGTCCACAGCCCGGCGGAATGGATGCCGTCGTCGTTGGAGATGAGTATTTTCACGGGAGGTTAGGATAACACATCGGCACCAAAGGGTAAACCATGCCGTGGCGGTGAAAGCCGCCGAACCGTTATAATTGACCGCTTTGAGAACCTCTGATTTCGACTACCACCTGCCGTCCGAATCTATTGCTCAGACTCCGGCCGAGCCCCGCGACAGTTCGCGGCTGCTGGTCCTCGACCGCCTTTCCGGAGCTATCCAGCACCGCCGGTTTATGGACATCATCGATTACCTGCAACCTGGCGACGCCCTGGTCTTCAACGACTCCCGGGTGATTCCCGCCCGGCTGTTCGGCCGTAAAAAAGATACCGGCGCCCGCGTCGAGGCGCTGCTCCTCCTGCGCCGCGCCCCCGGAGAGTGGCAGGCGCTCATCAAACCGGCCAGACGCCTGGGTATCGGAGCCGTGGTTGAGCTTTACGACAGGTCGGGCATTGCCGCCGGAGCCACTCTGGAACTGCTGGATAAAGCCGAGGACGGCACCGCGACCGTCCGGATATCCGATGAGACCCGCCTGGACGAACTGGGCATCTTGGCGCTGCCGCCATATATCCGGCATCAGTTATCCGGATCGGAGGCGGAGCGTTATCAGACTGTCTACAGCCGGGTGGCGGGTTCGGTCGCCGCGCCGACAGCCGGGCTGCATTTCACGCCGTCACTCCTGGCCGCTATCGAGGCCAAAGGAGTGAAACTTCTTTTCGTGACCCTGCACATCGGGCTGGATACCTTCCGCCCTGTCAAGGAAGAAGACCCCTCGAAACACCCCATCCATAGGGAGTACGCCGTATTGCCGCCGGAAACGGCCGCCGCCATTACTGAGGTAAAGGCTTCCGGGGGGCGGGTTTTCGGCGTCGGCACCTCCGCGGTGCGGACTTTGGAGTGGGCGGCCGGACAAAACGGCCTGCCGCTGAAACCTTTCGAGGGCTGGGTGGAACTGTTCATCCTACCCGGTTTCGAGTTCCGGGTGGTTGACCGGCTGGTGACCAATTTCCACCTGCCGCGGGGTACGCCGCTGATGCTGGCCGCGGCTTTCACCGGCTGGGACAGCTTGAAAGCAGCCTACGACACCGCCGTCGCCGGGAAGTACCGTTTTTACAGCTTCGGCGACGGCATGCTGATTATTTAGCCGCCAGGCAAAAAAAGGCCGACCTTTTAGGTCGGTCTTTTTTTCTGCTGGAAGATTATTCCCACTTGAAAAAACGGACGGTCAGGAACATGCATGCCGCCAGCCAGGCAACCATGACGGCAATGTCTATGCCCATAGAATACAGCGGCGGCGAATTTACCATCACCTGCCTGAAAGCGTCGCCGAGGTAAGTCAGCGGCAAGGCGGTGATTACCGGCCGGATAAAATCAGGCATCATTTCCACCGGCCAGAAGACGCCGGACAGGAACATCATCGGAAATGAAATCAGGTTGACGATAGGCGTCGCGCCTTCGACGGTTTTGACTCTGGCTCCGACTACGTAACCCAGAGCGATGAACAGCAGAGTCCCCAGCATGACCAGCCCGATGAGCAAGAACCAGTTGCCCAGGACCGGCACGCCGAAGACGGCATAGGCAACGCCGATGATTATCGCCGCCTGTATGACGGCAATCCCCAGGCGGAAGATCAACTGGCTGGCAACGACGACGCCGCGGGTCAGCGGCGTCACGCCAAGTCGTTTCAGCACCTTCTTTTCGCGCCATTCCACCAGGGGCAGTACACCGAACAGGCCGCTTTGCATGATGGACATCGCCAGGATGCCGGGGACGAAGAAATCGATGAAACTGAGGTTGGCTGCCAGGATGGACTCTTCAGTCAGGGTTAATACCACCGGCGCCTGGGTGATCTGGCGGTTGAATTCATCCACCAGCTGCCGGAGCACCGGAATGATGACTTGCCCTGTCGTGGTCTGGGACGGGTCGTGATAAAGGGTGATCGCCGCGGCGGCGCCGGAACCAATCGTCGCATCCAATCCGGCTGGAATGACCACCACCGCGGCCAGGTCGCCGCTCTTCAGGGAATCCAGAGTCGTCTCCAAATCGCCTTCGGTGATGGTGAAAATAGGCACGTTGTGCAGGGCTTCGCTGATGTGAACGGCGGTGGTTGAATCATCCTGCCGCACCACTCCGATGTTGTAGTTGACCATATTGTCGCCGCCGAAAACCATGCCGAAAAGGAAAATGAAAATCAGCGGGAAAGCGAAAGTGAAGAAGACCGCGGTTTTGTCCCGCATGAATTGTTTGAAATTGGCTACCAGGAGCTTGTTGAAAGCGGTCATTCTCTGATTTTCCTCCCGGTGAGTTTCAGGAATACGTCCTCCAGGGATGCCTCTCGCACGCGGAGGTCTTTGAGTGAGGAGGTGATGCCCCGGCTTTCGGCGTACTTGAGGGTCGCGGACATGGTGGCCGGGATATCGTCGGAATAGATGACGATTTCGTTCAGGTCAGAAGCAACGCTGGTGGCTCCTGGAAACGCCAGCAATTCCTCCGTTTCCGGTCTGGGTTCGAGTTCAAATTGAACAGCTTTATCCCGGAAATTGGCGTTGATCAAACCCCGCGGCGTGTCCAGGGCGATGATCTTGCCATGATCAATGATGGCGATGCGGTCGCACAGCCGCTCTGCCTCTTCCATGTAATGGGTCGTTAAAAAGATCGTTTTCCCCTTGGCTCTCATATCTTCGATTACCTGCCACATGCCGCGCCTCACCTGCGGGTCGAGGCCTGTCGTCGGCTCATCCAGAAAGGCAATCTCCGGATCGTTGACCAGCGCCATGGCCACCGAAAGGCGCTGCAGCTGGCCGCCTGAGAGGTTTTTTACCACCACTTTCCGGCTTTCGGTCAATGACAGCATTGACAGGAGTTCGTCTATAGGCAGCGAACGGTCGTAAAAGCCGGCAAAAACATCCAGCAGTTCCTCGACCGTGAGTGATGGCATCAGGGACGGCGTCTGCAGTTGCGCCCCTATCCGCTGTTTGATCGCCATCGAAGCGTGCTCCGAGTCCATGCCCAGCACGGTCACCGTGCCGGAATCAGCCCTACGAAGCCCTTCGATAATTTCCACGGTTGTTGTCTTGCCGGCGCCGTTCGGGCCGAGCATGCCGAAAACTTCACCGCGCTGGACCTCGAAACTGATGCCGTCCACGGCCCGAATCGGGCCGTAGACCTTGACCAGGTTTTCAACTTTGATAACCACGCTAGCTCCTTTGCAGGTCGGTCGGCCGTTTGCGTTCAGGATACAAAACGGGGTTATTATAACACGCGATTTAATCGAGGAATATAGCCTTTTGGGTAGACATATACTGGTCTGATGTCTATAATTTGGAGCCGTGACCGGCCGCTTTGACCTCAGGCTTTTGTATTCCCGTGAGGATATCGCCGCCGTGGTGCGCGCGCTAGCGAAGCGTATTGCCGCTGATTACGCCGGGAAAGATCTGCTGGTCGTCGGGGTGCTCAAAGGAGCGGTCATTTTTCTGGCCGACCTCATCCGGGAGCTGACCATTCCGGTGGAGATTGACTTCATCGGACTGTCGTCCTACGGCGATGGAGTAACCTCCTGCGGCGAAGTCGAGGTGACAGCCTTTCCGGCAGCGCCTATCGAGGGCCGCCACGTCCTGGTTGTTGAAGATATCGTTGATACCGGCCTTTGTCTTGACGCCCTGTTGAAGTTCCTCGCCGCCCGCAGCCCGGCCTCGGTCAGGGTGTGCGCCCTGATGGTTAAACCCGCCCGGCATCGGGTCGGGGTCGAGATCGCCTATGCCGGATTCGCCATACCGGACAAGTTCGTGGTGGGCTACGGTCTGGACTTCGCCCAGCGCTACCGCCACCTGCCGCAAATCTACACCCTGGAGGAGGCGCCCGTTGAAGGACAGCTTGCCTCAAACGATTAGCGTTGCCCGCGGCCTGGAGCCGGCCGACCTCCTGTTGAAGAACGCCAGGGTCGTCAATGTCTTTAACGGCGAGATCGAGAAAGCCGCGGTCGCTGTGTGCGACGGCGTTATCGCCGGTATCGGCGATTATTCCCGGGCCAGAGAGGTCATCGACCTCGGCGGCAGGTACCTGCTGCCCGGTTTAATCGACGGCCATACCCATATCGAGTCCTCGATGCTCGATGTCGGCCAGTATGCCCGGGCCGTCGTCGCCCGCGGCACCACCGGCGTGGTCACCGACCTGCACGAACTGACCAATGTTATCGGCCTGGACGGCATCAAGTATATCCTTAAAGCCGCCACAAAGCTGCCGCTGGATATGTACGTTATGGCGCCGTCCTGCGTCCCGGCCACTCACCTGGAGACCTCGGGGGCGGCGGTCGACTCCAGAGAGATCACCCGTCTGCTGAAGCGCGGCGGTATTATCGGCTTGGGTGAGATGATGAATTTCCCCGGCGTTCTCTTCGGCGACGCGGTAGTCCTTGATAAGCTTAAGGCATCGGAAGGTAAGATCATCGATGGTCACGCTCCGGGGCTTTCCGGCCGCGACCTGAACGCCTACATCTCGGCGGGCATCGGCTCGGACCACGAATCCACTCGTTTGGCGGAAGCCCGTGAGAAACTGGCCCGCGGCTTGCGCATCATGATCCGGGAGGGTTCGACGGAGAAGAACCTGGCTGAACTGCTGCCGCTGGTGACCGAAAAGACTTACAAGCGTTGCATGTTTGTCGTTGACGATCGTTCCTGCTCCGATCTCAAACGTGACGGCGATCTGGACGCCGTCGTCCGCAAAGCCATCGCCCTGGGCCTGGACCCGGTGCGGGCCATTCAATTAGCGACGATCAACCCGGCGGAGTACTTCGGCTTGCGGCAGGCCGGGGCCATCGCTCCCGGCTACGCGGCCAACTTCGTCGTCGCCGGCGACCTTAAAGCCTTCGATATCGAACGCGTTTACTTTCGCGGCAAACTCGTCGCCCGGAACGGCGAAGCTTTATTCAAGCCCCGGGGCCGGGCCCCGTCGCGCCTGCGCCGGAGCATGAACGTCGCCCCCTTGGCGGCGACCGACCTCGCCCTGGACCTGTCGCCGGAGACGGTGCCGGTTATCGGGGTCATACCCGGCCAGATTGTCACCCGCTACCTTCGGGAAGCGGTCAAATCAGTGCCGGACTTCGAGCGTGACATCCTTAAAATCGTCGTCGTCGAGCGGCATCGCGCCAGCGGCAATATTGGCAAAGGCCTGGTCAGCGGCTTCGGCCTGTCGCGGGGCGCGCTGGCATCCTCGGTAGCCCACGACTCTCATAACATCGTCTGCGTCGGCGCCTCCGATGATGATATCTGCGCCGCCGTCCAGGCGGTCGTTGGCATAGGCGGCGGGTTGGCCGTGGCCGAAGGAGGCAGAGTCCTGGCGTCGCTGCCGCTGCCCGTTGCCGGCCTGATGTCCTCGGAACCTTTGGATAAAGTCATCCAGGGCTTCGAAGCGGTGGAGGCCGCCGCCCGGGACATCGGCGCCAGGCTGACCGCCCCCTTTGCCGCTCTGTCTTTCTTAGCCTTGCCGGTCATCCCGGAACTCAAGATCACCGATAAGGGCATGGTAGACGTGGCTGCCTTCAAGCTGATCTGATCCAGTGTCAGCCGGAGCCCGGCGAAAAAAGCTCGGATGTCTTAATTAGTATTCAAGAAGGATTCCGCTCATGGTCTACAGACAAGCCAACCGTGATCCAATCTTTGAAAACCGCTTTGACGCCGGCAGGCAGCTGGCCGAGAAGCTCTCCGCTTATAAAAACGAAGCGACGATCGTTTTGGCCATTCCCAACGGCGGCCTGCCGATAGGCCTGCAGGTAGCCCTTGCCCTGGGCGCTGAACTGGATGTCGTTATCTCCCGAAAAATTCCCATCCCGCTGCGGCCGGAAGGCGGCTTCGGCGCCGTGGCTGATGACGGGACGACTATTTTGAACCATGATCTGGTGCGTGACCTGAAATTGACCCCGTCGCAAATCAACTACCAGGTGGCCGGCGTCCGCAACGAAATTCAGAAGCGCAGCATCTTCTATCGGGGAACTCGGCCCCTGTCGGTCGTTACCGGCAAGACGGTCATCATCGTCGATGACGGCCTGGCTTCCGGCTACACCATGATGGCCGCGGTGGAGTCAGTCCGCCGCCGCCGCCCGGCGCGGATTATCGTTGCCGTACCGGTGGCATCGGAATTGGCGGTGCGCAAAGTTGAGAAAGTGGCTGACCGGATTGTGACGGTGGAAACAGCGCTGGTGCCCAAGTTCTATGTTTCCTACTACTACCGCTTTTGGAACACCGTCTCCGACGACGAAGGCCTGAAGTGCCTGAAGGAATGGGAAATGAGGCGGTTCAAAACCAGGGGGTAACGTTTTCCTAAATTTTGTGGGCAACCGCGCCCGTCAGCCGCTTGACCGAACCCTCTTTCAGGTTGTCCAGCTTCAGCCGCCCGATGCGGATGCGCTTTAGTTCCCTGACCTGCTGCCCCACCGCGGCGAACAGCCGCCGCACGATGCGCTTCTTGCCTTCGCGGATGATGATGCGGTAGTTGTAGGGCGGGTGGATGACCGGTTTAACCCTGGCCGGCGCGCTCAGGCCGTCATCGAGTTCGATGCCGGCTTCGATCTGCTCGATCTGCTCGGCCGAAAGCGCTTTGTCGATAGCCACCAGGTATTCCTTTTCCACCTCAAAACGCGGGTGAGTCAGCCGGTAGGCCAGCGCGCCGTCGTTGGTTAAAAGCACCAGCCCGGTGGTATCCTCGTCCAGCCGCCCGACGGGAAACAACTGGTATTTTTTATACTCTTCAGGCAACAAATCGAGCACCGTCTGGCGGCCCTGCTCGTCTTCAGTGGTGGTGATGACGCCGGCGGGCTTGTTAAGCGCCAGGTAGATCTTATGTAGCCTGGCAATGGGGACTTCCCGGCCGTCGAAGACTATTCTGTCGCTGTCCTTGAGCGGCAGGCTGTAGCTCTCGGCAATCGCCTCGTTAACCTTGACCCGCCCCGCTTTGATCGCCTCCGCCAGGTCCCGCCGGGATCCCAGCCCCGCGTCCCGCAGCGTTTTGAGCAGGGTCGGCGGCCCTGAAGCGGATCCTGGGATTTTACCCGCCGGCCGCTTCGGCCGCGGCCCGGATAAACGCCCGCCCGCCCGCCGCTGCGGGGAGAAAGCCTCCACTTTGCTTTGAGGAGCTCGCCGAAGAGGAGAAATAATTTGCCCTGGGCTTGCCGCGCCAGGTCTTAAACCGTCTCGCGCCGGCATCGGGCCGGCCTGCTGCCGCCCCCGGGGTTGGCTATTCTTTTCGCTCCCCGCGCCGGCGGGGAACCCGATATGCCTTTTGGGGGCTGATTCGCGCTTTATGACTCCACCTCCGCCATCAACTCCGCCGCTTTACTCATCAATTCCTTCTTTCTCGCCTCCGATACGCCTTTCATCGCCAGGTACTTATCCAGCGCCTGCAACGGCGTCAGAGATTCATCATGCTCCGCCCCCAGCCGGTTGCGCGCCTGCCGCTCAACCTCGCGGGCGATGCCGAAGTAATAAGCGTCCTTGAGAGCGTTCTTGATCTCGGCTTCCCGCAGCAGGGGAGCGACCGGCTCCGGCATCTTCAACTTCAATTGTACAACAGCCCCGGCAATATCGTCGCTGCGGTTGGTTAACATTTTCAAGACCGATAAAGTCGGATCAAGTTCTCCTTCGTAGAGGGTTTTTTCCAGCGTCAGGAACCGCCGCCCGTCGAGTTTGTGGAAATGGTAGTCGGTATGCTTCCGCCCGCCGTCCTTTGTAAACTCGATGACGTAGAACCCCTTGTCGTCCCTCTCTTCGCCGAAATCCAGCCGCTCCAGGCTGCCGCTGTAAATCACTGGCGGGTTCTGGGTTAGCTCCTGGCGCTTGTGCAGGTGTCCCAAAGCCACGTAATCGAAGGCGGGCAGGGCGATATTACTTAACATAACAGTAGGTTCCGACCCCAGGATGAACTTGCGCTCCGACGCCGTCGCCGCGCCGTCAACCCAGATATGGGCCGCCAGGATCGAAGGCAGCATCGGGTCGAGCGAGTCCGCCATCTGTCGTATCCTGGCCGACATCGCCGCCTCGACTTTGGCCTTGAGCTCTTCGGACGAAAGGTTCTGCCCTTCGCCCTGCGCCTTGCCTTCGAGTGTACTCTTTCTCGGCCATGGCAGCGCCGCCACCTGCAGCAGCCCGGAGGCCGTCTCGATGGTGTGGACCTTCGCCTGGCTGGCGACAGTCACCTTGGGTATCCGTAGCGTGTCGTAGATCTCGGTGGAGGTGGCGCGGCCGGATGTCGCCGGCAGGTCGTGGTTGCCGGTGAGCAGGAACACCGGTATGCCGGCGTCCGCCAGTTTCCGTATGCGGCGGGCAAACTCCCGCTGCTGCGTCTGCGACGGGTCGCGGCTCTTGAACGCGTCGCCGCAGAAGAGCACCAGGTCAACCTTTTCGGCGATGGCGTAGTCCACCAGCTTGTCAAAGGCGATCAGAAAATCGAGCAAACGTGTATCGAGGCCTGTGGCCGCGTCGGGGCGGCCGTAGGTCTCAACCCCCAGGTGCAGGTCAGCGAAGTGGATAATTCTCATCGTTTTGTCATCCTACGCGAAAGCGGAGGATCCGGGTACCCATACTATTGGGTCTTTTTGAGCAAAGCGAAGAACCTTAATTCCACCCTTCAGGACAGCTCATCTTGAATTTTGCAATTTGGTCATTCGTGCTTGTTTCGTATTTCGATATTCGTGCTTCGGATTGCCGCACCTACTTCCCCTCCCCCTTCAACCTCGGGAACAAATACGCTTTGATCTCCTCTATCGGAATCCGGTCCTGCTTCATGCTGTCGCGCTCGCGCACCGTGACCATCCTGTCGTTGTGGGAATCAAAGTCCACGGTGATGCAGTACGGCGTGCCTATCTCATCCTGCCGCCGGTAGCGCCGGCCGATGCTCTGGGCTTCGTCGTAGGTCACCATCCAGGCTTTGCGCAGGGAGGCGTAGATCTCCTTGGACAGGTTGGCCAGCGGCTCTTTCTTGGACAGGGGAAGGACTGCCGCCTTATACGGCGCCAGGCGCGGGTGCAGCTTCAGGACGGTGCGCGTCTCATCCTTGTCCGGCTCCTCGGTGTAGGCGTCCAGCAGAAAGGCCAGCACCGACCGGTCCACTCCGGCTGAGGGCTCGATGACGTAGGGCGTGAAATGTTCCTTGGTCTCCTCGTCGAAGTATTCCAGGTTCTTGCCGGAGTACTGGGAGTGCTGCTTCAGATCGAAGTCCTGGCGGTTGGCGATGCCCTCAAGCTCGCTCCAGCCCATCGGGAATAGGTACTGGATGTCGGAGCAGGCCTTGGCGTAGTGCGCCAGCTCGTCCTTGCAGTGAGCTCGCATCTGCAGGTTTTCCTTCTTCATGCCCAGGCTGGTGTACCACTCCAGGCGCGCCTTCAGCCAGTGGGCGTGCCATTCCTCGTCGGTGCCGGGCTTTACGAAATACTCCAGTTCCATCTGCTCGAACTCCCGGCTGCGGAAGATGAAGTTGCCGGTGGTGATCTCGTTTCTAAAGCTCTTACCCATCTGGGCGATGCCGAAAGGCAGCTTCTTGCGGGTGGTGTTTAAGACGTTCTCAAAGTTGACGAATATGCCCTGGGCTGTCTCCGGCCGCAGGTAGACCACGGCGGCGGAGTCCTCCACCGGTCCCATGAAGGTCTTGAACATCAAATTGAACTGCCGCGGCTCGGTCAGCTTGCCGCCGCAGGAGGGGCAGACCGCGCCCTCGAAGTCACCCGGCCGCCAGCGCATCTTGCAGCTCAGGCAGTCCTGCATAGGGTCGGAGAAGCCGCCGACGTGGCCGGATGCCTCCCACACCTTCGGGTTCATCAGGATGGAAGCGTCAACGCCCACCACATCGTCGCGCTCCTGGACCATGGACTGCCACCAGGCCTGCTTGACGTTGTTCTTGAGCAGGACGCCCAGCGGCCCATAGTCCCAGCAGCCGCCCGGCGCGCCGTAGATCTCTGATGATTGGAACACGAAGCCGCGCCGGCGGCTCAGGTTGATGATTTTATCCATTTCGACGGGGTTGGTTTGCTCGGCCAAGTGAACGCTCCTTTTCTTGTTTCCTCTCCCCTGCGGGCAGAGGATTAACGGCAGGGGTAACTCTATTCCTTCTTCTTCTCCTCGATAGTGCTGAAACCCTTGTACGCCTGGATGACGATCGGCAGCCCGTAGATGAGTATCAATACGCCGCCGGCAACCAGGACGATCAGGGCGAAAAGCCACAGCGGCATGAGGTGGCCGGCGTTGCCGGCGTAGTACACGGCGTCGACCAGAACGTAAGCCAGGATGAGCTGGATGATGGCCGGCATGTTGCCCATCAGCGTCAGGAGCCGCGTCGGGCTGAACCAGAAGTTGCCCACGTTGTCCCGGAAAAGCTGGACATTGCCCACCGACCGGGTGGCCAGCCAGGCGACGATGACCAGGACGGCCTGGATGCCAATCATCAACATTACCAGCGAAGATTTGGCGATGGCGTCGCCGGACGGCTCGCCGGCGGTATCGAAGCGGTAAAAGACCTCATCCGGTAGCCCGCCGTAGAAGAAAGCCGCCATCGCCGCCGTCAGCAGCAATACCGCCAGCGGCAGGCCGATAAACTTCAGGCGGAACTTGAGCGGCTCCGGGGTTGCGTTCTGTTGGCGGTTTTCCATCGCAGGTTATTCTACCTGAATCAGGCGGGTGTTAAAAGCAGTGCCCCCTTCAGTTTGTCATTCCCGCGGAGGCGGGAATCCAGACGGGGGGACAAAGCGCGCGTAGCGGCGCGGCACGTTTCGCCCGCCAGAAAATATACCGTTATATTGAGAATCAATTACAATATACAAATCAGGTTTAAGGAAGGTTAAAACGCATGATCATCGAACGCCTGGTCGTGGGTCCCATCGAGGCCAACTGCTACCTCGTCGCCGATGAGTCCGCTAAAGAGGGTATGGTCATCGACCCCGGCGCCGACGCCGGCGTAATCCTGAAACGCGTCGAGAAGCTGGGCCTGAAGGTCAAATACATCGTCCTGACCCATGGCCACTTCGATCACGTCTCGGCCTCCGGCGCGGTCAAAACCGCCACCGGCGCCAAACTTATGATCCACCAGGCCGACGCCGCCAGCCTCAACGACGGCTTTTTAGCCCGCATGGCCGGACTGGCGCATCAGAATGTGCCGCCGCCGGACGTCCTGCTCAAGGGCTGGGAAGACATCGCCGTCGGCGGCCTCCGTTTCACCGTGCTGCACCTGCCGGGTCATACCCCCGGCGGCATCGCCCTCTACGGCCAGGATGTCGTTTTCACCGGCGACTCCCTGTTCGAAATGGGCATCGGCCGCACCGATCTGCCCGGCGGCGACTACGGCACTCTGATTGACAGCCTGAACTGCCGCCTGCTGGCCCTCGACGACTGCATAAAAGTTTACCCCGGCCACGGCCCCGATACCACTATCGGAGCCGAACGCCGGGGCAACCCTTACCTGGTGAACCCGCCGCGGCGGGAGTGCCGTTAGAAGATGCCGGTCATGTCGGCAATCACCGGAGCCAGTACCAGTGAGATGATGGACACCAGCTTGATCATGATGTTCAGCGACGGGCCGGAAGTGTCCTTCATCGGGTCTCCAACGGTGTCGCCGATGACCGTCGCTTTGTGCGCCGGCGATTTTTTGCCGCCGTAGGCGCCGGTCTCCACCCATTTTTTGGCGTTGTCCCAGCTGCCCCCGGCGTTGCTGAAAGCCACCGCCAGGATGAAGCCGGTGACGGTGGCGCCGATGAGAAAGCCGCCCAGCGCCACCTTGCCGAAGATAAAGGCGACGGTGATTGGTGCCAGGACGGTAACCACCCCGGGCAGGATCATCTGGCGGATTGCCTCGCGGGTGCAGATGTCCACGCACTTGGCGTATTCCGCCTTGCCGGTGCCTTCCATCAGGCCGGGAATCTCCCGGAACTGCCGCCTGACCTCGTTGACGATAGACGCGCCGGTCTTGCCGACCGCCTGGAGCGTCATGGCGCAGAAAACCGCGGGCAATAAACCGCCCAGGAACAGGCCGACCAGCACGTGCGGGTCCAGCAAGGAAATCTGCGACGGGGTGATGCCGACGGCCAGGGTATAGGACAGCAGCAGCGCCAGTGCGGTCAGCCCGGCCGAACCGATAGCGAAACCCTTGCCGATGGCGGCGGTGGTGTTGCCCAGTGAATCCAGGGCGTCGGTGCGCTCGCGGATTTCATGAGGCATGCCGGCCATCTCGACGATGCCGCCGGCGTTGTCAGCCACCGGGCCGTAGGCGTCGGTGGCGTCCTGGATGCCGAGCGTCGCCAGCATGCCGACGCCGGCTAAAGCGACTCCGTAAATATCGCCGAAATTGTAGGCTACCACCACGGCGATGACGATGAAGAGCACCGGCGGGGCGGTGCTCATGAGGCCGTTGCCGAACCCGGCAATGATGTTGGTGGCGGCGCCGGTCTGGGACGCCTCGGCGATTTTAAGAGTCGGTTTATACACGTAAGAGGTGAAATAATTGGTGCTTTCACCGATGGCCAGCCCGGCGGCCAGGCCGGCGACGATGGCCACGAACAGCCGGATATCGGCCAGGAAGCTGACGGCGATGAACGAAAACACCAGGGACAGCCCGGCGGCGATATAAGTACCCCGGCGCAAGGCGTTGAGCAGGGCCTTCATTTCAAGTTTCTCGCCGACGCGGACTGAAAAAATGCCGACAATTGAAGCCAGGATGCCGCCGGCGGCCACCAGCATCGGCAGCCAGAAAGCGGCGGCCGGGTCCGTTCCGACAATCAGCGGTTCGCCCAGCCGGGTTGAAAAAATGGCGATGGTGCTTAAAGCCATGGTGGCGATGATGGAATCGACGTAGGACTCGAAAAGATCGGCGCCCATGCCGGCCACGTCGCCGACGTTATCGCCCACGAAGTCGGCGATAACCGCGGCGTTGCGCGGGTCGTCCTCGGGTATGCTCTGCTCGACCTTGCCGACGATGTCGGCCCCGGTGTCGGCGCCCTTGGTGTAGATGCCGCCGCCGACGCGGGCGAATATGGCTACCGATGACGCGCCGAAGCCATAACCCGGTATGATGGCGAGGAACGACGGGTCTTCGCTGAAGGCAAAGTAGAGTAACGATAAGCCCAGCAACCCGATGGCGACAACCGTCATGCCCATGACCGACCCGGCGCGGAAGGACACTTTCAATCCGTGGTTGAGGCTTTTTGCGGCGGCGGCGGCGGTTCGCGAATTGGCTCTGACGGCGATGGTCATGCCCACATACCCCGCCAGGCCGGAGCAAATGGCCCCGAAAACGAAAGCCAGCGCCACTTTCCAGCCGAGGGCGGGAACGAATACCAGCACCAGAGTGACGATGGCCACAAAAACAGCCAGGACTCGATATTCGCGCCCTAGGAATGCCAGAGCGCCTTCTTTGATCGCCGCGGCGATTTCCCGGACGCGGGCGTTGCCCTCATCCTGACTCAGAACGAACCTCGCCAGAAAATAGGCAACCACCAGCCCGAGCACGCCGCATCCAAGTGCGATTAGTACTGGATCCATAAGTGCTTATCCCCCCGTGTTATTTTTTCCGATGGAATCCTGGAAAGCGCCCAGCTTTTCTTCCAGGCGTTTCTGCTGCAGGGACAGAGTGAGGTCGGAGCGGGTTTTTTCCAGAATGCCCCGGACCATGTCGGTAGTCCGCCGCAGGTTGCCGGTGATGGCATCCGGAAAATCCATCGTTACCAGTACTTCATAAATGGCGTCCATGACTGATAAAAGCCCCTCCGCCCTTGACATATCGCCGCGGCGCAGCCCGTCCAGCAGGTACCGCCTGAGTTCGCCCGTCACCTCGCCCATGCCGTTTAAATAGGCAGCGGAATCGATCTTCAGGTCTTCGGGGGTTGGGATTTCGGTACCGGTGATGATCGCCAGGGTGATGGAGCCCTCGGCGTATTCCTTCTGGGCATCCCGGAAGAAGGCGGTATTGGAGAGTTCTTCGCAGGCATCGATAGTGATTTCTGCTTCATCGATGAGCAGTTTGGCTTTTTTCAGCGAATCATGAGCGTTGTCGAACTCTTGACGGTGGATCGCCCGGATGGACTCCGAGCAATGACGGATAGCTTCACGGCAGCCGGGCAGCGCCTTCTCACGGGCGGCATCCTTTTCCCTGAACGAAGCTCTGATGGATTCGGCTATGTCATCCAGTCTCCGTGTTAAATTCTCCACCTCGATACCCTTTCAACAAGCCTTGATGACCGGAAGGTCAGGAGTCTCCAATTCGGATATGCCCCCTCCGCCGGTGTCGATCAAGAAGTCTACGCCGGCGTCTCGAGCCGTCAGCGCCTCACCGGCATCATGCGCAATAAAACCTATGAGGCTTTTTATGCCCAACAGTTCCCGGATCACCTTCACCGGCAGAGAGTCGCGCCCGATGACAACCCCGTCGGCTTTGACCGCCGCCGCGACGTCGATCCTCTCCCCGATTAAGAACAGGATTTTCTTCTCGGCGCAGATATCGCGGCACCCGGCCGCCAGTTCCCAGAAGTCCCTTCTTGATTGACCGGAGGGATTAAGCTGGATCGCTGAAGGCTCCATCTCTACCGCTTTATAAACAGTTTCTCGGCTGTCGGCGCTGGCATACAGCCTGCCGACCAGCGCCCGGTTCGTTTTACGGCATAATTCTGAAACCAGTTCTTTTTCCAATGCATAGACGCGGAACCGCGCTCCCTCAACGTCCAATGCGCAGATTTTCTTATCCGTTGAACGTAAAATTTCCTCGATCGTCCTGAGAGACTGTGCCACCCGCCGGCTGTTGGCGATAACGGTGTCAACCAGGCTGTCCGCCGCTTCTTTTGGATACGCGCTGCCCTGTCCCACATCGCCGGGGGAGTCGCGGGACGAGATCAATTCGAATTTTACTTCATCGAACGCCTGATGGAGTGAATGCCGCAGTGCCTTCATCTCCTGGGAGATCGGTTCAGAATCAAGCGCAAACCGGGCGATGTCTTCAAGCACCCGCAGGCCCTCTGTCGCGCGGTCCAGGTTGGCGTCGATTATCCTGAGCGTCTTCTGGG
Organism: Dehalogenimonas alkenigignens; assembly: GCF_001466665.1. Taxonomy (NCBI): domain Bacteria; kingdom Bacillati; phylum Chloroflexota; class Dehalococcoidia; order Dehalococcoidales; family Dehalococcoidaceae; genus Dehalogenimonas; species Dehalogenimonas alkenigignens. The sequence goes on along the minus strand of NZ_KQ758903.1, from coordinate 1,467,361 downwards.
GAAAAGTGGCCAAAATATCTCCGGATTATTTGGTTCGGCGCGGATTTGAACGTATGATTCTAACACAGACGTCAAATTGCGGGCAAAAACACATCATTCTCGGCCGGAAACGGCGTATTTGATATGCTCGGTCCGGTGCCCGCCGTACCGGAACTCGATGCCGATAAAATCAATCCGCCAGTTTTCTGATATTGCATGCTCCGCACAATAAGTTTCGGCCGCAGCGATCAGCCTTGCCTGTTTACGGTGACCGATAGATTCGGCCGGGGTGCCGAATTCAGCGGATGATTTTGCCCGGACCTCGACGAAGACCGTCTGATCGCCGTCGCGGCAAACGATGTCGATTTCGCCTTCCACGCAACGCCAGTTGGTATCGATTATGTGGTAACCGGCCTGTTCCAGGAAACCCCGGGCAAGTGATTCCGCCAGCCGGCCGGTTTGCTGCCGTTTCACAATAACCTTCGCAAGTCCGAGACAGGCGCGAAACTCCGCCGGTGGATTGAACAAGGCCCGAGGGCATCCAGTCGTTCAAAATGGTCGGCCGTACCGTAGCCCTTGTGCCGCAAAAAACCGTAGTCGCCAAACCGGCGGTCCAGGCGCGTCATCAGCCTGTCCCTGGTCACTTTGGCCACAATTGAGGCGCAGGCTATTGAAACGCATTTGGCGTCGCCGTCAACGATCCCTTTTTGGGGGCAGGCGATTTCCGGCAGGGTGAGAAAATCAATCAGCAGCGCCTGCGGCGGCACCGACAAGCTTTCAACCGCCAGCTTCATCGCCAGCCTGGTAGCTGAAACAATACCCCGGGCATCGATGTAGCAATGGGAGACGATGCCGGCGCCAAAGCTCAAAGAATCGGTGACAATTGCCTTGAACAGTTCCTCCCTTGCTTCCGGCGGCAGCAGTTTGCTGTCCCTGACATCCTTCAGCCACCCGCAGCGGCGCCGCTTGGCCAGGATGACCGCGCCGGCGACCACCGGGCCCGCCAGGCAGCCGCGGCCGGCTTCATCCACGCCCGCGATGAGGCTGATTCCCTGGGCGCGGAACAGGTTTTCCTCCCTGAACTCCGGATATCTGTCACTGCCGGTCTTCATCCGCAGATAATGCCCCCGCCCAGAACTTCACCCTCGCGGTATATCACCGCGGACTGCCCCGGCGTGACGCCGCGCACCGGCTCAGAAAAGCCGAGCGCCGCCGTCCGGTCGGGGAACACCTCGAAAGACTCCAGCGGTACTTTCCGCATCCGGTAGCGGATCCTGACGGATAATCGGGAGGCGTCCAGCGGGGGGGATCCGTTGATCCACGAGACATCCTGAATCCTGGCCCTCTGTCGATAAAGATCCTTTTCTTCACCGACAATCACCCGGTTGGCCGCTGGCTCAACCCCGAGGACGAATTTCGGCACCGGTGAAGATATGCCGAGGCCGTGGCGCTGGCCCACGGTATAATGAATCAGCCCGCGGTGCCTGCCGATCACTTTGCCTCCCGGTTCGACGATTTCACCCGGCGCGGCATCGACGCGGCTCGACAGAAACGAGCCGTAATCCTGACCGCCGAGAAAGCAAATATCCTGGCTTTCGCTTGGGAATGACGGCAGCCCGGCTGATTCAGCCAGCTCCCGCACCTGTGATTTCAACAAAGAGCCGAGTGGAAAAAGGGCCCGGCCGAGCTGCCGCTGGCTCAGACTGTACAGGAAATATGACTGGTCTTTGGCGCCGTCGGCGGCCTCGAGCAGGCGGTAGCCCGAGGCAGACGGCTCGATTCGGGCATAATGCCCGGTCGCCAGGTACCTGATGCCGAGTGAATCAGCCGCCTCCAGCAGGGCGCCAAATTTGATTTGCCGGTTACAGACAACACAGGGATTCGGCGTACGCCCGCCGGCGTATTCGGCGCAGAAATATTCGATAACACTGGATTGGAATTCCTCGGTGAAATCAATGACCCGGTGTTCGATGCCGAGGTATTCAGCCACCGCGGCGGCGCGCTCGGCGGCTTTTTCCTGTGTTTGGCCAAAGAGGCGCATCGTCAGGCCGAGAACGGAGAAACCGGCTCGTTTGAGGAGCATGGCGCTGACGGAGGAGTCCACGCCGCCGCTCATCGCGGCTATTGCCTGGGGTTTGATCACTCAACTATCCAGTTCGTTGTGAAAGTCTTGCCTGCACGGCCTGCCATATGCGGCCGGCGACGGTTGCTTCAGGCAGCGTTCCGTTGATTATGACCCAGCGGTCGGGTTCAGCCCGAGCCGCTGCCAGGTAGCCGTCGCGAACCCGGCGGTGGAAATCGGCGTGCTCTCGTTCGATACGATCAGTTTTGGCCGACCCTTTCCGGGCGAAACCATGTTCGGTCGGGACATCCAGCAAGAAGGTGATGTCCGGTATTAACCCTTGAGCCGCGATTGATGACGCAGCTCTGACAGAGGCAAGAGACAACTCCCGGCCGTAGCCCTGATATACCAGCGATGAGTCGGCGAACCTGTCGCTGACCACCGTTTTACCGGCGGCCAGGGCTGGTTTGATCACCCGGCTTACCAGTTCGGCCCGGGAAGCATTGAATAACATCAGCTCGGCAATCGGGCTGATGGAGATACCGTCGCCCCATTTGAGCAGATTTGAGATACGGTCGCCTAACTCGGTGCCGCCCGGCTCGCAGGTCAATAAGACGCTGACGCCTTGAGCCTCCAGGCGCCTGGTCAATAATCCGGCCTGAGTGCTCTTGCCGGAGCCCTCGCCGCCTTCAAAGGTGATAAACAGGGGCATCGTCACTCCTTGAAGATGTTGACCCTTCGGTTGGGCTCGCGGCCTTCGCTGCCCGATTTCAGGTTGGCGCGTTCGGCAACCAGGTGCTGCAGCCGGCGGATGTAGGCGCCCTGAGGCGATAACTCAACCTTGTCGTTGCCGCTTTTGACCCGGTGTACCGCTTCTTCAGCTTCCATTATCGCCTGATCCAAAGCGCCGGATTCCTGGGCTATCTCCGGCTCCCGGCGGGACAGCATGCCGAGGAACTGGCGGAACTGGGCGGGGGTATGGCTCTTAAGGACGTAGACCGGCAGGTTGTGCGCCTCGGCGTCCCGGATTCGCTGCGGCCGGCGGCGGAAATAATTCTTTGAGGTGACCAGCATCCCGGCATCGCCCAGGCGCTCGGTGATGTTGAGATTGACCCGCATCTCTTCAGCGACCTGTTCCAGGCGGCTTCGATTGATCCCGAAGAGATACAGTCTGGGTGTGTCCACCGCCGCCGCCGAAGGCAGGCGGTGGGCTCGTTCGGGATGATCGGTATCCGGCTGGGCTGAAGTGGTGGTGACCAGGCCGTTGTCATCGATGGAACGGATCTCGGTCGCTTCCGGGATACCGCGCAGGATGGCGTCAACCGCTTCTGAGGTGTTGCCGTGAACCGCCACCCGGTCTCTTTCCTGAATTTCGACGATGATATCAAAAGTCGGCGGCGCCTTTCGCTCCAGGACTGTTTTTTGAGTGCCGCGCCGCCTGGCTTCCTCGTCGCCCAGGGTTACCGCCTGGATGCCGCCGATCAGATCCGCCAGTGTCGGGTTCTGCATCAGGTTTTCCAGGGTGTTGCCGTGGGCGGTGCCTACCAGCTGCACGCCGCGTTCGGCGATGGTCCTGGCGGCTAAAGCTTCAAGTTCGGTGCCGATCTCGTCTATCACGATGACTTCCGGCATGTGGTTTTCAACCGCTTCGATCATCACCGCGTGCTGTCGGTCGGGTTCGGACACCTGCATGCGGCGGGCGCGGCCGATCGCCGGGTGGGGAATATCGCCGTCTCCGGCTATCTCGTTGGACGTATCGACGATGACGACGCGCTTTTTTAAGTCATCGGCCAGGACACGGGCAACTTCCCGCAGCATGGTGGTCTTGCCGACGCCCGGCCTGCCCAGCAGCAGGACGCTGCTGCCAGATTGAATCAGGTCCTCGATGATCTTAATCGTCCCGAACACCGCCCGCCCGACGCGGCAGGTGAGGCCGATGATTTTGCCTTTTCGGTTTCTGATGGCCGAGATGCGGTGTAATGTGCGTTCGATGCCGGCGCGGTTGTCGCCGCCGAAGGCGCTGACACGGGCGGTGACGTAATCAATGTCCTCTTCGGAGATTTCTTCAGGCCGGAGGATGATTTCCCGGCCGGGGAACCGTGCCTCCGGCACCCTTCCGAGATCCATGACAACTTCAAGCAGCTGGGCTAAATCGGTTTGCTGGCCAAGCGGCCGCCGGATTTCCGGCGGCAGCATATCGAGCAGGGTTCCCAGGTCGTCCGTAATCTGGTTCGGCAATAACGCCTCCGTGAAGCAGTATCCGGCATTATTCTACTATCCGCGGGGGAGACGGGCAAACGATTCACCGCCCGGCGGTGATTTGTTCCAGATTTCGGCCGGAAATGGCCGAGTCCGGCGCCTCGGCGGTGATATCGCCGGCACGGGCGTACTCATCTTTCATTTTGAAAAACAGCCAGCCGCGGGCGGTCTTGATCAGCGCGAAACGCCCCGCCAGTTTCTTGCCCTCGAGAAACACCTCGATTCTGCCCTCGTCGAATGATTCCGCCATTGACTCCGGCCTGGGTTTCTCGGCTTTAATATTCCGGTAGGTGCCGGTGTCCCAGACCATGACCGTACCGGCGCCGTATTCGCCCTCCGGTATCGTGCCTTCAAAACCGCCGTAGGCCATGGGGTGGTCCTCGGTGGGCACCGCCAGGTGCTTGACCTCCGGGTCCATTGACGGCCCCTTGGGCACCGCCCAGCTTTTCAGCACGCCGTCGATCTCCAGGCGCAGATCGTAGTGCAGGCGGGAAGCGGCATGTTTCTGAACGACGAATACCGGCTTTTCAGACGGCGCGGCGGTTTCCGGCGGCGGCTCGGCGGTCTTCTGAAAATCCCGCTTAGCCCGATATTCACTGAGTTTGTCCTGATTTTTCATCTCCGACCTCCCGGGCTAATTATAGGCCTCAGAGGCCGCAGGCGATAGCCCGCCGCTCCGGCCGATGCTATAATTTTAACTATGAACAAACTAGACTATCGCAGCGTGGAAGACGCGCTTTCCGGGTGTCGCTGGAGCAAGCATATACTGACCTATGAGCGTATTGGTTCCACCATGGACCGGTCCAGAGAACTGGCACACAAGGGGGCGCCGGAGGGTACCCTGGTAGTGGCTGCGGAACAGACCGAAGGCCGCGGTCGGCTGTCTCGCGCCTGGGTGTCGCCGGTCGGCTCTCTGTCGCTGTCGTTGTTGCTTCACCCGTCGTCAGAGCAGTTGCCGTACCTCACCATGCTGGCCGGGCTGGCGGCCGCCGAGGCCATAGAGGCAGCCGCGCCGTTGAAAGCCGATCTGAAGTGGCCCAATGACATTCTCATCGGCGGCCGGAAAGTCGCCGGGATTCTGGTTGAGAGCGGCACCGCCAGGGGCAAGACCTATGCGGCTATCGGCATCGGTGTGAACGTTAACATGGATATGGCCGGTTGGCCCGATCTTGCCGGCATCGCCACTAGCCTGTCGGCCGAGTCAGGCCGAAAAATCGACACGCCGCGGCTGCTGCGGGCGATTGTCGATGAAATAGCCGCTTTTTACACCTCGTTCGACCCGGCGGCCCTTCGGGATCTCTGGCGCGCCCGCCTGGTAACCCTGGGGCGCCGGGTGACCGCCAGCGGCGGCGGAACGGTCGTCGAGGGAGTCGCCGCCGAAGTGACCGCCGACGGCGCCCTGGTCATCCTTGGAGACGACGGCGCCGAATATGTCGTCGTCGCCGGTGATGTTACTCTGAAGCCGTAGCCTGAAATCCGCTGGTGGTGAGCCTGTCGAACCATGAACGGGGATTGGCTGCCTATCTTACGACCACCACTTCGACAGGCTCGAGGCGGGCTGTTATTCTCAATTCTGAGCAGCAAAATTGCCCTTATCTGAGAACCCCGACCGTCAGGGATATAACGCGCTATGTCTCTACTTGTCTTTGATAAATCCCTTCATGAACATGCTGATGAGGTCGATGGGGATGGGGAAAATCACCGTCGAATTGCGCTCGGAAGCGATCTCGGTCAGCGTCTGCAGATACCGCAGTTGAAGCGTCACCGGTTCTTTGGCGATGATGTCGGCCGCCTGGGCAAGTTTGGTTGAGGCTTCGAACTCGCCCTGGGCGTGGATTATTTTAGCCCGGCGCTCGCGCTCGGCTTCGGCCTGGGCGGCCATAGACCGGCGCATCGTCTCAGGCAGTTCCACTTCTTTTATCTCTACCGTCGAAACTTTGATGCCCCAGGGATCGGTTTGTTTATCGATGATGTCCTGGATCACGTCGTTCAGCTTCTCGCGGTTGGCCAGGAGTTCGTCGAGTTCCGATTGACCCAGAACATTTCTGAGCGTCGTTTGCGAAATCTGGGAGGTCGCCCGGATGTGATCGAGGACTTTGACGACCGCCGCCTGCGGATCGACAACCCGGAAGTAGATAACGGCGTTAACGCGCACGGTGACATTGTCCCGGGTGATGACCTCCTGAGCCGGCACGTCCATGGTCACGACGCGCAGGTCCATTTTGACCATGCGGTCAATGAAAGGAATAAGGAAGAAGATGCCCGGGCCTTTGGCGCCGACCAGGCGGCCCAGCCGGAAGATGACGCCCCGTTCATATTCGGAGACAACCCTGACCGAAAGAGCCAGAATGATCACCAGGAAGAGCAAGAAAATGAGCCAGGGAACGAGTGCTTCGAGAGCGGCTTCCATATCTATCCTCCTCGCGCGTTTTTCTTTACGGACAGTTTTAAGCCTTGAACACCGGTAACGGTAACCTGCTCGCCGATTTCAGCCCTGCCGGCGTCCAGTTCCGCCGACCAGATTTCGCCCTGGATAAAGACTTTGCCGGCCGGCTGCAGCGGAGCATGAACGCGGGCGGTTTGGCCGACAAGCTCCTCATTTCCGGTGGCGATCTTCTGTTTTTGCGCCTCGGCAACGCGGCGCCAGATAAGGATGGCGGCGGTTGCCGAAAGTCCCAGGATCAGGGCCAGCAGGGTAACGGTAACCCACGGCGGCACGGCGAAATTAAAAACAAGCACCAGGCCGAGGATCAGGGAGAGCAGTCCTGCCGCGGCGAACAGGGCGTAGCCGGAGGTGAAGAATTCGACGATAAAAAAAGCGATGGCCAGAGCGATCAGCAGGATGCCGGCGATATTCATCGGTAGCCTCCTTGACAGGTGCCTTTTGATTATAGCACGGGGCGCAACAGGCTATCTTCAGAATATTATGGCCCTGCTCGCTGCGCCTGCCCGCCTCCAAGCCTTCAACTGAAACGACGCGGCCTGCCGCCTCCGGATGCGCCTTCGGTTCTGACCTGTCGCCAAGGGGAAGACAAAGAGAGATTGTTAAGGGCGACCCCGGGGATCGCTTTCCCCCGGCCACATGAGCGCCTGCTGATCATCCTGTCTGTACAGGTATATTTTTCCCCACCCGCTAAAAACGACAAAACTCGCTTGACAGCCATTGGGAACGGGTGTGCTATAATGCCCGGCATGAACCAAATTAGTACGTTTGTCCACTCTGAATCTGGAGGCCGTCTTGTTCTATTAATCCGTCCCCGCTGCCTTCGGCTTTGTTTGTTCCGGTCATGAACCCGGTCGGTTCTGAAACGGTTGGTCACGACGCCTTCGGCGCTGTGAAAGCAGCATTTGTTCCCAAACCAGACGACAATCGTTTCACACCTTCAGCCCATCGCGCGATTTCGGCATCGTTTCCGGAAAAAGTGGTTACTTCACCGGCAAACAAAAACAAACCCCGTCCGATGGCCACATTTGAACGTAATATGCCCCTGGTGTACAATCTCCGTGTCCAACAAAAGCAGTATAGGAGAAATCATGACTCAAGAGAGGTGTCGCGGCTGCCGCGACCTGGTCCCCGAACAAATGCTGAAATTCCGCCTGGCGGAATCCGTCTTCATTGATACCGCGCTCAAGTGGGGCTACGAGGAGGTGCGCACTCCCACGCTGGAGTACCTGCACCTGTTCACCGCCACCGGCACGCTGACCCCCGGCATGCTGGGGCAGGTGTTTTCTTTCCTGGATTGGGACGGCTGGAGCGGCGAGCGCGTGGTCATGCGGCCGGACGGCACTATCCCCATCGCCCGCCTGTACACCGATTCCCTGGCTGACCGTGAAGTCGCCCGTCTTTTCTATGTGGTAAATACTTTCCTCTTTGAGGAGAAGCCGGGCAGCGGCCGGGAGCGCTGGCAATGCGGCGCGGAATTGATCGGCGGCAGCGGCCCCCTGGCCGATGCCGAACTCGCCCGTATGGCTCTTGAGACGCTGGAACTGCTCGGTCTTGAGGGCCGCATAAAAATCTCCCATTCCGGGGTCATTCAGGCGGTATTGGCTCAGCTCGAACCGTCGCCGGAGGCCCGTCACAAATTGTTCGATGATATCCTCGACGGCAACGAGTCGGTGATGAGCCGGCTGGCCGAGTCCAATCCGGAACTTCTAGCCGGCCTTAAAACTCTCCTTGGCGTAACCGGGACCTCATCCAATTACCTCTCCAATCTCAGGTCCCTCTTCGGCTACTCCGCGGAGCTGGAGGCAGCGGCGGGAGACTTCGCCGCCACACTCGATACCCTCGACGACGTCGGCGTGCCCTATGAGATCGACCTGGCCTCCGGCCGCGGCTTTGAATACTACACCGGCGCCATCTTCCACCTTTCGGTCAATGGGGTTACCGTCGGCGGCGGCGGCCGCTATGACAACCTCATCGCTCTGATGGGCGGCCCTGCCAGGGCGGCGGCCGGCTTCGCCCTGTACCTGGACGAGCTGATGAAGTTCATAGATATGGCCGAATATGAGATGGAAGAACCAGACCGCTTTTTGGTCAGCTTCCAGCCCGGCGACGAGGCGCGGGCTTTCGCCGTGGCCACTGATCTTCGAGACGCCGACTACACCGCCGAGATCAAACTTGGCGACCCCGACGTCATGGACTATGACTGGGTTCTTAACATCACCGAAGACGGCCTGCTGGTGTTGTCCGATACTGAAACGGACGAGGAGTTCGAGTTCGAGACAGTCGAAGAACTGGTAGAGATGCTGGGCGGGGAGGCCTCTGAAGAATGAGAGTCGCCTTGCCCAAAGGCCGCCTGCTTTCGGATACGGCGGCACTCCTCGACCGTGCCGGCTGGCAGCTTAATGACTACCAGCCCAAAGCCCGGCTGTACCGGCTGACCAGCGCCAAATACCCGGAGCTGTCGGCTAAGATGCTCCATGAAAAGGACATCCCCATCCAGGTGGCAATCGGCAACTACGACCTTGGTATCTGCGGCGCCGACTGGGTGGAGGAACTTGTCTCCCGCTATCGTCTCTCTTCGCTGGTCAAGGTCAGGGTTCTGGGCTATGGCCACGGCGCCCTCTACGCGGCTTCGGCGGCGGGCGACGGCATCGCCTCGCTGGCCGACCTGTCCAGGCGCACTGACAAGGTGCGCCTGGCCTCGGAATACCCCAACCTGGCCGAGCAATTGGCCATCCAGCTGCGCCTCAAAAATTACGCCGTCTACCCGCTGTGGGGCTCGGCGGAGGCTTACCCGCCGGAGACAGCCGAGGTGGTCATCCTGCCGCGCAAGAGCGCGGGCGAACTCATATCAAAAGGCCTCAAAGTCCTGTCGAAAGTCCTCGACTTCAAGGCCGTTCTGATAGCCAACCGCGAAAGCCTGGCCTCCAAAGACCTCTCGGCGGCTATCTCGTCGATTCTGGCTAACCTGCCGCCAGCCGTAGAGCTTAACGAAGATGCGCCGCCGAAAACGGCGGCAGCCCTCGAAGCCTATCACGAGTACGCCCCCGATGTCGTTCGGCTGGCATTGCCCGATGGTCATCAGCAGCCGCACGTGAGGAAAATTCTCGACGCCGCCGGTATTGGGATCGAAGACTACCCATCCGACCGCGGCTTCCGGCGGCCCAAAAGCGACCTGGAGGGTTTTGCCATCAAAACGATTCGGCCGCAGGATATGCCCATCCAGGTGGCTAACGGCAACTTTGACCTGGCCATCACCGGCTGGGACTGGCTGACCGACCATTTGCACCAGTTCCCGGCCTCCCCGGTCAAACGCCTGCTTGACCTCAAATATGGCTGGGTGCGCATTGTCGCCGTTGTGGCTAACGAGGTGCCGGTGACCAACGCAGCAGAGCTTAAGGAGCATTTTCGGAACCGCAATCTGCGGGTCGCTTCAGAATATATCAACATCGCCGATGAGTACGCCCGCAACAATCACTTCGGCCGCTACCGCATCGCGCCTACCTGGGGTTCGACCGAGGCCTATTTGCCGGAGGATGCCGACCTTCTAATCGAAAATACCGAAACCGGCGGCACCATTGCCCGGCACAACCTGCGCATCATAGACACGCTGTTCGAGTCCACCGCTTGCGTCATCGGCAATACCCGGGCGGCAGACAATCCGGTAAAACGGAAGAGGATGGAGGCTCTGGTGGAAAGATTGGGGAAGGCGCTCGACCAGGCTAAGTAACACCAATGCCAAATTTCAATCCTGACATTCATATATCCCACTGCCGCCCCGTCACCATGATCCTCGGTTGCTATCCTGTCGATGAGCAGGGGCGCTGGAGTTTCGCGTGGAAACGGTAATAGGATTCAGAGCTGCAGCCAAGATTTTACGTCGCCGGGTCCACGGGGGATTCGTCTCCGAGGCTACACGTCGTACGCTGTCGCTCCGCTACCAGATACATGACCTTGAGGGGATGATCCAGGGCATCATAAATGATGTCTGGGAGAACGGCGACGATGCCCTCAGGCGCCTCACTAAAGAATATGACAAAGCCGAGATTAGCGCTATTGAAGTACCCCCGGCAGAGATCAATGCTGCGGCGGCATCGGTCGACAAGTCTCTTCTAGATGCCCTGGAATTGGCCGCCGGCCGGGTCAAGGATTTTCACCAGCGTCAGCGCGAGGCTCTGTTTTCCGGTTTCAACCAGATGTCCATGGAGCAGATCTACCGTCCACTGGAGCGCGTCGGCTGCTACGCTCCAGGCGGCACCGCCTTCTATCCTTCGAGTGTCCTGATGACGGCCATACCGGCGCGGGTGGCTGGCGTTGCCGAAGTCTGTCTGGTAACACCGCCAGGCAAAGACGGCAGGGTGCCGGCGCCGACGCTGGCTGCGGCCAAATTGGCTGGTGTTGACCGCGTCTTCCGGATCGGCGGAGCGCAAGCCGTCGCCGCGCTGGCGGTGGGTACAAAAACGGTGCCCAAGGTCGATAAAATCTGCGGACCGGGCAGCATTTTTGTGACCGTGGCCAAGCGGTTGCTTTACGGCATGGTTGCCCTTGACGGGCTGCAGGGGCCGAGCGAGGTGCTTATCATCGCCGACGATTCCGCCAAGCCGGAATATATCGCCGCGGACATGATGGCTCAAGCGGAGCACGACCCGTTGGCGACGACGGTGCTGGTGACGACCTCGGAGCGGGTGGCTAAAGCCGTAACCGACGAGCTGAATCGTGTCGTCGAGAGTATGTCGCGCCAGTTCGTCATTCACCAGAGCCTGTCAAATATGTCCTGCGTCGCCGTGGTTGACTGCTTGGAAGAGGCGGTGGAATTGTCCAATATGTACGCTCCGGAGCACCTGCTTCTACTGACCGCGGACTCGGAGGCAGTATTATCGAAGATAGAGAGTGCCGGCTGCGTCTTTACCGGGCCGCGGGCGACGGTGGCCTTCGGCGACTACATCGCCGGACCGAGCCACGTGCTGCCGACTTCGGGAACGGCACGATTCTCATCTCCACTTAATGTGCTCGATTTCATCAAGATAATCGACGTCGTCCGGGTGGATGACGGGATGGTGAAAAATCTGGGGCCGGCGGCGGCAACTATTGCCGCGGCCGAGGGGCTGACCGCCCACGAGAGGGCGCTCAGACTGCGGATGGACCGGATCTAGGTACGAACGGGAGAATTGCTTCGTCGTCCTTCTGCGGCAGGACTCCTCGTAACGACGGAGGGGAAATGGATCTGAAAAAGTTTATGCGCCCGGAACTGGACAGGTTTGCCGGATACGCCGCCTGCAAGTCACCGGAGGCGCTGGACGACGTGACGCGGGCGCTGGGCATCTGCAAGCTAGATGCCAATGAAAACGTTTACGGTCCGTCGCCTCGGGTGAGATCTGCCTTTGCGTCTTTCAATGACGCCCATATTTATCCGGATTCCTGCCAGACGGAGCTGCGGAAGGCGCTGGCTGGTTATACCGGCGTTCCTGCCGATAGAATCGTCGCAGGATCGGGTTCCGACCAGCTCATCGATCTACTGGTACGGCTGTTTATCAGCCCCGGCGACGAGGTGCTGACCGCCACGCCGACCTTTGCCATGTACAAATTTTTCACCGAACTGTCTGCCGGTAAATTCATTGGCGTGCCCCGGGACCAAGACTTTAACTTCACCCCTGAAAAACTGTTAAGTGCGGTTTCGAACAAGACCAAACTCGTCTTTATCGCCATGCCCAACAACCCCACCGGCACTCAAGTCTCCAAAAGGACAATTGAGAAAATACTTGAGACCGGTCTTCCAGTAGTCGTCGACGAGGCTTATTACGAATTCACCGGCCAGACAATGGCGCCAGAAATCGGAAAACACCCCAACCTGATGGTGTTGCGGACTTTCAGCAAATGGGCCGGGCTGGCCGGGTTGCGCGTCGGCTACGGGTTATTTCCAGAAGACGTAGTGACGCGTCTGGATGCCATCAAAGACCCGTACTGCGTAAATACTGCCGCGGTCGCCGCCGCCAGGGAATCGCTCAAGGACATCGATTACCTCATGAGCAATGTGAGGTTAATCGTTTCAGAGCGGGAGCGGTTGTTCCAGGCGCTAGCGGGGATAGAGTACCTCAAGCCTTACCCTTCGGCGGCCAACTTCATCCTGTGTAAAATCAATGGTAAAGACGCGGCCGAGATCCAGCGTGTACTTGAGCGCCGCGGGATACTGGTGCGCTACTTCAACTCGCCGCAGATGGAGAATTACCTTCGCTTTTCCATCGGCCGGCCCGGGGATACTGATCGGTTGATTGCCCAACTCCGAAAAATAGGGGAGATAACATGACAGAACGCAAAGCCACGGTTAAACGGGAAACCAAGGAGACGACCATTTCAGTCTTCGTCGATATTGACGGCAACGGTAAAGATGAAATGCGCACCGGGGTGAGGCTGTTCGACCACATGCTGTCACAGATCGCTCGCCACGGCGTATTTGACATAAAGGTATCAGCCACGGGCGATGACGTGCATCACCTGGTTGAGGATGTCGGCATCGCTCTGGGCAAGGCGTTCAATGAAGCGCTGGGAGACAAAAAAGGACTGGTGCGTATCGCTGACGCCACGGTGCCTATGGACGAGACATTGGCCGCCGTGGCCGTTGACCTGGGCGGACGCGGCTATTCGGTCCTGAATATGGAGTTCGAGAACAACGACCTGGCTGGCTTCCCTGCCGACATGGTTCGCCATTTCCTTGAGAGCTTTGCCGCGGAGGGGCGGCTGAATTTGCATGCTGGTGTGGCCTACGGCACCAATGACCACCACAAGGTGGAGGCGGTGTTCAAGGCTCTGGGCCGGGCGCTGGATAAGGCCACTCGCATAGATCACCGAATTGCGGACCGCGTCCCCAGCACCAAGGAGTGGGTGGAGTAGAAATGGCTAACTCGATCATGATCATCTACCCGTATCTCTACTATGGCAACTGGGTATTCGATGACGCAGCGGCCGGGCTCGTCCGAGAACCGTTTGTCGCGGGGATTCCGGAGATGATAGACCGGTTAGTGGACAACATCCTGAACGCTAGAGAAGGATTCAAATTGTTCTTTTCGGCAACGCAGTTCCTGGGACATCAGAGTGTTTTGGAATGGGTGAAAGAAGACGCGGGCGGCAACTGGTACCGGGAGGTAGGGAGGAGCGAGGAGGGGTGGCTTTGCCCGGCGCTTTTCAAATATTTCGATGAAGCACCGAAGCGGATTTACGTCAGGGCGGAAGGGAAGGCGAGGTAATCATTCAACCAAACCGCATCGACCCGCGGATTGCGGACTGGGCGCCGAGCACCAAGGAGTGAGTGGAGTAGTTTAAGGCAGCCTCTTCCCCGTCAAAACCTCAAAGGCGTGAACATACCGCCGCCGTGTTGATTCGGTTACTTCCGGCGGCAGCGTCGGGGCCGGCGGCTCCTTGTTCCAGCCGGAATTTTCCAGCCAGTCTCGGAGGGGCTGCTTGTCGTAGGAGTCCTGGGGCTCGCCAACCTTGTAGAGCTTTTCATCCCAGAAGCGGGATGAGTCCGGGGTCAGCGCTTCGTCGATGAGTATGAGCTTGTCGCCATTCAGGCCGAACTCGAACTTGGTGTCGGCAATGATGATGCCATGATGTCGGGCGTAGTCGCGAGCATAGGCGTAGAGGACGATGCTCATCGACTTCAGCTTTAATGCCAGGTCACGGCCGACGGTATTTTCGACTTCCTCGTAAGTCATCGGCAGGTCATGGGTATCCTCGCCTTTGGTGGTTGGGGTGAAGACCGGCTCCGGCAGCATTTCGCTCTGACGCAGACCGGCGGGAAGCGATACGCCGCAGACCGACTGGCGCTTCTTGTATTCCGACCAGCCTGAACCAGCCAGGTAACCGCGGACGACGCACTCCACCGGCAGCCGCTTGACCTTCTTAACCACCATCGACCGGCCCTCAAGGTATTTGGGGTAGTCGAAGCGCTGCGCCTCCGGGATGAACTCGTCGAGTTGCCTCACGTCCTCGATGACAGCGACGACATGGTTGGAAATGATGTTTTTCGTTTTGCCGAACCAGAAGGCGGAGATGAGGTTCAAGACGCGGCCTTTGTCCGGGATGCCGGCTGGCAAGACGACGTCGAAAGCCGACACGCGGTCGGTGACTACGATGAGAAGGTGTTCCCCCAGGTCGTAAGTATCGCGGACTTTGCCGGAGATGAAACGTTTCAGGGGGAGGTCGGTCTTGAGAACGACCTGGTTGTCGGTCATGTAATTACCTCTTCAGTATTCCAGGGAGCGCACGATAAGCCGTGTCTCTTTGTTCTGGTCCAGCATGAGACATCTTGTTTTATAAAGACTGCGGCGACAGTTTTTCCGGACCGGACTCGGCGCGGGATTTCCACTGGGCGGCGGTCAAGCCCAAGCGCTTGAAAATGTCGTCGACGTGGCGGGTGTAGAACTTGTAATCGAAGACCTTTTCCAGTTCAACCGGGGGCAGCGCCGCGGCGACCTCGGCGTCGGCTTTTAAAAGATCCATGAAGTTGCCTTCGCCGGTCCAGGCGGCCATAGCGTTTCGCTGCACCAGTTTATAGGCAGCCTGGCGGGACAATCCTTTGTCGATAAGCGCCAAAAGCACTCGCTGCGAGAACAGCAGACCGCGGGTCAGGTCCATGTTCTGGCGCATGCGCTGCGGGAAGACGGTCATGCCCTTGATGACCGAGGTGAAGATATTGAGCGCGTAGTCGAGAACCAGGCAGGCGTCGGGCAGGATGACCCGTTCCGTTGACGAGTGCGAGATGTCCCGCTCGTGCCACAGGGCGATGTTCTCCAATGAGGTCACCGCGTAGCCGCGGAGCAGCCGGGCGATGCCCGTGACCCGCTCGCACAGTTCCGGGTTGCGCTTGTGGGGCATAGCTGAAGAACCGGTCTGGCCGGCGCCAAAGGGCTCTTCAGCCTCTCGCACCTCGGTCTTCTGCAGGGCGCGGATCTCGGTGGCAAACTTCTCCAGTGAGCCGCCGATTATGGCCAGGGTGGTCATGAACTGGGCGTGGCGGTCGCGTTGAATGACCTGGTTGGAAACCGGCGCCGGCATCAAGCCCAGCTTTTCGCAAGCGAATTCCTCGACTTCCGGCGGCACGGTGGCGTAGGTGCCGACGGCGCCGGACATCTTGCCCACGGCGATGACCTTGGCCGCCTCGGCCAGCCGGGCGCGGTTACGCTGCATCTCTTCCATCCAAAGCGCCAGCTTAAGGCCGAAGGTGATCGGCTCGGCGTGGACGCCGTGGGTGCGGCCGGCCATGACGGTGTACTTATGCTCCAGAGCGCGCTTGCCCAGCGCGGCGATGAGGTCTTTCACATCATCAGCCAGTATCGCCGAGGCTTCTACCAGTTGAAGGCTGGTGGCCGTGTCCATCACATCCGACGAAGTCAGTCCCAGGTGAATGAAGCGGGACTCCTCGCCAAGGCTCTCAGCCACGGCGCCGAGGAAAGCGGTCATATCGTGGTGGGTTTCCTTAAGCAGGGCTTCCATGCGCTTAAGGTTGAGGCGGGCCATCTTGATCTTGGGCAGGGCTTCCCGCGGGACGACGCCTTCTTTTGCCCAGGCTTCGCAAACGGCGATCTCAACCTCCAGCCACTTGGCGAACTTGTTCTCGTCGTTCCAGACTTTCTTCATCTGGGATCTGCTGTAACGTTCGATCATGGTCGTTTCCTGTCCTGTGAAATAGTAGTATAAATTTTCAGATTCACCGCATATGCGGGAAGAAAAAATCGGCTAACCGCTCTTTAATCCGGCGCGGAAGTGTTCGTAGGCGCTGGCGATCTCCGGGTATTTCAGGCCGAGCATCTGGGCGGCGAAGTACGCGGCGTTCTTGGCCCCGGCCGAACCGATAGCCATGGTGGCCACCGGCACCCCGGCCGGCATCTGGACGATCGCGTAAAGCGAATCAACTCCGTTCAGGGAGCTCGAAGGTATCGGCACGCCGATGACCGGCAGCGTCGTCCATGAGGCGATGACGCCGGGCAGGTGGGCGGCGGCGCCGGCGCCGGCGATGATGACTTCGTAGCCCTCTGCACGGGCTGCAGTGCAGAATGCGTGAACCTTCTCCGGCTGGCGGTGGGCTGACATCACAAAAACCTTGTGATCAATGCCCATGTTAGTCAACACATCGGCGGCGCTTTTCATGATTTCCATGTCCGATGAAGATCCCATGATCACGGCTGCTTTAGGCATGTGTAGCCTCCTGCTGAATCAACCATAAGCCATTCTCATTGATTGAAGCCCGTACTTGAACCACTATTCTCCGAACAGGGCAATATCATGCCTGAAGTGGGCGCCTTCGAAGGATATGCGGCTAATATTATCATAGACGAGGTCTCGGGCTTGAGCGAAGTCGTCGCCGCAGGCGGTTACCGAGAGGACACGGCCGCCCGAGGTGATTGTTTTTTCGTCGGCAGCCAGTGTTCCGGCATGAAAAACCGTCACTCCGGCGTCCAGGGCATCCAGACCTGAAATGGGTAATCCTTTTTTATATTCTTCCGGGTAGCCACCGGAAGCCATTACCACCGTGACGCAGGCTCTCTTCTCCCATTCAACAATGATTTTATCCAGTGAATCCTCAATAACCGCCAGCATAATGTCCACCAGGTCGGTCTTGAGTTGCGGAAGGATGACCTGGGTCTCCGGGTCGCCGAAACGGGCGTTGAATTCAAGTACCTTAGGCCCGTCATCAGTCAACATCAACCCGGCATAAATGACGCCGCGGTAGCGGATACCCTCTTCGGCCAGCGCCCGGACGATGGGCTGCATAACTGTGGCGTCGAGTCTGGCTCCCATCCTGTTATCGAAGAAGGGCGGCGGTGAGTAGGCGCCCATGCCGCCGGTGTTGGGACCGGTATTGCCTTCGTAAACGCGTTTGTAGTCACAGGCCGGAGGCATGGGAACGATAGTCTTGCCGTCGGTAAAAGCCAGGTAGCTCATTTCCTGGCCGATCAGGTATTCTTCGATGATCACCCGGTTGCCGGCGGCGCCGAAAACCTTCTGCTCCATCATTTTCTGGAGCGTGGATTCAGCTTCGGCCAGCGTCGTGCAAACGGAGACGCCTTTACCGGCGGCCAAGCCGTCGGCTTTAACCACCAGCGGGGCTGACTGGGCCTTTAAATAAGCCCTGGCTTCTAGAAAGTTGGTGAAGGACTTGCCCCTGGCGCACGGGATGGCATATTTTTCCATCAGGCTGCGGGCAAAGGTTTTTGACGATTCCAGTTGCGCCGCCGCCCGCGACGGGCCGAAGACCGGAATCAGCCGGGACTGGAATTCGTCGGCCAGGCCGGCAGCCAGCGGTCCCTCCGGACCGATGACGACCAGGTCAATGCCCAAGGCGTGGACGGCATCTAGCAGTTTGGTGACATCGGCAGGATTGATATCCAGATTCTCGACGATATTCGCCGTGCCGCCGTTGCCGGGAGCGGCAAAAACCGCTTCGACTCTGGGGCTCTGCTTAATTTTCCAGACTATGGCGTGTTCACGCCCGCCGCTGCCGATGACCAGTACTTTCAGCGCAGTCTCCTTAAGATCTTAAGAAGGTGGGGTAAAAAATTACCGCTTGGGTTTGCGGGTGATGACGCGGGGACGCCAGGTGTCTTGGGCTGCCGCCTGGGTGGCGCGGTCATGAAGCTGCTCGATATCCGCCTGGGAAAGGTCCAGCTGCTTCAGCAGTTTCTGCTCCTCGGTTTCAGCCTCGGCGCGGGACTGTTCGCTTTTTTGCTGGAGATCCTTCAATGCTGCGGCATCGGTGGGATTGCCGGCCATTTTGTCTTCTATGGTGTCAGCTTGGGCGAGCGCCCAGGCCAGATAGTCCGTATAAGCGGCGTGCCAGGCAAAATAACAGGAAGTCGCCTTGTCCGGGACTGTCTTCAATGCGTCTTTACGGCGAATAAGCTCCGCCGCCGACTGCGCCAGGCGGCTGGCAGCACCCGCCAGTTCAGCGTAAGCATCGGCATTCTTAGCGGCGGCTTTAGGATCGAACCGGGTCAGAGCGTCAGTGTATGCGCTGGCTTCCTTTTCTTGAAAGGCCCTGAACTTCCATTCTTCTCCCAGAAAATCGAGGTAGTTCAGCAGTTCGTCGCCTTGAATCTTACGTTTGCTAAAAAATCCCATTTCAATCTCCTCCCGGAGCTTTATTCCCATTCGATGGTGCCGGGCGGTTTGGAGGTGATGTCATAGACCACCCGGTTGACGCCGGAGACCTCGTTGACGATGCGGTTGCTGATTCGGGCGAGCAGGTCGTATGGCAGTCGTGCCCAGTCGGCGGTCATAGCGTCATCTGAAGTAACGGCACGGATGGCCACCAGGTGGCCATAGGTGCGGAAGTCACCCATGACGCCGACGCTTCTGACGTCGGTGATGATGGCGAAACTCTGCCATAACTGGCGGTACAGCCCGGCCTTTTTTATCTCGTGCATTACGATCCAGTCGGAGGCTCTGAGCATCTCCAGCTTCTCGCGGGTCACCTCGCCGATGACGCGGATGGCCAGTCCCGGGCCTGGGAACGGCTGGCGCCAAACCATCTCTTCGGGCAGTCCAAGTTCAATGCCCACCTGCCGCACCTCGTCCTTGAAGAGATAGCGCACCGGTTCCAGCAGTTTAAGGGCCATATTAGCCGGCAGGCCGCCGACGTTATGATGGCTCTTGATCTTGGCTGATGCCGAGGAAACCGAGGAGATGCTTTCGATGACATCGGGATAGAGAGTGCCCTGGGCCAGGAAATCCACTTTGCCCAGTTTAAGAGCTTCTTCCTCGAAGACCCGGATGAACTCCACGCCGATAGCCTTCCGTTTCTGCTCCGGGTCGGTGACTCCGGCCAGGCGGTCCAGAAAACGGTCGGTGGCCTCGATGTAGATGATATTCATTCCCAGGTTTTGTTTGAAAACCTTTAGGGTGCGTTCGGCTTCTTCGCGGCGAAGCAAGCCGTTGTTGACGAAGATGCAGGTAAGCTGGTCGCCGACAGCTCGGTGGATCAGAGTAGCCACGATTGCTGAATCGACTCCGCCGGACAGCGCGGCGATGACCTTGCCGCCGCCGACCTGGGCGCGGATACTCTCAATGCTCTCGGTGATGAAGTGCCCCGGCGTCCAGGAGGCCTGGCAGCCGCAGATGCCAAGGACAAAGTTTTTGAGGAGCGTCTTGCCGTAGGGAGTGTGGGCAACCTCAGGGTGGAACTGCAAACCGAAGACGTTTTTGTCGTTGCCCATGACCGCCAGCGGCGAATTCTCGGTGTAGGCCAGCGAGCGGAAGCCGGCGGGCAACCGCTCCACCCGGTCGCCGTGGCTCATCCAGGCGGCGGCAGACTCAGGGATATCTTTGAACAGTGGGGAAGTCAAATCAGAAAGATGAAGTATGGCATGGCCGTATTCCCTGGCCTGGCCCCGGGCGACCGTTCCGCCGAGTTGCTGGGTGATCAACTGCATGCCGTAGCAGATCCCCAGGACGGGCAGCTTGGACTCGTAGATATAGGCCGGCGCCATCGGCGCACCGGAAGCGTAGACCGAAGCCGGGCCGCCTGACAGGATGAACCCCTTGGGGTTCAAGTGGGCGATCTTATCCCATGGGGTATCGTGAGGCACCAGTTCGCAGTAAACGTGGAGTTCACGGATGCGCCGGGCGATGAGCAAGCTGTACTGAGATCCGAAGTCGAAAATGACTATTGATTCGCGGGAGGCACCGGACACCGCTTCACCTGCTGCCGGTTTTTCAAGAGCTTGCTTAGCGATTTCCAGATAAGTAGCAACCTCAATGTCACCGGATGTAGCGACGCGGTGGGTTTCGGATGAGGTGGGGCTTTCTTTTGATTCGGTCATTGCGGTAGTGTTACAGATTATCATTCTGCTATACTAGCGTCAAGAATTTCCGATTAAGTAGACATAACAATTTGACTTCCGCCGACCCATCGCAGCCGTCTTCCCGCGACCTTGACAAAGCCATAGATGTGATCAGAAATGGCGGCGTTGCCGCCTTGCCTACCGATACCGTTTATTGCTTGGCTGCCAGTCTGGAGCACGTTGACGCTATAGGACGCATTTTTGATATAAAAGGCCGGGCGACGACCAAGGCACTGCCGGTACTGGTGGCTGATTCAATCCAGATGCGGCAGGTGGCGGAGATGAACCCGCTGGCGGAGCTGCTGACCCGCCGTTTCATGCCCGGCGGCCTGACCCTTATCCTGCCGAAAAAACCAGTTGTTCCCAGCATCGTCACCGGCAGACGAGACAGTGTCGCCGTACGCATCCCTGGCCATACCTTGACTCTATATGTCATCAAAGCGGTAGGGGCGCCCCTGACCGGCACCAGCGCCAACGTCTCGGGGAGAGGCAGCGTCTGTAGCGCCGATGAAGTACGCGCCCAGATCGGTGACCGGGTAGATATGGTGCTGAATGGTGGAAGGTGTCCCGGAGGTGTGGAGTCCACCATCGTTGACCTCACCGGACCGCATCCCGTCATCGTCAGAGAGGGTGCCGTGCCCCGGGCGGAGCTGGAAACGTACTATTTTAAATAAACGAGGCCGTGAATGAAAATCGCAATCGGCAACGACCACCGCGGTTATAAATTGAAGCTCAAGATCGCTGACTGGCTGAAAAATAATGACCACGAGGTCGAGGACTTCGGCGCTTACGGCGAACAATCGGCGGATTACCCGGACTATGCGATGAAGGTCGCCGGAGCGGTTGCCCGCGGGGATGCCCAACGAGGTATTCTTATCTGCGGTACCGGTATCGGTATGAGTATGGCAGCCAACAAATTGCCGGAGATCCGCGCCGCTCTGGTTTACCTGCCGGAGTTTGCGGCTCTGACTAGGAAGCACAACGACGCCAATGTCCTGTGCCTGGGCGAATTAAACGGCGATGACCTTAACCTGGAAGTTCTAGAGGTTTTCATGAAAACAGAATTCGAAGGCGGCAGGCACCAGAGGCGGGTGGCAAAG